>NZ_CVTK01000022.1:0-113492 GCF_900004785.1 Pseudomonas sp. 28 E 9 | reverse complement strand
TCGTCTTCTTCAATGAATCAAGCAATTCGTGTGGGAACTTATGGAGCAGCTGATGTCGTCGATTAAGGAGGTGATCCAGCCGCAGGTTCCCCTACGGCTACCTTGTTACGACTTCACCCCAGTCATGAATCACACCGTGGTAACCGTCCTCCCGAAGGTTAGACTAGCTACTTCTGGTGCAACCCACTCCCATGGTGTGACGGGCGGTGTGTACAAGGCCCGGGAACGTATTCACCGCGACATTCTGATTCGCGATTACTAGCGATTCCGACTTCACGCAGTCGAGTTGCAGACTGCGATCCGGACTACGATCGGTTTTGTGGGATTAGCTCCACCTCGCGGCTTGGCAACCCTCTGTACCGACCATTGTAGCACGTGTGTAGCCCAGGCCGTAAGGGCCATGATGACTTGACGTCATCCCCACCTTCCTCCGGTTTGTCACCGGCAGTCTCCTTAGAGTGCCCACCATTACGTGCTGGTAACTAAGGACAAGGGTTGCGCTCGTTACGGGACTTAACCCAACATCTCACGACACGAGCTGACGACAGCCATGCAGCACCTGTCTCAATGTTCCCGAAGGCACCAATCCATCTCTGGAAAGTTCATTGGATGTCAAGGCCTGGTAAGGTTCTTCGCGTTGCTTCGAATTAAACCACATGCTCCACCGCTTGTGCGGGCCCCCGTCAATTCATTTGAGTTTTAACCTTGCGGCCGTACTCCCCAGGCGGTCAACTTAATGCGTTAGCTGCGCCACTAAGAGCTCAAGGCTCCCAACGGCTAGTTGACATCGTTTACGGCGTGGACTACCAGGGTATCTAATCCTGTTTGCTCCCCACGCTTTCGCACCTCAGTGTCAGTGTTGGTCCAGGTGGTCGCCTTCGCCACTGGTGTTCCTTCCTATATCTACGCATTTCACCGCTACACAGGAAATTCCACCACCCTCTACCACACTCTAGTCAGTCAGTTTTGAATGCAGTTCCCAGGTTGAGCCCGGGGATTTCACATCCAACTTAACAAACCACCTACGCGCGCTTTACGCCCAGTAATTCCGATTAACGCTTGCACCCTCTGTATTACCGCGGCTGCTGGCACAGAGTTAGCCGGTGCTTATTCTGTCGGTAACGTCAAAACAATCACGTATTAGGTAACTGCCCTTCCTCCCAACTTAAAGTGCTTTACAATCCGAAGACCTTCTTCACACACGCGGCATGGCTGGATCAGGCTTTCGCCCATTGTCCAATATTCCCCACTGCTGCCTCCCGTAGGAGTCTGGACCGTGTCTCAGTTCCAGTGTGACTGATCATCCTCTCAGACCAGTTACGGATCGTCGCCTTGGTGAGCCATTACCTCACCAACTAGCTAATCCGACCTAGGCTCATCTGATAGCGCAAGGCCCGAAGGTCCCCTGCTTTCTCCCGTAGGACGTATGCGGTATTAGCGTCCGTTTCCGAACGTTATCCCCCACTACCAGGCAGATTCCTAGGCTTTACTCACCCGTCCGCCGCTCTCAAGAGAAGCAAGCTTCTCTCTACCGCTCGACTTGCATGTGTTAGGCCTGCCGCCAGCGTTCAATCTGAGCCATGATCAAACTCTTCAGTTCAAACATCTTTGGGTTTTTAAGAAACCCTAAACTTGGCTCAGCAATCGTTGGTTACATCTTTGATTTCTCGCGGAGTAACTTGTGATGCTGATAATCTTGTTGACTATCAGTCTGACTCCACAAGCACCCACACGAATTGCTTGATTCAGTTGTTAAAGAGCGGTTGGTTAAGATGTTTCGTCTCAACCGAGGCGCGCATTCTACAGCAGCCTCATTTGCTGTCAAGCGGTTATTTTCAGAAGTTTTCGAAGATTTCTTCAACAACTTCAACCACTTGCGCTTGCGATCTCTCGTAAGCGGGAGGCGAATTCTACAGCGTTACACGCTGCTGCCAACACCTCTTTTTCAACTTCCTTTTGGCTTCGATGAACTGAAGCGACCTGCTGTCGAAAACCACTTAACTCATTGTTTACCAAGAAGTTTTCCGTTTCGACTGCGCCGGAAGTGGGGCGAATTATAGGCGCACAGAATCTGCCGTCAAGGGCTAATTACAGTTTTGTTGCAGAAGACGGTTTTTTAGCAATAAGGCGAGGGATTCGGCGCATCACCGGTGGCACCCGCAATAGAAGAAGCAGCGCACCAATGGAAGCGTAGACAGCCCACTCCTTCAAATCAGCCCGAACTATCCAGAGCATGTGCAGCAAACCTAGTCCGAGAATCACATAGACCAAACGGTGCAGCTTCTTCCAGCGGCTCCCCAACCGTCGCTGACTATAACGATTGGAGGTCGAAGCCAAAACCAGCAAGCCCACAAACCCCAACGTGCCGACAATGATGTACGGGCGCTTACGCAATTCCACGCCCAGCTGCGACCAGTCAAGCCCGAGGACAAACACGCAATAGGCTGCCAAATGCAGCGCCACATAGGCAAAGCACCACAACCCCAGTTGTCGGCGTACCGCAATCCACCCCGCCCAACCGCTCAGTTTCTGAAGCGGAGTCATGCCAAGCGTGATCAGCAACAGAATCAAGGTGCCCAGGCCGAGGCGATCCACCAGCACCTTCCCAGGGTCGGGCCCTAGGGCAAAACTCCAGGCCTCATATAGCCAGAACAACGGCCATACCGCGACAGCTATAAAGACGCCAATGCGCCAGAGCGGATAGCGCATCAATAGTTCTTCCGCAGGTCGAGGCCCGTATATAAAGAGGCGACCTCATCGGAGTAGCCATTGAACATCTGGGTCTCGCGCACGTTCGGGCTGAAAAGACCGCTCGGCAAACGACGTTCCCGCGCCTGGGTCCAGCGCGGATGGTCAACCGTCGGGTTCACGTTCGCATAGAAGCCATACTCATCGGCGGCAATACTCTGCCAGGTCGTTTTCGGCTGTTCGCTGACAAGGCTGATGCGCACAATCGACTTCACACTCTTGAAGCCGTATTTCCAAGGCACGACCAACCGCAACGGTGCACCGTTCTGGTTAGGCAACTCTCGCCCATACATACCAACGGCAAGGATCGCCAATGGATTCATCGCCTCGTCCAGGCGCAGCCCTTCTATATAAGGCCAGTCGATCAAGCCGAAACTGGAGCGCTGACCCGGCATGCTTTTTGGATCCTGCAGCGTTTCAAAGCGGATGAACTTCGCTTTGGAGGTGGGCTCGACCTGCTTGAGCAAGGCGGAAATGGGGAAGCCGATCCAGGGAATAACCATCGACCACGCCTCAACGCACCGCAGACGGTAGATGCGCTCTTCCAACTGGTAAGGCTTCATGAAGTCTTCGAGTGCGTAGCGCCCAGGCTTGGCCACCTCACCATCAATCACAACGCTCCAGGGTTCGGTCTTGAGTGAACCGGCATTTGCCGCCGGGTCGCCCTTGTCCGTGCCAAATTCATAGAAGTTGTTGTAGTGGGTTGCGTCCTTGAACGGCGTGATGGCCTCGTCTTTGACGGTCACTGCCTGCCATTTGGTGCCGGGGAGCTTTTGCGCAAACCAGTCAGGCGCCCTACCCGGCTCGACGTCGGCATAGCGTGCTGCCTCCTCTGCACTGGCCCAACGAGGCAGGCTGCTGGCGGCAATACCGGCGAGCGCGCCATTGAGCAAGCTGCGGCGAGAGAGATAGAAGGATTCAGGGGTGACATCCGATTCGTGGCAATCGGACGCTTTGGGCAATTTGATTAACATGGCAACTCCGCAGCATTGGAGGACAGGTGCACCAATAGACTGCGGAGTATGGGGGAAATTACATTAAGGCAATGTTTTGTCCCGACGAAGATGCAGCAGGTACTGGACCGGCCCAGAAGCGGCGTAGACCAGGAAGGCCAACAATAAAATGCGCGGCGGATCGCTGAACACCACCGCAAACACCAGCACCACAACAAGAATCGCTACGAAAGGCACACGGCCCTTGAGGTCCAGCTCCTTGAAGCTGTTGTACTTGATGTTGCTGACCATCAACATGCCGGCCGCAGCAACCATCAGCGCTACCAGGAACGACATCTTCGAACCCTGAATGCCGTAATCACTGAACGCCCAGACGATACCCGCCACCACGCCCGCGGCAGCAGGACTGGCCAGGCCAATGAAGTAACGCTTGTCGGCAGTGCCGACCTGAGTGTTGAAGCGCGCAAGACGCAACGCCGCACCCGCAACATAGATGAAGGCAACCATCCAGCCGACCTTGCCCATATCACCCAGCGCCCAGGCAAACGCCAGCAACGCAGGGGCAACACCGAAGGCGACCATGTCCGACAAAGAGTCGTACTCGGCACCGAAGGCGCTTTGGGTATTGGTCATGCGCGCCACACGACCATCCAGGCCATCAAGCACCATGGCGACGAAGATGGCGATGGCAGCAAAACCGAAGTACTTGCTGGCACTCACGGCATCACCTGCCGCCAACGCACTCTGGGCGCTCATCGAGTTGATGATGGAATAAAAGCCGGCAAACAGGTTCGCCGTCGTAAACAGGTTGGGCAGCAGATAGATGCCACGATGCCGGACCTTGCGGCCTTCCGCGTCATGCCCTTCTTCGACATGTTCATCGATCGGCAGCATGCTTTCGGCGTCGGAAGCCTGGTTTGGCTCTTCGGGACGTTCGCTCATGGACTTTACCTTGCAACGGTGTGAAAAAAATTCGACAGATACTTGCGGCGAGTGTTCGCCCGCAAACGATGCAGCTTTATACCAGAACCCGCTTACCCAAACGAAAAAACGCGGCCTAAGCCGCGTTTTCCCTTGATACGTACGACTTAGTTCTTGGCTTTGTCGACGATCTTGTTGGCACCGATCCACGGCATCATGGAGCGCAGTTGCTCGCCGATGACTTCGATACCGTGGGCGGCGTTGTTACGACGCTTGGCGGTCATCGAAGGGTAGCCGGTGGCGCCTTCGCTGATGAACATTTTGGCGTATTCGCCGTCCTGAATACGTTTCAGGGCGTTGCGCATGGCCTGACGGGATTCGGCGTTGATCACTTCCGGGCCGGTCACGTACTCGCCGTATTCGGCGTTGTTGGAGATCGAGTAGTTCATGTTGGCGATACCGCCTTCGTACATGAGGTCAACGATCAGCTTCAGTTCGTGCAGGCATTCGAAGTAGGCCATTTCCGGCGCATAACCCGCTTCAACCAGGGTTTCGAAACCGGCTTTCACCAGTTCAACGGTACCGCCGCACAGTACGGCTTGTTCGCCGAACAGGTCGGTCTCGGTCTCGTCCTTGAAAGTGGTTTCGATGATGCCGGTACGACCGCCGCCAACACCGGCCGCGTAGGACAGCGCAACGTTCTTGGCGTTGCCCGAAGCATCCTGGTAGATCGCGATCAGGTCAGGAATACCGCCGCCCTTGACGAACTCGGAACGTACGGTGTGGCCTGGAGCCTTTGGCGCGATCATGATCACGTCGAGGTCAGCGCGCGGCACAACCTGGTTGTAGTGGATCGCGAAGCCGTGGGAGAAGGCCAGGGTGGCGCCCTTCTTGATGTTCGGCTCGATTTCATTCTTGTACAGCGCGGACTGGAATTCGTCCGGGGTCAGGATCATGACCAGGTCGGCGGCCGCAACGGCGGAAGCCACGTCAGTCACTTTCAGGCCGTGGGCTTCAGCCTTGGCAACGGTAGCCGAGCCTTTGCGCAGGCCAACGGTCACGTCAACGCCGGAATCTTTCAGGTTGCACGCTTGAGCATGGCCCTGGGAGCCGTAACCAATGATGGCGACTTTCTTGCCCTGGATGATCGACAGGTCACAATCTTTATCGTAATAAACTTTCATGAGGTTCCTCTATATATCCAGGCCGTAAGGCCATTCGCTAATTGGGTTAGATGCTGAGTACTTTGTCACCACGGGCAATCCCGGTGACACCACTGCGTACGGTTTCCAGAATCGAGGCCGTCCCGATCGACTGGATGAAGCTGTCCAGCTTGTCGCTTGTACCGGTCAGTTGAACGGTATAAACGCTGGCGCTCACATCGACGATCTGCCCGCGATAAATATCGGTAGTGCGCTTGATCTCGGCACGCTGGGCGCCTGTAGCCTTGACCTTGACCAACATCAGCTCGCGCTCGATGTGGGCACTTTCCGACAGGTCGACCAGCTTGACCACTTCGATCAGCTTGTTGAGGTTCTTGGTGATCTGCTCGATCACCTCATCGTGGCCCACGGTGGTCAACGTCAGGCGCGACAGGGTCGGGTCTTCGGTTGGGGCCACGGTCAGGCTTTCGATGTTGTAGTTGCGTTGCGAAAACAGGCCGACAACACGGGACAGAGCGCCGGGTTCGTTCTCCAGAAGCAGGGAGATAATGTGCCGCATGATTAAGTACGCTCCGTCTTGTTCAGCCACATGTCGCGCATAGAGCCGTCTTTGATCTGCATCGGGTAGACGTGCTCGCTGGTATCCACCTGAATATCGATGAACACCAGGCGATCCTTCATGGCGAACGCCTCTTCCATCTTCGGCTTCAGATCTTTCAAATCGGTGATGCGCATGCCGACGTGGCCATAGGCTTCAACCAATTTGACGAAATCGGGCAACGATTCCATGTAGGAATGGGAGTGACGGCTGCCGTAGCTCATGTCCTGCCACTGACGAACCATGCCCAGCACGCCGTTGTTCAGGCAGACGATCTTCACGGGAAGACCGTACTGCAGGCACGTCGACAGTTCCTGGATGTTCATCTGGATACTGCCTTCACCGGTGACACAGGCAACGTCAGCCTCCGGAAAGCTCAGTTTCACACCCATGGCCGCAGGAAAACCGAAGCCCATCGTGCCCAGGCCACCGGAGTTGATCCAACGGTTAGGCTTGTCGAATGTGTAGTACTGCGCGGCGAACATCTGGTGCTGGCCCACGTCGGAGGTCACAAAGGCATCGCCCTTGGTCACTTCGCACAGGGTCTCGATCACGGTTTGAGGCTTGATGATGCTGCCGTCGCCCTTGTCGTAAGGGAACAGGCCGCGGTCGCCGCGCCATTCGTCGATCTGCTTCCACCAACTGGCAACGGATTCCTTGTTCGGCGTTTCGCCGATGTCCTTGAGCGCAGCGACCATTTCAGTCAAGACGCTTTCAACAGGACCCACGATCGGCACGTCCGCCTTGATGGTCTTGGAAATGGACGCCGGGTCGATGTCGATATGGATGATCTTGGCATTCGGGCAAAACTTGCTCGCGCCGTTGATCACGCGGTCATCGAAGCGTGCGCCCACGGCCAGGATCACATCGGCGTGGTGCATGGTCAGGTTGGCGGTGTAGCTGCCGTGCATGCCGAGCATGCCGACGAACTGACGGTCCGAACCCGGGAATGCGCCGAGGCCCATCAAAGTGTTGGTCACCGGCAGGTTAAGCAGCTTGGCCAATTCGGTCAGCGGTGCGGAACCGCCCCCCAGAATCACGCCACCACCGGAGTACAGCACCGGGCGCTTGGCCGCCAGGAGCATTTCAGCCGCCTTGCGGATTTGCCCCGAGTGCCCGCGCACGGCCGGACTGTAGGAGCGCAGCTTGGCTTTCTTCGGGAAGATGTATTCGAATTTCTCGGCCGGGTTGGTCATGTCCTTGGGAATATCCACCACGACAGGACCCGGGCGACCGGATTGTGCGAGGTAGAACGCCTTTTTCATGACTTCCGGAATTTCCGAGGCGTGCTTGATCATGAAGCTGTGTTTCACGATCGGCCGGGAGATACCGATCATGTCGGTTTCCTGGAACGCGTCGGTGCCGACCATGGTGCTGGCGACCTGGCCGGAAATGATCACCATCGGAATGGAGTCCATATAGGCAGTCGCGATGCCGGTTATGGCATTGGTTGCGCCCGGGCCGGACGTTACCAGTACCACGCCGGCTTTACCGGTGGCACGGGCGTAGCCGTCAGCCATATGGGTCGCGGCCTGTTCGTGGCGAACCAGGATGTGGGTAACAGCCGGTTCCTTGAACAGTGCGTCGTAGACATGCAGCAGAGCACCACCCGGGTACCCGTAGATATAGTCGACGCCTTCGTCACGCAAAAAGCGGACGAGCATCTCACCGCCAGATAAAAGCTCCACGTTGTTCACCTCTAAAACGCCAGAATACCGTCCGTTGAAAACCGACGGGTCTTAATAGGTTTACTTCTCAACAGAGCATGAGCGACGGTGGTCGCCGACTACGTCAGCACTGACTGAGCAAGTATTGGGATCGTCCCAAGTGTTGCGGGCTTTTCCCACCCAGCGCGAGGTAACGCGTTGCGGGTGTTACAGGTCGGCGCGGATGTGCGCCTCATGATCTGCTGAGCGGGCCTGCTTCTGGCAGTCCCGATACAGCGGACTTTGGATTCTTCTGTTTCAGGCCCTTCAAGTCAAGCAATAATTGCGCTTTTTTCCAACTAAGCGCATGAGAACGTAGGAGAAAGGGCTTTGAGGAGGGATAAAACTCGCCTGAATGTCGTCAAGCGGTAGAAATATGCGCAAGACTGCCGGAAAAACCGGCAGTCAGGCAATTAACGAGCGTCAGCGATCAATTGGTCGAACTTTTTCAGCGCATTGCGCAAGCCAAGGCTCTCCCGAGGACGGTCGGCATAGACCATCTCGGCCATCTCCAGAATCCCGGAAGCATTGGGCAAAGGCAGGTCCTGTTCGAGGATCTGCTTCATACGGACCAGGAAAATCCATTGCAGCCACTGGTGGAAATCCAGTGTATCGACCGAAAACGGCTCGACGCTGCCGAGCGCTTCGGCGCTGGGGGACACCTCGTCCCACCAGCCCTGCACGCGCAGCTCTCGCTCGATCAGCAACAACTGTTCGGCAATCGCCGGAAAACGTTCATCCATCAGAGGTTGACCTTGGCTTTCGCCCGAGCCTGGGCAGCGCCGGCGGCGTCACCCTGGGCGGCACGCGCGTCGCCGATCAGCGCCCACAGGCTGGCTTGCAGGTCCGGGCGACCGTTGGCCATGCTCAAACCACGGCGAGCGAACTGCTCGGCTTGCGGTGCATCCCCCTGGGCCATGCGCACCTGGGCCAGGCGATAGAGCACTTGCGGTTCGCGAGGCGCAACGCGCTGGGCACGCTCCAGGCTCGACGAAGCGCCATTGAGGTCGCCACCGGCCTGTTGTTGCTGGGCGGTGGTGAGCAGCGCCAATACCGGGCCGTCCAGTTGCTCGTCAGCGGACAGGCCGCCCGCACTGGATGACGAAGGAATGCCGCTCGGCGTCGACGGCATGTTGTACGTGCCCTGGTTGACCGGCGCGGTCTGGATCGGCGTTGCATCGACCGGACCCGAAGTGCTTGGCCCCGGGGTCCAGGGTTCGGCGCTGATCGGGGCTGCGGTAGCAGCACCACTGCCAGGCACCATTACCACCACGCCCGAGTCCTGCGGCATTGCCTGCGGCTTGGCCTGTGCCGGACGGTTGGTCACGGTTTGACGAAACCCGCCCTTGGCCGAAATCCGCTCGCTATTGGAGACGCCCGTGCTCGCGTCCACGACCGGAATAGAGCCGCGTTGCACGCTGGAGCAACCGCCGAGCAAAGCCAGAACTGTAATCGCTGGAATCCACAACTTGTTCACTTGAAACCCTCTTTGCTTAATTCATCCAGCCCTTGACCCAATCCATCACCGACTCCGCATCAGCCGGGGCACTGCCCCCGCAGGCGGCACCGGGTGGTGGCTCGCTGCCGCGAATATACGGCATCTGCACCGCCCCCGGGCAGTTGGCGTCGGAACCCTGGCCCGTGTGGGGATCAATCCAGGCCTGCACGATATTGTCCGGCTGCGGCATGTTGAGCGGCAACGGGTCAGCTTTACGCATGAAGCTGGTCCAGACCTGCAGCGCACCGGTAGCACCGGTGAACGGCGTCTTGCCATTATCGTCACGGCCCAGCCACACCACGGCCAGTACGTCCTGGCCGAAACCTGCGAACCAACTGTCGCGCGAGTCGTTACTGGTGCCGGTCTTGCCCGCCAGCGTCAGGTTCGACGGCAGCACGCTGTAGACCGAGCGCCCGGTACCTTCACGCATCACGCGTTGCATGGCGTTCTGGATCAGGTAGATGGACCCCGCGTCGAAACGCTGCTGGATCTGGAACGGGTAGCGCTTGAGCGGCTCGCCCTCGGCGGTCAGCACACTGCGAATACCGCGCATCGGGGTATTGAATCCACCGTTGGCCAGGGTCTGGTACATGGTGGCCACTTCCATCGGACTCATGGCTGCCGCCCCCAGCAGCATTGACGGGAACGCCGGGAACTCCCGTTCGATGCCCAATCGCGCCAGCGTCTTCAGCACATTCGGCACACCGACTTCGAGCCCCAGGCGCGACGTCGAGATATTGTAGGAATGCGCCAGCCCCTGGTACAGAAACACGGTGCCGTGCGAGCGGCGGTCGAAGTTCTTCGGCGTCCACACCTGACCATCGGCGCCTTTGATCGACAGCGGATCGTCCGACAGCCAACTGGTGAGCGTGTACTTGCTCGGCTTTTCCAGGGCGGTCAGGTAAACCGCCGGCTTGACCAGCGAACCGATCGGCCGCACGGCATCCAGGGCACGGTTGAAACCGGCGAAACTGGCCTGGCGGCTGCCGATCATGGCCTGGACTTCACCGGTTTCCGGGTTGGTCACGACCATGGCGGCCTCGACTTCATCGGAGCCCTTACGGCCGGTCAGGCGTTTGAAGGTGTCATTGACCGACGCCTCGGCCTTCATCTGCAGAATGGGGTCAAAGCTGGTGAAGATGCGCAGCCCTTCTTCGGTCAAGTCTTCGTCGCGGTAGTCTTCGCGCAACTGACGTTTGACCAGGTCGATAAAGCCGGGGAACGAGCTGTCCGCCAGCTTGCCGCGCGTGGTGACGCCCAGCGGCATTTTCTTCGCCACAGCGACCTGTTCGGCAGTGGCAACGCCCTGCTGCTCCAGAACATCGAGCACCAGGTTGCGGCGCTCAAGCGCACGCTCCGGGTTGCGACGCGGGTTGTAATAGGAGGGCCCCTTAACCATCCCCACCAGCAAGGCCACCTGGTGCAACTTCAATTCGGACAATGGCTGCCCGAAGAAGAACTGGCTGGCCAGGCCGAAACCGTGCACCGCGCGCTGACCATCCTGGCCGACGAAGACTTCGTTGAGGTACGCCTCGAGGATTTCCTGCTTGCTGTAATGCAACTCCAGGAGCATGGCCATCATGGCTTCGGTGAGCTTGCGCGTCAGGCTGCGCTCGTTGGTCAGGTAGAAGTTCTTCACCAACTGCTGGGTGAGCGTACTGCCGCCCTGGGTCATCCTGCCGCCGGAGGTATTGACCCAAACCGCGCGGGCAATCGACTTCGGCGAAACGCCCCAGTGACTATAGAAGTCGCGGTCTTCGACAGCGACCAGGGTTTCCAGCAGATACGGAGGCGCCTGATCGAGCTTGATCAGGATGCGGTCTTCAAGGTTCTTCGGGTAGATGCCGCCAATCATCAGCGGTTCGAGACGCACGACCGGCAGCTTGGCGCCGTTGAGCGACGACAGCTCGGCCACGTAATCGCCGGAAAAGCGCACGCGTACCGGCTGGGCTTTTTCCAGGCCTTCGTAGAACTGGAAGCCACGGGTGTTCAGGTCGACGGTATTGCCGCTGACCGCCGCCGCGCCCGGGCCGTTGCTCACGGGTTCGCGTCGATAGCCCAGCGCATCGAGTTCGGTGAGGAAGTCGTCCTTGCTCAGTTTCTGGCCGGCGAACAATTCCAGCGGGCGTGCATACACCTTGGCCGGGATGGTCCAGCGCTTGCCGGAGAACTTCTCCTGGACCACGGCGTCGAGATACACCGCAACGCCGGCGAGCGCCACAAGGCCAACCAGGCCGAGCTTGAGCGCCCAGCCCAGCCACGGGCGCAGGCTGCGCGAAGGAGGTTTTTTACGGGAACGGGGAGATCGGGTTCGAGTCATGGCGGCGGATTATACGCACTTTATTGATGATCAACATGAGCCGGACAGCGGTTTGCACGACCGCCCGTAGCGGCCATAATGCCTGCCATGATTTCTCCCAGACTTTGAAGGATCGCCCGTGAGCCAGTCCCTGATCGCAGCCCTGCAAAACCCGGCGTTGTACCCGCATCCGGTGGAAGCATTTCACGTTATTGAAACCCATATTTCCTGGGTAATCCTGACCGGTCCTTACGCTTATAAACTGAAGAAACCGATGAACTTCGGGTTCCTGGACTTCACCGATCTGGAAAAACGCGGCCACTTCTGCAACGAAGAACTGCGCCTCAACCAGCGCCTGACCGAAGATTTGTATCTTGAAGTGTTGCCAATTACCGGCACTGCCGACGCACCGCAACTGGCTGGCGACGGCCCGGTCATCGAATACGCGCTGAAAATGCGCCAGTTCCCGCAGAGCCAGATGCTGAGCACCTTGCAAGCCAACGGCGAACTCACCAGCGCGCACATTGACGAAATGGCCAGCCAGATTGCGCACTTCCACATCAACGCCCCCAAAGTCCCACAGGAACACCCCGCCGGCACCCCGGATGAAGTGATGGCACCGGTACGCCAGAACTTCGAACAGATCCGCCCATTCCTCGGTGACAAGGCCGACCTGACTCAACTGGAAGCCCTGCAAGCCTGGGCCGAAAGCAGCTTCGAGCGTCTCAAGCCGCTGCTGCAACAGCGCAAGCTCAATGGATTCACCCGCGAATGCCATGGTGACATTCACCTGGGCAACGCCACGCTGATCGACGGCCATGTGGTGATCTTCGACTGCATCGAGTTCAACGAGCCGTTCCGCTTTACCGACGTGTACGCCGACACCGCGTTCCTGGCGATGGACCTGGAAGACCGTGGCCTCAAATGCCTGGCGCGACGATTCATCAGCCAGTACCTGGAGCTGACCGGGGATTATCAGGGCCTGGAGCTGCTCAATTTCTACAAGGCGTATCGCGCCCTGGTCCGGGCCAAAGTTGCGCTGTTCAGCATGCCGAGCGAAGCCGACCCGGTGCAACGCGCCACCACCCTGCGCCAGTACCGCAACTACGCCAATCTGGCTGAAAGCTACAGCACGATTCCCTCGCGCTTCCTGGCAATCACCCATGGTGTTTCGGCCGTGGGCAAAAGCCATGTCGCCCTGCGCCTGGTCGAGGCATTAGGCGCTGTTCGCCTGCGCTCGGACGTGGAGCGCAAGCGCCTGTTTGGCGAGCAGCCTGTGGAAAATACACCGCAGGCCGGCATCTATAACCATGACGCCAGTGCTGCAACGTATACGCGGCTGAACGAAATTGCCGACACCGTGCTTCGCGCCGGTTTCCCGGTGGTGCTGGATGCCACCTTCCTCAAACGCGAACAACGCGACGCGGCGGCCCGGGTCGCCGAAGCCACCGGGGCCCCGTTCCTGATTCTGGATTGCAATGCGCCCCAGGCCGTCATCGCCAGTTGGCTGGCACAACGTCAGGCAGATAAAAACGATCCGTCCGACGCAACGTTGGTGGTTATCGAACAGCAGCAAGCCAATCGTGACCCGCTGACAGCGCAGGAGCTGCTGTTGAGCAAGCGCGTCGAGACCAATGAAAGCGGGACCCTCGATGCGTTGGTTGCGCATATTCGTCAGCGCTTGCCCGGCCTGTAAGAAATATTTCTTGGTCGTGTCGCCACGTTGGCGCACGACTCTGCGATAGTGGCACTATAATGGCGCCATAATACCAACAGGAGTCGCCGTCATGAGTCATCCCAAGCTTCTTGATACCCCGCTCTACGCGCTCCTGCACAAGGACGACATCCGCGGCTTCAATCAGGAACGCCCCGGTGACGGGGTTATCGACATGCGTGGCGGCGACTTCCGAGGGTTGGACCTGCGCGAACTGAACACCGCAGGTATCGACTTCACCGACGCCTACTTCCGCTCCGCCGACCTGCGCGGGCTGGATTTACGTGAGTGTTCGCTGGAAGGCGCCAGCCTGGCCCACGCGCAGATTTCCGGCACTTACTTCTCCTCCGACCTGACGGCTGACGAGATCCTGATGTCGGTCAATTTCGGCACCCGCCTGCGTTACCGCACCAAATAACCTCAAGACTTCGGCTCCCGGCCGCGCGACAGGCGTGCCGGGCGCTTTACCCTGCCTGAGATATGGCGGCGTTCTTATAAGCTTTTGAGCCGTTCCCGAGCAAAAAATCACACTTTTCCTACTGAGCGCTACACTCATTTTCAGGCTTGCCTGGTCACGATACCCACCGCACCCTTCGGCCGTCGCAAGGAGGCTTGATGAACGATGAGCTGCAGCACCTGAAAAATCTTGGCAAGACGTCGGCGCAATGGCTGCATGCGGTGGGCATCCACAGCGCATCCGACTTACGCCGCCTGGGGGCGGTCGACGCCTACCGCGCCGTGCGCACTCGCGGGTTCCGAGCATCGAAAGTCCTGCTGTATGCCATTGAAGGCGCATTGATGGATGTGCATTGGAACGACATTCCCGCAGAACGCAAAGAAGCGTTGAACCGTCAGTTCGATGCGCTCTCGACGCGCAAGAAGATTTAGGTCTGCGGAGGGGCAGTTGGAGAAAAATACGGGAATGGATAAAACAACTGTTGACTCTCAAATGAGAATCGTTATGATTATCACAACTGGTCGCGAGATCAGCCGATAACTGAAAGACCATTGGTTCGGACTCTCAGATTATCTCCTCATCAGGCTAATCACGGTTATTTGACCCGGCTCTTGCCGGGTCTTTTTTTGCCTGGAAAACCCTGTGCTCAGCGCGCGATGATCAACGGATGACCACGTTCCGGATGCGACTGCACCAACACATCCAGGCCAAACACCGCCTTGAGCGGCTCGGGCCGCAGCACCTGTGCCGGCGTGTCCAGGGCATGCGGGCGCCCACCCGCCAGCAGCAGGATACGATCACAGTAACGCGCGGCCAGGTTCAGGTCATGCAGGATCACCAGCACCGCCGCGCCACGGTCGGCAAAGCTGCGGATGGCCTGCAAGGTCGTATGCTGATGCAACGGATCGAGCATCGATGTCGGCTCATCCAGCAACAACGTCTGCCCCGCCTCGCCCGGCCATAATTGCGCCAATACTCGGGCCAGGTGCACCCGTTGACGCTCCCCGCCCGACAAGGCCAGGTAACTGCGCCCGCTCAGGTGCCCTGCATCTGCCGCATGCAGCGCCGCGCGGATAATCTCCTCATCACGTACGCGACCGGTCTGATGGGGTAAACGTCCCATGCCTACCACTTCCTCGACACGGAAAGCGAAATCCAGGGTGGAGGTCTGGGGCAGGACTGCCAGGCGTTGAGCGCGTTGCGCGCCGCTCAAACGCTTCAATTCCTGCGCACCCAGCCAGACTTTGCCCTGATCAGGCAACAACTCACCGCACAGCGCACTCAACAAGGTGCTTTTACCCGCACCGTTGGGGCCCAATACGCCCAGCACTTGGCCCGGCAGCAGGTCCAGGGTCACATCCGCCAACACGGTCTTGCCTGCGCGACGGATGTGCAGCGCTTCCACCCGCAGCATCAGGCGCGCCCCCGCAACAATAAATAGAGAAAAAAAGGCGCGCCGATAAACGCGGTAACGATACCGATCGGCAATTCCGCCGGCGCCAACGCCAAGCGCGCCACCAGATCGGCAAACAGCAGCAAACTCGCGCCCGCCAGCACCGAAGCCGGCAGCAACACCCGGTGATCCGGGCCTGCCAGCAACCGCACCAGATGCGGCACCACCAATCCGACAAAGCCGATCATGCCCGCCGCAGCCACCGCTGCGCCGACGCCCAGCGCCGTACAGAACACCAGTTCACGCTTGAGCTTTTCAACATCAATACCCAGATGACTCGCCTCGGACTCACCCAGCAACAGCGCATTCAAGGCCTTCGCCCGGCGCGGCAGCCACAGCGCCACGCCCGCACTGACCAGCAGCAACGGCCATAATCGCGAATAGCTGGCACCGTTGAGGCTGCCCAGGTTCCAGAATGTCAGGGTACGCAAGGTGGCGTCGTCTGCCAGGTAGGTAAACAGCCCCACCGTGGAACCGGCGAGCGCCGTCAGCGCAATGCCGGCAAGCAGCATCGTCGCGACGTTGGTCTGGCCGTTGCGCCGTCCCAATCGATACACCAGCGCGGTGACGCCCAGGCCGCTCAGAAACGCGCAGATCGATAATAGATACGGACCGAATGCGTCCGGCAACCCGCCAAAAAACGAGCCTGCGACAATGGCCACCGCCGCCCCCAATGCCGCACCACTGGACACGCCCACCAAGCCAGGATCGGCCAGCGGGTTGCGAAACAACCCCTGCATCGCCACGCCCGACAATGCGAGCACACCCCCGACGGCCAGGCCCAGTAACGTGCGCGGCAAACGAATCTGCCCCAGGATCAACTCGGCCTGTTCGAGCCCCTGGGCATTGATCGGCATCCCCATCAATCGCAATGCGGCCCTGAGTGTGTCGAACAACGGCAGGCTGACCGGGCCCAGCGCCAATGAGAGCCAGATCGCCACCAGAGACAACAGCGCCAGCCCGATAAACAGCGTTTTCGGTTTAACCAATGTCGTCATGGGGCGGGCTGCGCGCTGGACGGGTAAAACCCGGCAGACAACTGCGCCAGGCTCTGCGGCAAGCGTGGTCCGAGCCCGCCCACCAGCAGCGTCGGGTCCAACTCAATCACCCGGCCGCTCTTGGCCGCCGGCGTGGACGCGAGGATAGGATTTTCCTTGAACAACGCCACACGGGCCGCTTCACCGCTGAGTGCCCGATCAGCAAATACCAGCACATCGGGACTCAACCCGGCCAGCGACTCCACCGAGAACAGTTTGTAACCATTGTGAGTCGCCAGGTTATGGCCGCCGGCCTGCTGCACTATCCAGTCAGCGGCGGTGTCCTGACCGGCGATCAACGGCTTGCCGCCGGCGTGCCCGAGCAACAGCAACACGCCCGGTGCTTTTTGCGTCAACTGGGCCTTGGCCACCCAGGCTTTCTGTCTATCCAGGGCCTGCTCATAGCCGCTGAACAATTGGTTGGCCCTGGCCTCGCTGTCCAGCAGCTTACCCAAATGCGCCAGGTTGGTTTTCAGGCTGGCCAAATCCGGCTGGGCCGAGAACATTTCTACCTGCACCCCGGCGCTGCGGATTTGCGCCAGCACCGGTGGTGGCCCCATTTCCTCGGTACCCACCAGCAGTTGCGGGCGCAGGCTGAGAATGCCTTCGGCCGACAATTGGCGCTGATAACCGATGCTTGGCAATGCCTTGAGTGACGCCGGATGCTGGCTTGTCGTGTCCACGCCGACCAGTTTCGACTCGCCCCCCAATGCCGTCACCCACTCCGATAACGCGCCACCGGCGCTGACCCAGCGTTGCGGCAGCTCCAGGGCTTGGACCGCTTGGCTGACCAGCAATCCGGCAACAAGCGCAATAACGCTGGCACTCAGGCGCATAACAGGGTTTCCTTTCAAGGCAGAGCCGCTCATGCACTCATCAATGTGACAGATACAGCCTGCCCGGCATCGTAATGAGCACCCGACCAGCTGACGGGCGAAGCGGCATTTGATAATTGTTTGCATTTGAACGTCAAGGCACTTAAGGAATGAAATGAAGTTTCTCTGCCCCTCCGAAGCCCTTGCGCCCGACAGCAGCCTCGGCTTTGATATCGACGGGCGCAAACTGTTGGCCGTGCGGCGCGATGGGGTTGCCTACTTCTATATCAACCGTTGCCCCCACCGCGGCATCCCGCTGGAATGGCAGCCGCACCGCTTCCTCGATTCAAGCGCCAGCCTGATTCAATGCGCCACCCACGGGGCGCTGTTCCTGATCGAAAGCGGCGAATGCATCGCCGGCCCCTGCGCAGGCCAAAGCCTCACCGCCCTGCCCGGCCGCGAAGACGAACAGGGCTTGTGGGTGAAACTCTAGTCACCCAACAGCACCTTCAACGGCCGCTCGACGTAAATCTCTTCAGGCGTGACCCGCACACCGTACGCCAGTACATCGACCCCCGCCGCCTTGGCCTCACGCAACGCAGCGGCGTAACCCGCATCAATTTCCACCGCCGGGCGCACCGCATCGATCCCCGAGAGATTGACGCAATACAACTGCACCGCCCGCACACCTTCACGCGCCAGGTAAGCCAGCTCCCGCAAGTGCTTGGCGCCGCGCTGGGTCACCGCATCAGGGAATGCCGCCACTGAGCTGCCATCAAAGCCCAAGGTGACACTTTTAACCTCGACAAACGCGGCCCCCTGGGGGTATTCCAGGCGAAAATCGATTCGGCTCTTTTCCTGACCGTAGGGCACTTCTCGCTTCAACGCAGTGAAACCGTTGAGCTCAGTGATGACGCCGGCGCGCAGTGCTTCCTCGACCAACGGGTTGGCGCGTGCCGTGTTCACGCATGCCAGCCGCCCCTGGGGCGTTTCGGCGATTTCCCAGGTGCCGGGCAACTTGCGCTTGGGGTCGGCGGAACGGCTGAACCAGACCTGGCCACCTTCGACCATGCAGTTGAGCATCGAACCGGTGTTCGGGCAGTGAATGGTGAGCAACTCGCCGGTAACGGTTTCGATGTCGGTGAGAAAGCGCTTGTAGCGGCGGATCAGCCGCCCTTCTTCGAGGGGAGGATGAAAACGCATCAGCCTTGCCAGCTCCGCAGGCCACGGGCAATCCGCTCCACCGCTTCCTGTAGCCGATCAAGGTTTTGCGTGTAGGCAAAGCGCACATGATGACCCGCCTGATAACGCCCGAAATCCAGCCCGGGGGTAAACGCCACATATTCTGTTTCCAGGAAATGCCGGCAGAACGCGAAGGCATCACCGCCGAACGCGCTGATATCCGCATAAAGATAGAACGCTCCTTCCGGCTCCACCGCGATCCTGAAGCCCAACTCGCGCAGGGCCGGCAGCAGGAAGTCACGACGTCGGCCGAATTCGGCGCGACGCTCTTCCAGAATGCTCAGGGTTTGCGCGGTGAAGCAGGCCAGGGCCGCATGCTGGGCCATGCTCGGCGCGCTGATGTAGAGGTTCTGCGCCAGCTTCTCCAATTCACCCACTGCTTCAGGGGGTGCCACCAGCCAGCCCAGGCGCCAGCCGGTCATGCCGAAATACTTCGAAAAACTATTCAGGACAAAAGCATCGTCATCGACTTCCAGCACGCTAGCGGCGTCTGCGCCGTAGGTGAGGCCGTGATAGATCTCGTCCACCACCAAGTGGCCGTCACGCGCCTTGACGGCACTCGACAGCCCGGCCAGTTCGTCCCGAGTGAGCATCGTCCCGGTAGGATTGGCCGGGGAGGCAACCAGCGCGCCCACGCTGTCCTGGTTCCAGTGTTCGGCCACCAGGTCGGCGGTCAATTGGTAACGCACCTGTGGCCCCACCGGCACCAACTGCGCCGCGCCCTCTACCAGGCGCAAAAAATGCCGGTTGCAGGGGTAGCCTGGATCCGCCAACAGCCAGTGTTTGCCCGGATCCACCAGCAGGCTGGTGGCCAGCAACAACGCGCCGGAGCCACCGGGCGTGATCAGAATGCGCTGCGGATCAATGTTCAACCCATAACGCTGCTGGTAGAAACCGCTGATCGCGTCACGCAACTCGGGCAGCCCACGGGCGGCGGTGTAGCGCGTCTTGCCGTTGGCCAGGGCCGCCTGGCCAGCCTGGATAATCGGTTCGGCGGTGGTGAAGTCCGGCTCGCCGATTTCCAGATGGATCACGTCGCGGCCAGCTGATTGCAGCTCATTGGCCCGCGCCAGTAACGCCATGACATGAAAAGGTTCGATGGCGCGACTGCGCGCACTGTAGGGCTGAGCCATTAGCCTTCCTTAGACGGTGAGGACAAAATCCGGATTCTACCGAACCCTGGCGTTAAAACATGCTCTATTGCCTGCCCGACCGACTTGACGGTACGGGCAAGCGCCGGCAAAACGACTAAAATCAACATTCGAGACGAGACATACCCAGCCACGACGGGGCCCTGCAGTTTGCAACCCCGGCGCGACAGGCTCGACAACCGGGAGTGGCGCACCCCGAATCTATCTGGTAAGTTCGCCCGCTTGCAGCCGCAGGGCCGGCAGGTGTCGGTGACGTTGCAATCCTGCGCAATGGATTAGAAGAGTGAGAGGCGGTCTATTCATGTCCACCCAAGAAAAGCAAAGCATCAGCGGCTTCGAACCTTACGTAGAGAAGAAAGGTGAGGAGTACATGGGCGAGCCCATGCGCTTGCACTTCACCAAGATCCTGAACAAGTGGAAACAGGACTTGATGCAGGAGGTTGACCGTACCGTTGACCACATGAAGGACGAAGCAGCCAACTTCCCTGACCCGGCCGACCGTGCGAGCCAGGAAGAAGAGTTCGCCCTCGAACTGCGCGCCCGTGATCGCGAGCGCAAGTTGATCAAGAAGATCGACAAGACCCTGCAACTGATCAAAGACGAAGAATACGGCTGGTGCGAATCCTGCGGCGTCGAGATTGGTATTCGTCGCCTGGAAGCCCGCCCGACCGCGGACCTCTGTGTAGACTGCAAGACCTTGGCCGAAATCAAGGAAAAACAGGTCGGCAAGTAATACCTGCCGAGCTGAAGGAATGGGGCGTGCGAACGCCCCATTTTTGTGTCTGGCGTTTACCGATTTTCCAGTAGTATCCGGTCCATGACTGCCTCTACCTACATCGGGCGTTTCGCCCCCACGCCCAGCGGCCATTTGCACTTCGGCTCCCTGGTCGCCGCCCTCGCCTCCTACCTCGACGCCCGCGCCAGCCAGGGCCGCTGGCTGATGCGCATGGAAGACCTCGATCCGCCCCGGGAAGAACCCGGCGCCCAGGCGGCAATCCTGCATGCCCTTGAGCGCTACGGCTTCGAGTGGGACGGCGAACTGCTCCGGCAAAGCGAGCGGCACGAGGCCTACGCCAAGGTACTGAACGATTTGTTCAACCACGGCCTGGCCTACGCCTGCACCTGCTCGCGCAAACAGCTGGAGCCCTACAACGGGATTTACCCCGGACGTTGCCGCAACGCCGGCCACGACCAGCAAGATGCCGCTATCCGTCTGCGCGTACCCGAGCTTGAATATCATTTTACCGACCGGGTACAGGGCTCATTCCGACAGCACCTGGGGCGTGATGCGGGCGACTTCATCATCCGCCGCCGCGACGGCCTGTACGCCTATCAATTGGCCGTGGTCCTGGATGACGCCTGGCAAGGGGTTACCGACATCGTGCGCGGCGCCGACCTGCTCGACTCCACGCCACGCCAGCTTTACCTGCAGGAATTGCTCGGCCTGCGCCAGCCGCGCTATCTGCATGTGCCGCTGATCGTCCAGCCGGACGGCAACAAACTGGGCAAGTCGTACCGCTCGCCACCGCTGACCGCGGACCAAGCCACGCCGTTGCTGCTCAGAGCACTGCGCGCCCTCGGTCAGCCGGCCGGCGATGAACTGCTTTACGCGAGCCCCGGGGAATTGCTGGATTGGGGCATCCAGCAGTGGGATGCCACACTGATCCCGCGCACACTCACGCTGGCCGAAGCGCAATTGCGCTGAAGGCGCTTGCAGCTTGCCGGACATCCGTTACCATCGCCGCAGTTTTTTAATCAGAGGCCAACATGTACATCTATCGATTGGTCCTGCTGCTGGTCGTCGGGATCTACCTGTTTTCCCCCGCCATCATGGACTGGTGGATCGACGCCACGGGCGCCTGGTACCGCCCTTATCTGCTGTGGCTGATCCTGATCGTCGTGACTTTCATCCTGCAGAGCCAAAAAGATGCCGATGAGCTTTAGCCTCACCCAGATGCTGCTGATCAGCGCCGCCTACCTGGCGGCGTTGTTCGGCGTCGCCTGGATCAGTGAGCGCGGAATGATTCCGCGGGCGATCATTCGCCATCCCTTGACCTACACCTTGTCCCTGGGCGTATACGCCAGCGCCTGGGCGTTCTACGGCACGGTGGGCCTGGCCTATCAATACGGCTACGGGTTCCTTTCCAGCTACCTCGGCGTATCCGGTGCGTTCCTGCTGGCGCCGGTGCTGCTGTACCCGATCCTGAAAATCACCCGTACCTATCAGTTGTCCTCCCTGGCGGACCTGTTTGCCTTTCGCTTTCGCAGCACCTGGGCCGGTGCGCTCACCACGATCTTCATGTTGATCGGCGTGCTGCCGTTGCTGGCCCTGCAGATCCAGGCGGTGGCCGACTCCATCAGCATCCTGACCCGCGAGCCCGTGCAACATCGTGTTGCCCTGGCCTTCTGCGCCTTGATCAGCCTGTTCACGATTTTCTTCGGCTCACGCCATATCGCCACCCGCGAAAAACACCAGGGCCTGGTGTTCGCGATTGCCTTCGAGTCGGTCATCAAGTTGATTGCCATCGGCGGTGTCGGCCTTTACGCGCTTTACGGCGTGTTCGACGGCCCGCAACAGTTGGAATTGTGGTTGCTGCAAAACCAGACGGCCCTGGCCGCGCTGCACACGCCGCTGCAGGAGGGCCCGTGGCGAACGCTGCTGCTGGTGTTCTTCGCGTCGGCGATCGTGATGCCGCACATGTACCACATGACCTTCACCGAAAACCTCAATCCACGCTCGCTGGTCAGCGCCAGCTGGGGTTTGCCCCTGTTCCTGCTGTTGATGAGCCTGGCGGTGCCGCTGATCCTCTGGGCCGGCCTGAAACTGGGAGCCACCACCAACCCCGAGTATTTCACCCTCGGCATCGGTATCGCGGCCAACAGCCCGGCCCTGGCGCTGCTGGCGTACGTCGGCGGTTTGTCCGCGGCCAGCGGCCTGATCATTGTCACCACGCTGGCCCTCTCCGGCATGGCGCTTAACCACCTGGTGCTGCCGCTGTACCAGCCACCGGCCGAAGGCAATATCTACCGCTGGTTGAAATGGACGCGTCGCGCGCTGATCGTCGCGATCATCATGGCCGGCTACGCCTTTTACCTGCTGCTGGGCGCCGGACAAGACCTGGCCAACCTCGGCATCGTGGCCTTTGTCGCCACCTTGCAGTTCCTGCCGGGCGTGCTGTCGGTACTGTACTGGCCCACCGCCAACCGCCGTGGCTTCATCGCCGGGTTGCTGGCGGGCATCCTGGTGTGGCTGGTCACCATGCTGCTACCACTGGTCGGCAACCTGCAGGGGTTCTATATCCCCTTGCTGAACATGATTTACGTGCTGGACGACACCAGCTGGCACATGGCCGCAATCGCCTCGCTGGCCGCCAACGTGCTGATGTTCACGCTGATCTCGCTGTTCACCAATGCCAGCCCCGAAGAAATCAGCGCCGCCGAAGCCTGCGCGGTGGACAACGTGCGCCGCCCGCAACGCCGCGAGCTGCATGCGGCCTCGCCCCAGGAGTTCGCCACGCAACTGGCCAAGCCACTCGGCGCCAAGGCCGCGCAAAAGGAAGTCGAGCAGGCCTTGCGCGATTTGTACCTGCCGTTCGACGAGCGCCGCCCCTATGCCCTGCGGCGTTTGCGTGACCGTATCGAAGCCAACCTGTCGGGGTTGATGGGCCCCAGCGTGTCCCAGGACATGGTGGAAACCTTCCTGCCCTACAAGGCGGGCGGCGAGAACTACGTGACCGAAGACATCCACTTCATCGAAAGCCGGCTCGAGGACTACCACTCGCGCCTCACCGGCCTGGCCGCCGAGCTCGATGCCCTGCGCCGTTATCACCGCCAGACCCTGCAGGAACTGCCGATGGGCGTGTGTTCCCTGGCCAAGGACCAGGAAATCCTGATGTGGAACAAGGCCATGGAAGAGCTTACCGGTATCGCCGCGCAACGCGTGGTCGGCTCTCGCCTCAATACCCTGGGCGACCCCTGGAAAGAATTGTTGCAGGGTTTTATCAACCTGCCCGATGAGCATTTGCACAAACAGCACCTGGCGCTCGACGGCCAGACCCGTTGGCTGAACCTGCACAAGGCCGCCATTGACGAGCCCCTGGCCCCCGGTAACAGCGGCCTGGTGTTACTGGTCGAAGACCTCACCGACACGCAGATGCTCGAAGACAAGCTGGTGCACTCCGAGCGACTGGCCAGCATCGGTCGCCTGGCCGCCGGCGTGGCTCACGAGATCGGCAACCCTATTACCGGCATCGCCTGCCTGGCGCAGAACCTGCGCGAAGAACGCGAGGAGGACGGTGAAATCACCGAGATCAGCGGGCAAATCCTCGAGCAGACCAAGCGCGTGTCGCGCATCGTGCAGTCACTGATGAGCTTTGCCCACTCCGGCGCCCACCAGAATCAGGACGAAGCGGTGTGCCTGGCCGAAGTAGCGCAGGACGCCATTGGGCTGCTGGCCTTGAACCGGCGCAATTTCGAAGTACAGTTCTTTAACTTGTGCGATCCGGACCATTGGGTCGATGGCGACTCGCAACGCCTGGCCCAAGTCCTGATCAACCTGCTGTCCAACGCCCGCGACGCCTCCCCGCCGCACAGTGCGGTACGCGTCAAGAGCGAGGCTTTCGAGCACACGGTCGACCTGATCGTGGAAGACGAAGGCAGCGGCATTCCACAGAACATCATGGACCGATTGTTCGAACCTTTCTTCACCACCAAGGACCCGGGTGAAGGTACCGGTCTGGGCCTTGCACTGGTCTATTCCATCGTTGAAGAGCATTATGGACAAATCACCATCGACAGCCCGGCTGACACCGAAAGCCAACGCGGCACCCGTATTCGGGTGACCTTGCCGCGTCATGTCGAAGCGACGTCCGCTGTGAACTGAGACCGTCGAGAGAATTGAATCAATGCCGCACATTTTGATCGTCGAAGACGAAACCATTATCCGCTCTGCCTTGCGTCGCCTGCTTGAACGTAATCAGTACCAGGTCAGCGAAGCCGGCTCGGTGCAGGAAGCCCAGGAGCGGTTTAGCATTCCCACGTTCGACCTGATCGTCAGCGACCTGCGCCTGCCGGGCGCACCGGGTACCGAATTGATCAAACTGGGCCAGGGCACGCCGGTGCTGATCATGACCAGCTACGCCAGCCTGCGCTCGGCGGTGGACTCGATGAAGATGGGCGCGGTGGACTACATCGCCAAGCCTTTTGACCACGACGAGATGCTTCAGGCGGTGGCCCGCATCCTGCGTGACCGTCAGTCGGCCGGCAGTGCCCCGGTCGAACAACGTCCGGCAGGCAAGGTTGCCGACAAACCGGGTGTCGATAACAGCAACGGCGAGATCGGCATCATTGGTTCCTGCCCGCCCATGCAGGACCTTTACAGTAAAATCCGCAAGGTCGCGCCGACCGACTCCAATGTATTGATCCAGGGCGAGTCGGGCACCGGCAAGGAACTGGTGGCCCGCGCCCTGCATAACCTGTCCAAGCGAGCCAAGGCACCGATGATTTCGGTGAACTGCGCGGCGATCCCCGAATCCTTGATCGAGTCCGAATTGTTCGGCCACGAAAAAGGCGCGTTCACCGGTGCCAGCGCCGGGCGCGCGGGCCTGGTCGAAGCGGCCGACGGCGGCACGCTGTTCCTCGACGAGATCGGCGAACTGCCCCTGGAAGCACAGGCACGCTTGCTGCGCGTGTTGCAGGAAGGCGAGATTCGCCGGGTCGGGTCGGTGCAATCGCAAAAGGTCGATGTACGCCTGATCGCCGCGACGCACCGTGACCTCAAGAGCCTGGCCAAGATCGGCCAATTTCGCGAAGACTTGTATTACCGCCTGCACGTGATTGCGCTCAAGCTGCCGGCACTGCGTGAGCGCGGCGCCGACGTCAACGAAATCGCCCAGGCGTTCCTGCTGCGCCAGAGCGCACGCATCAACCGCACCGACCTGAAATTTGCGCCCGACGCGGAGCAGGTGATCCGGCATTACTCTTGGCCGGGCAACGTGCGCGAACTGGAAAACGCCGTCGAGCGTGCGGTTATCCTGTCGGAAAGCCCGGAAATATCCGCCGAGCTGCTGGGCATCGATATCGAACTCAGCGATCTGGACGACGACGACTTCATCGGCCTGGCGCCGCAACAGGGCGCGGGCAGCAATACCAGCCACGAGCCGACGGAAGATTTGTCCCTGGAAGACTACTTCCAGCATTTCGTCCTCGAGCACCAGGACCACATGACCGAGACCGAACTGGCACGCAAGCTGGGCGTGAGCCGCAAGTGCCTGTGGGAACGTCGCCAGCGCCTGGGCATTCCACGGCGCAAGACCGGCGTCGCCAGCGAAAGTTGAGGGGCCGCGCCACAGGTAACACGTGCAGATGTGAAAAAACTGTTACCGCGGATATTTCGCGTAACAAAAGCCGGGGCTTACGGTAACGAAGCCCCGGCTTTTTTTGCTCCGCCAAAAACCCGAATCAGCCTCAACCCCCCGGTTTTGCTGGGCGACGCTAAAGTTGGCACGCACCCTGCTATATGCTTAGTACAAAAACAATAACAAGCTTTGTACAAGACAATAAAAATAAGACGAATCGACTCACGCATAACAAAAACAACACGGCGGAGGCGCAGCTAACTGATTCTTTTGGAGAGGCGTTGCATTTGGGGCTTGCCCCGCAACCAGGCCGAGAACAACAAAAACTGCCCTAAGGCAGAGCCTGAACTGGTTGGATCGTAGATCAGCAACACAGCGACCAAAGCAATCCGTTTGCTCTTGCTCCCGATTGGGAGTGTCATGAAGGTGAAGCTTCATGACGAGGGCGATCAACAAAAACAAGAAGCCCGAAACCAATAATAAAAATAGAGCACGCAACTACTTCTGGGGGAGCTTCGGCTCCCCTTGTAGTTTCCGACAGATTGCCCCTGGATTGCCCCTCAAACGCTTTTGGCGCAACGCCCGCAGCTTGTTCCTACACCATCCCCTGACTAAATGCTAGAATCCCGGCCCATCATGCGGTCATTCTTCGTTATGGCCGAACATTCCTTCAAACAGTGCATCCCATGCTGAAGAAGTTGTTCCAGTCATTCCGTTCTCCCTTGCGTCGTACGCAACACATTCGCAGCACGCCTGAAGTGCTTAACAGCAATCAGCATTCATTGCAGCGCGCTCAATTCAGCCGTTACGCAGTGAACATCGTCGAACGTTTGCAGAGCGCCGGCTACCAGGCTTACCTGGTGGGCGGTTGCGTACGCGACATGCTGCTCAATATCACGCCGAAGGATTTCGACGTCGCCACCAGCGCCACGCCTGAACAGGTGCGTGCCGAATTTCGCAATGCGCGGATCATCGGGCGCCGCTTCAAGCTGGTGCATATCCACTTCGGTCGCGAAATCATCGAGGTCGCGACGTTCCGCGCCGGCCATCCGCAAAACGATGAAGAGGAAGACACCAATCAGTCTTCCCGCAACGAGAGCGGACGCATCCTGCGCGACAATGTCTACGGCACCCTGGAAGAAGACGCGCAACGCCGCGACTTCACCATCAATGCCCTGTATTACGATCCGGTCAGCGAGCGCATCCTCGATTACGCCAACGGCGTTCACGACATCCGCAACAACCTGATCCGCCTGATCGGCGAGCCGACGCAGCGCTACCAGGAAGACCCGGTGCGCATGCTGCGTGCGGTGCGGTTCGCCGCCAAGCTGAACTTCGGCATCGAGAAACACACGGCCGCACCGATTCGCGAACTGGCACCGATGCTGCGGGAGATTCCGTCGGCACGCCTGTTCGAAGAAGTGCTCAAGCTGTTCCTCTCGGGCTATGCGGCCGACACCTTTGAGATGCTCGTCGACCTGCAACTGTTCGATCCGCTGTTCCCGGCCAGCGCCGAGGCCCTGGAATACAACCCGACGTACACCCACACCCTGATCAGCGAAGCCTTGATCAACACCGATTTGCGCATCAAGCAGAACAAGCCGGTCACCCCGGCCTTCCTGTTTGCCGCGCTGTTGTGGCCGGCCCTGCCCAAGCGTGTACTGCGCTTGCAGGACCGCGGCATGCCGCCGATCCCTGCCATGCAGGAAGCCGCCCATGAATTGATCAGCGAGCAGTGCCAGCGCATCGCCATTCCGAAGCGCTTCACCCTGCCGATCCGCGAGATCTGGGACATGCAGGAGCGCCTGCCACGCCGCAGCGGCAAACGCGCCGACCTGTTGCTGGACAACCCACGCTTTCGCGCCGGCTACGACTTCCTGTTGCTGCGCGAAAGCGCCGGCGAGCAGACCGACGGGCTGGGTGAATGGTGGACCGACTACCAGGACGCCAATGACAGTCAGCGCCGCGAGATGATTCGTGAACTCGGCAGCAAAGGCGACAGCACCGGCGAAGGGCCGAAAAAGCGCCGCCGCAGTTCCAGCAAGCGCAAACGCAGCGCCGCCGATGCCTCAGGCGCAACAGGCGAATAAACGTGGAACGTATCTACATCGGCATGGGCAGCAACCTGTCTGCCCCGCAACAGCAATTGCGCAGCGCGATCGACGCCTTGGCGCAATTGCCCGGCACCACCCTTGCCGGTGTATCCGCCTTCTATCAAAGTGACTCCCTGCTCCCGGGCCAACCGCGCTATACCAATGCGGTGGCGGCCCTAGACAGCGACCTTGCGCCGCTGGACCTGCTCGATGCGCTGCAAGCCATCGAAAACGACCAGGGTCGCGAACGCCTTGAGCGTTGGGGCGCACGCACGCTGGACCTGGATATCTTGCTCTTCGGTGACCGCCTGATCGACGAGCCGCGCCTCAAGGTGCCGCATTACCAGATGCACCTGCGGGCGTTTGTGCTTTATCCGCTGGCCGAACTGGCACCTGCGAACCTGTCATTACCTGATGGCCCAACCCTGCGCGACTTACTGGCAGACTGCCCGTTTGTCGGCCTGGAACGCTTACCTCTGTAGGAGCGAGCTTGCTCGCGAAAATCGTCAACGATAACGCGCACAGCCTGACTAAACGCGGTGCCTAAGCGTTCTTCGCGAGCAAGCTCGCTCCTACAATCGCGTCAGTAACAGCGGTAACACCGTCATCGTAACAATGCGGTAACACATCCAATTGACTTCCCGTGTCCTCCTCACGACTATAGGCGTCCCGCTGCCGCCAGCCCGGCGCTGAAGGGCGCAATCCAGGCCTTATAAGCACTGCTCTCAAGACAGTGCGCCTGTATAAACGAAGACTCACGCGCGTTACTCGCTGTTTCCAAGCGCCTGAACGAGGACCCTTTTCATGCCAGACATTACCCTGACCACCTTGCAGAGCCTCAAGCTCAAAGGTGAAAAAATCACCATGCTGACCTGCTACGACGCCACCTTCGCCCACGCCAGCTGTCAGGCCGGGGTCGAGGTGTTGCTGGTAGGCGACTCCCTGGGCATGGTACTTCAAGGGAATGACAGCACACTCCCCGTCACCACCGACGAACTCGCGTACCACACCGCCAGCGTCAAGCGTGGCAATGACGGTGCGTTTATCATCGCCGACCTGCCGTTCATGGGGTATGCCACCCTCGAACAGACCTTCCAGAACGCCGGCAAACTGATGCAGGCGGGTGCGCACATGATCAAGGTCGAAGGCGCCGTATGGCTTTCCGAGTCGATCCGCCTGCTGGCTGAGCGCGGCGTCCCGGTATGCGCGCACATGGGCCTGACACCGCAGTCGGTCAACCTGCTCGGCGGCTACAAGGTACAGGGCCGCAATGAAGCCCAGGCACGCCAGATGCGTGCCGATGCCATCGCCCTGGAACAAGCCGGCGCCGCGATGATTCTGCTGGAGTGCGTGCCCAGTGAACTGGCCGCCGAAATCACCCAGGCCGTCAAGGTACCGGTGATCGGCATCGGTGCCGGCGCCGCCACCGACGGCCAGGTGCTGGTGCTGCACGACATGCTCGGCTTGTCGATCAGCGGCCACGTGCCCAAGTTCGTGAAAAACTTCATGGCCGGCCAGGCCAGCATTCACGCCGCACTGAGCGCTTACGTCAGCGAAGTCAAAGCCGTAACCTTTCCAGGCGCCGAACACGGATTTTCTGCATGAACACCGTTAAAACCCTACGTGAACTGCGCGCCGCCGTGACCCACGCGCGCAGTGCCGGCAAGCGCATCGGCTTCGTGCCGACCATGGGCAACCTGCACAGTGGCCACGCCACCCTGGTGAGCAAGGCCGCGCAGCAATCGGACTTCGTCGTGGCGAGCATTTTCGTCAACCCGTTGCAATTCGGCGCCGGCGAAGACCTGGACAAATACCCGCGCACCCTTGCCGCCGACCAGGAAATGCTGCTGCAAGCCGGCTGCAACCTGCTCTTCGCGCCCACGGTCGAGGAGATTTACCCCGACGGCATGGCCGGCCAGACCCGCGTCAGCGTCCCCCAGTTGTCCGAAGGCCTGTGCGGGGCCAGCCGCCCAGGGCATTTCGAAGGCGTCGCCACGGTGGTCAGCAAGCTGTTCAACATGGTCCAGCCGGATATGGCCGTATTTGGCCAGAAGGACTACCAGCAACTGGCGGTGATCCGCGCCATGGTGCATGACCTGAACATGCCGATCCAGATCATCGGCGAGCCGACCGTACGTGCCGCCGATGGCCTGGCGCTGTCATCGCGCAACGGTTATCTCACCCAGGAGCAACGCGCAATTGCCCCCGTGCTGTACCGCAGCCTCAGCCAGATGGCCACCGCCATCAAGAGCGGTGAGCGGGATTTCGCCACACTGCGCGCCGAGCACATCCGGCAGATCGAAGCCGCCGGCTTGCGCATGGACTACCTGGAAGTGCGTCAAGGCGTGCACTTGCGTCCGGCCACGCCCGAAGACCGGGATATCGTGATCCTGGTAGCAGCCTATCTGGGCACGACACGCCTGATCGACAACCTGCACCTGAACCTCAACTGACCCTGCTCGACACCCCGCCGATTGCCTTCATCGCTATGCCGGTATAAAAAAGTACCGGCATCAGCGCAGACAAAGCCAAGACATATCGACACGCTAGGTTTAATGTAATCGCCCTGCGCTCCTGGTTAGCGCTGTCTGGAACCCCGTCGCATGTTAAAAGACGGGATGTTCCGGGCTTTGAAGTGTCCTAAAGGCAGTCCCCGTAATAAAAGGAAACCCGCAGCGATGGCGTACTACCGCACCCCTCATGACGTTACCGCGCTGCCCGCCTGGCACGCGCTCGATCAACATCGCCAAGCCATGCAGGATTTCAGCATGCGCGAGGCCTTTAATGCCGACCCCCAGCGTTTCTCCGAATTCACCCTGAGCAGCTGCGGGCTTTTCCTCGATTACTCGAAAAACCTGATCACCCGCGAAACCCGCGACCTGCTGGTGGGCCTGGCCAACGAAGTCGGCCTTAAAGACGCGATCAACGCGCTGTATGCCGGCGAGCCGGTCAACTCCTCCGAAGGCCGTCCGGCGCTGCACACCGCCCTGCGTCGCCCGGTGGGTGACAAGTTGTCGGTCAACGGCGTGAACATCATGCCCGACGTGCACAAGGTGCTGAACCAGATCACTGACCTGGTCGGCCGTATCCACGACGGCCTGTGGCGTGGCTACACCGAGAAGCCGATCACCGACGTGGTGAACATCGGCATCGGTGGTTCGTTCCTCGGCCCGGAGCTGGTCTCCGAAGCGCTGCTGTCCTACGCCCATAAGGGCGTACGCTGCCATTACCTGGCGAACATCGACGGCAGCGAGTTCCACGAACTGACCATGAAGCTGCGCGCCGAGACCACGCTGTTTATCGTCTCGTCGAAATCCTTCAACACCCTCGAAACCCTGAAAAACGCCCAGGCCGCCCGCGCCTGGTACCTGGCCCAGGGTGGCTCGGAAGCCGAGCTGTACCGCCACTTTATCGCGGTGTCGAGCAACAACGCAGCGGCCGTCGCGTTCGGCATTCGCGAAGAAAACATCTTCCCGATGTGGGACTGGGTCGGTGGTCGTTACTCGCTGTGGTCCGCAATCGGCTTGCCGATCGCCCTGGCGATCGGCATGTCCAACTTCAAGGAGCTGCTGTCCGGTGCCTACACCATGGACCAGCATTTCCAGAACGCGCCATTCGAAGACAACATGCCCGTGCTGCTGGGCCTGCTGGGCGTGTGGTACGGCAATTTCTGGGGTTCGCAGAGCCATGCGATCCTGCCGTACGACCATTACCTGCGTAACATCACCAAGCATTTGCAGCAGTTGGACATGGAGTCCAACGGCAAGAGCGTGCGCCAGGACGGCACGCCGGTCGCCACCGATACCGGCCCGGTCATCTGGGGCGGCGTGGGTTGCAACGGCCAGCATGCTTATCACCAGTTGCTGCACCAGGGCACCCAACTGATCCCGGCCGACTTCATCGTGCCGATCGTCAGTTTCAACCCGGTCTCCGACCACCACCAGTGGCTGTATGCCAACTGCCTGTCCCAGAGCCAGGCGCTGATGCTCGGCAAGACACGCGCCGAAGCCGAAGCGGAGCTGCGCGATAAGGGCATCCCTGAGGCCGACGTGCAGAAACTGGCCCCCCACAAGGTGATCCCGGGCAACCGTCCGAGCAACACGATCGTGGTCGAACGCATCAGCCCGCGCCGCCTGGGCGCGCTGGTCGCCATGTACGAACACAAGGTGTTCGTCCAGAGCGTCATCTGGGGCATCAACGCCTTCGACCAATGGGGTGTCGAGCTGGGCAAGGAACTGGGCAAAGGCGTCTACAACCGCCTGACCGGCGCCGAAGAAACCTCGGCCGAAGATGCTTCGACCCAGGGCCTGATCAACTACTTCCGCGGTCGTCACCGCGGCTGATCAACGCCTGAACCGATAGCCTCGAAATAACCCCCGGCCTGTTCAGGCCGGGGCTGTTAAACTGCGCGCCCCCATTGTCCTCATTCCCCCGCAAGCAAGGCGCGCTCCATGACTTCCTTGAACCAGGCGCTGCGCGCCGCCCTCGACCATCGCCAAGACCTGATCAGTGAACTGCATGCCCAGGGCACCGATTGCTACCGGCTGTTCCACGGCAGCCAGGAAGGCGCCGGTGGCCTGACGATCGATCGCTACGGCCCGCAATTGCTGGTGCAAAGCTTCCACCAATCCCTGCAAAACGCCGATCTGCTGGACCTGCACCAACTGATCAATCAATACATGGGCCTGGAGCTGCTGCTGGTGTACAACGACCGCTCCCGTGGCAACTCACGGATCGACCGTGAAGACAGCGTGTACCGCGCCGAACCTGCCGCGCTGGAGGATCTGGTCGGTCACGAATGGGGCCTCAACTACCGAGTGCGCGGGCGGCATGCCGGGCAGGACCCGCTGCTGTTCCTTGACCTGCGCAACACCCGGGGCTGGGTCAAGGACCACAGCGCCGGTAAAAGCGTGCTCAACCTGTTCGCCTACACCTGCGGCGTAGGCTTGAGCGCGGCAGCCGGTGGCGCACGCGAAGTCTGCAACCTGGACTTTGCCGAGGGCAATCTCGCCGTGGGGCGCGAGAACGGTCTGCTTAACCCGCAGTTGCCGACCATGACCTTCGTACAGTCCGATTACTTCCCGGCGATTCGCCAATTGGCCGGCCTCCCTGTCACTCAGCGTCGTGGCCAGAAACTGCCGAGCTATCCGCGCCTGGAACAGCGCCAGTATGACCTGGTGCTGCTCGATCCTCCCGCCTGGGCCAAAAGCGCCTTCGGTACCGTCGACCTGTTGCGCGACTACCAAAGCCTGCTCAAGCCCGCACTGTTGGCAACCGCCGATAATGGTGTGCTCATTTGCTGCAACAACCTGGCGAAAGTGAGCATGGACGACTGGCGCGAACAGGTGCTGCGTTGCGCGGAAAAAGCCGGTCGCCCCGTACGCGACTGGCAGATCATGGCGCCAGGCGCGGACTTTCCGTCGAAAGACCAGCAACCTCCGCTGAAGACCCTGATCCTGCAATTGTAGGAAGTTTCCCAGGCCTGGCGGTTCTTCGGAACCGAAATCACGTGCCATACTCCAAGGCACTCTCGTTCGACATAGATGGCTGTCACCCATGCCCAAAGGATTGTTCCGCGCCATAGGCGCCTTGTTGACCGCCCTTGCTGTGTATAGCGTGCTGGGCTTTCTGATTTTGCCCGGCATCGCCCTTCGTATTGCCAACCAGCAGTTGGCCCATTACGCAACGGTGCCGGCGCGTATCGAGCGTATCGAACTCAACCCGTTCAGCCTGGAGCTGACGCTATGGGGCCTGAAGATCGGTGAGCCGGGCAAGGAACAGGTGGGTTTCGAGCGCCTGTATGCCAACCTGCAGATCGACAGCCTCTGGACCCGCGCCCTGCACCTGGCCGATGTTCAACTCGAGCAGCCCAGGACCGAATTGCTCTTCGACAAGTCCGGCCAGTTGAACCTGGCGCAATTGTTCAAATTGCCGCCAAGCGAGCCAACCCCCGCCGATCCCGACGCCAAGCCTTTCCCGCTGCGTATCGACAGCATCAAGCTGGCGGGCGGCTATGTGCACTTTCGGGACCTGCGCCCCAGCGAACCCATCGAATTTCTCTACGACAAACTCGACTTCGAGCTGAAAAACCTCAGCACCTTGCCGGAAGATAACGCCGACATGACTTTGGTGGCCGCCGGCCCCCAGGGCGGGCAGATCGACTGGAAGGGCAACTTCAGCCTGGTACCGATCACCTCCGAAGGCTCGCTGAAAGTCACCGACGGCAAAATGAAAGCCTGGTGGCCGTATGTGCGCGATGCCGTGCCGCTGGTGCTTGAGGACGGAGTGCTCAATTTCAGCACCAACTATAAGTTCAGCCTGGCCAAAGAGACCGAACTTAACCTGACCAACACCACCGCCAGCATTGCGCCCTTTGCGATCAAAGCGCCGGATGGCCGGCCATTGGCACGCCTGGAGCGCCTGGACGTCAGCGAGACCACGGTGGACCTGGCCAAGCAACAGGTAGTGATCGGCAAGATCCGCAGCAACAAACTCGAAACCTGGGCCGCCCGCGAGGCTGATGGGCAACTGGACTGGCAGAAGCTGTTCGCCAGCCAACCCGGCAAACCGGCCAAGACGCCGGAACCGGCCTCCGCGCCCGCGACTGCCGACTCACCTGAAGCGCCACCGGCAGCGCCGAACAAACCCTGGCAAGTGCTGCTCAAGGATGTGCAACTGCGCAATTACCAGGTGCACCTGGCTGACCGCCAGGCCAAGCCTGCGGTAGCCGTGGATCTGGGGCCGTTGAACGTCGATGTGCAGAACTTCGACAGCCTCAACCAGCGCCCTTTTACCTTGAAGGTCGACAGCGGCCTGGGCAAGCAAGGCAAGATCCAGGCAGCCGGCGAGGTCAACCTCAATCCGGTCAGCGCCAGGCTGAAAGTGAACACCCAGGACATCGACCTGCGCGTCGCTCAATCCTATATCAGCCCGTTCATCCGTCTGGAACTGCGCAGCGGCATGCTGGGCAGCAACCTGGATGTCAACTTGAAGAGTACCGAACCGCTGACCCTGCAAGTCACCGGCCGCGCGCAAGTGGATCAGTTGCACACGCTAGACACCCTCAAGTCCCGTGACTTCCTCAAATGGCAGCGCCTGGTGCTGGAAGGCGTCAATTACCAGCATGGCGACAGCCTGTCGATCGACAAGGTCAACCTGCTGCAACCCTATGCGCGCTTCATGATCAACGAGGACCGCACCACCAATATCGACGACCTGCTGATCCCGCAGCCTGCCGACAGCGGGAACAAATCGGCAGCCAAGCCGGCTGCGAGCAAAGACAAACCGTTGGGTATCCACGTCGGACAGGTCGCGATCAACGACGGCTCGGCCAATTTCGCCGACTTCAGCCTCACGCCCAACTTCGCTACCGCCATTCAACAACTCAACGGCCAGATCGGCACCATCGACAGTCGCCAGGCCAAACCGGCCAGCGTCGACATCAAGGGCAAGGTGGACCGCTACGCGCCGGTGACCATCAAGGGCAGCGTGAACCCGTTTGACCCTATGGCGGCGCTGGACATCGCGACCAGCTTCAAACGTGTCGAGTTGACCACCCTGACGCCGTACTCGGGCAAATTCGCAGGTTTCCGAATCCGCAAAGGTCGTTTGAACCTGGACCTGCATTACATGATCACCAAAGGCCAGTTGAAGGCTGAAAACAAGGTGGTGGTCGAGCAACTGCAACTGGGCGAGAAAGTCGACAGCGCCGATGCGGTGGACTTGCCGATTCGCCTGGCGGTGGCCTTGCTCAAGGACAGCGACGGCAAGATTTCCATCGAGCTGCCGGTAAGCGGTGACCTGAACAACCCGCAATTCAGTGTTATGCCGATTGTGTGGCAGACCTTGCGCAACCTCGTGGTGCGCGCCGCGACGGCGCCCTTCAAGTTCATTGGTGGGCTGGTCACCGGCGGCGGTTCGCAAGACCTGGGGAGTGTGTCGTTTGCGGCGGGCTCCAGTGAACTGGATAAAAACGCCGAAGGAGCCCTTAACACGCTGGCCAAGGCACTCAAGGAACGCCCTGCCCTGCGCCTGGAAATCGAAGGCACCGCAGCGGCCGGCAGTGACGGCCCGTTCCTGGCCGCGCAACGACTGGAGCGTGAGTACCAATACAACTACTACAAAATCCTGCAGCGTCGCGGCGATAAAGTCCCGGCCCAGGCATCATTGCTGGTCGTGCCCGAGAAGGAAAAGGCGCCTTTGCTGGAAGGCATTTACCGCACCCGCCTGAAACAACAACCTCCCGCCGAATGGAAAGGCCTGGGCGACGATGAGCGCGCGGCCAGGCTCAAGGACGGCGTGATCAAGTTCTGGAGTGGCAGTGACGTGCTGCTGCGCCAGCTCGGCCAGGACCGGGCCAGCACTATCAAGGATTACCTGGTGGACAAGGCTAAGCTGGAAGACGACCGCGTGTACTTCATCGATGCGCAGTTGGGACAGGCGGAAAAAGATGGTCGGGTGGTGACGCCGATGCATCTGGATGCCGAGTAACCCAATGTAGGAGGGGGCAAGCCCCCTCCCACATTTTTGCTCCTTGCCCGGCAAGCTGGATGGTGTTGTGCCGCTGGGGCAGGCGGAGAAAGACGGTCGGGCAGTAATGCCAATGCATCAGGTTGCCAAGCAACCAAATGTGGGAGGGGGCTTGCCCCCGATGGCGGTAGGTCGGTCAGTGATAGGTTGACTGATACACCACTATCGGGGGCAAGCCCCCCCCACACTTATAGTTCCTTGCTGGCTGGCAAATTATAAGCCCCAATAGAACAGGCCCCGACACAAGTGCCGGGGCCTGTAATGACCACATCCGTGTGGTCGGTCGCATGAACTCCAGAGGTGCCTCGGGTGGAAATCTAACTCACCCTAAGCCGCCGCCATTCAGTTCAGACGCAATCGGTAGTGTTACTGAGCTTTCAGGCCATCAGCCGATACAGCTTTAACGCCTTTGATTTTCTTGGCGATCGCTACAGCAGTTTCTTTCTGCGCAGCAGTCACAGCCGCTGTGGACGACAGGGACACAACACCTTTGTTGGTTTCAACTTTGATGTCGGTGCCAGGGATACCTTTTTCGGTAACCAGATCAGCTTTTACTTTAGTGGTGATCCAGGTATCGCTAGTCGCCTCGCCAGCGTCATGAGCAGCACCTTTGGTTTTGTCGACGCCGTCAGCCTTGGTAGCGCCGCCAGCCAGCAGGCCGTCAGCAGAAACTGCGGTTACACCTTTGATTTTCTTGGTGATCGCTACGGCAGTCGCTTTCTGCGAGTCCGAGATGGCTACTTCGGAGGACAGGGAAACCACACCTTTGTTGGTTTCAACCTTGATGTCCGAACCTGGAATGCCTTTTTCAGTCAGCAGGTCGGCTTTGACTTTGGTGGTGATCCAAGTATCCGAAACGCCTTCCTTAGCCTTGGTAGCTTCGCCAGCCGCCAGAGTCATAGGGGCTTGGGAAGTCTGAGCAAAGGCTACGTTAGCACCCATGGCCAGAGTCAGAGCGGTAGCAGTAGCGAGAGCGAACTTCTTCATACGAGTAACTCCTGTTTTATTAAAAGACTGCAGTACGTAAATCTTGGTACTGAAGCGCTAACAGGGATATTGCAGGCAGTGTGCCAAGTCGTCAGAAATGTAAAAACCCTTATAAAACAATCAGTTATAAAAAACGTTAATTTACGGAATCGTGCAACTTGCATGAAGTCCATCGTGCCTGCATGCAAGTTGCGGCTTTTGCGCAGTGCTAAACAGCTGATTCTCTTCCATTTTCTCACGCTCATAAAAAAAGGACTCCGAAGAGTCCTTTTCTACAGCGTGACGCTTGCGGCTAGTTAAACGCCCGAAGCCTTGGCTGCTGCTACGTCCTTGATGGACAGTTTGATACGGCCGCGGTTGTCCACGTCCAGTACCAGCACTTCCACTTCCTGGCCTTCTTTCAGGATGTCGGTCACTTTCTCAACGCGAGCGTCGCTCAGCATGGAGATGTGAACCAGACCATCCTTGCCCGGCAGGATGTTGACGAATGCGCCGAAGTCGACGATGCGCTCAACCTTACCGACGTAGATCTTGCCGATCTCCGCTTCAGCGGTGATACCCAGGACGCGCTGGCGTGCTGCCTCAGCCGCTTCCTTGGTTTCGCCGAAGATCTTGATCGAACCGTCGTCTTCGATATCGATCGAAGCCTTGGTTTCTTCACAGATTGCACGGATAGTCGCGCCGCCTTTACCGATGACATCACGGATTTTGTCGGTGTCGATTTTCATCGCGATCATGGTCGGAGCATTTTCCGACAGCTCGGTACGCGACTGACCAATGATCTGGTTCATCTGGCCGAGGATGTTCAGGCGCGCTTCCAGGGCTTGGCCCAGGGCGATTTCCATGATCTCTTCGGTGATGCCCTTGATCTTGATGTCCATCTGCAGCGCGGTTACGCCTTTGGCGGTACCGGCTACCTTGAAGTCCATGTCGCCCAGGTGGTCTTCGTCACCCAGGATGTCGGTCAGGATGGCGAACTTCTCGCCCTCTTTAACCAAGCCCATGGCGATACCGGCAACCGGTGCCTTCATCGGTACACCGGCGTCCATCAGTGCCAGGGAAGCGCCGCAAACCGAAGCCATGGAGCTGGAACCGTTGGATTCGGTGATTTCCGACACAACACGGATGGTGTACGGGAACACGTCGGCAGCCGGCAGCATCGCGGCGATCGAACGACGGGCCAGACGGCCGTGACCGATTTCACGACGACCAGCACCGCCCATGCGACCACACTCGCCCACCGAGAACGGAGGGAAATTGTAGTGCAGCATGAACGGGTCTTTTTTCTCGCCTTCCAGGGTGTCCAGCAGTTGCGCGTCACGGGCGGTGCCCAGGGTCGCGACTACCAGGGCCTGGGTTTCACCACGGGTGAACAGCGCCGAACCGTGAGTCTTCGGCAGAACACCGACTTCGATGTTCAACGGACGTACGGTGCGCGTGTCGCGACCGTCGATGCGTGGCTTGCCGTTAACGATGTTTTCGCGAACGGTGCGGTATTCGATTTCACCGAAAGCCGCTTTGACTTCGCTGGAAGAAGGCTGGCCTTCTTCACCTGACAGCTTGGCGACAACCTGATCCTTCAGCTCGCCCAGGCGAGCGTAACGGTCGGCCTTGACGGTGATGGCGTAAGCCTGGGAGATCGCGTCGCCGAATTCGGCACGGATAGCGCCCAGCAGTGCGGTCGCTTCTGGTTGTGGAGCCCAGGTCCAGGTTGGCTTGGCAGCTTCTGCAGCCAGTTCCTTGACGGCGTTGATCACCACCTGGAACTCGTCGTGGGCAAACAGCACGGCGCCCAGCATCTGGTCTTCAGTCAGCTCTTTGGCTTCCGATTCAACCATCAATACGGCTTCCGAGGTACCGGCAACGACCATGTCCAGGCTCGATGCTTTTTGTTGCTCGTAAGTCGGGTTCAGCAGGTAGCCGGTGCTTTCGTGGAACGCAACACGGGCGGCGCCGATCGGGCCATCAAACGGGATGCCCGAGATAGCCAGGGCAGCCGAAGTACCGATCATCGCAGCGATGTCCGGATCGGTTTTCTTGCTGGTGGAAACGACGGTGCAGACAACCTGCACTTCGTTCATGAAGCCTTCCGGGAACAGCGGACGGATCGGACGGTCGATCAGTCGGGAAGTCAGGGTTTCTTTCTCGGAAGGACGGCCTTCGCGCTTGAAGAAACCGCCAGGGATCTTACCGGCAGCGTAAGTTTTTTCCTGGTAGTGAACGGACAGAGGGAAAAAGCCTTTGCTCGGGTCAGCGGTCTTGGCGCCAACCACGGTCACCAGTACGGTAACGTCGTCGTCAACGGTAACCAGCACTGCGCCGGAGGCTTGACGGGCGATACGGCCTGTCTCGAGGGTAACGGTCGACTGACCGAACTGGAATTTTTTGATAACCGGGTTCACGGTGTCCTACCTTCTTTGTGGCTCTTGGGGAACTTGTCTTCTTGCGAAATTCTTGGGCAACGTCGGGAATCGGCCCAACCCTTGTCCAGGGTAAAACGTGTATCCAGATAAAACTTGAGGCTGGGAGCCTGCCATGGGCCAGCGGGAATCCCACTGACACACGGCAGACAACCAACCTCTAGCGCAATCGCTGATTAGCGACGCAGACCCAGGCGACCGATCAGAGCCTGATAACGACCCAGATCCTTGCCTTTCAGGTAGTCCAGCAGCTTACGGCGCTGGTTTACCATGCGGATCAGACCACGACGGGAGTGGTGATCTTTACCGTTGGCCTTGAAGTGACCTTGCAGTTTGTTGATGTTGTGGGTCAGCAGTGCAACTTGCACTTCTGGCGAACCAGTGTCACCAACAGCTTGCTGATAGTCAGCTACGATTTGTGCTTTTTCTTGAACGTCGAGAGCCATGAGGCAATCCTTTTTTCAGGAAACCACCCAAAGGGCGGTTTCAACAGGCCAGGGACAAATCCCTGTATCTAAAAATGAGTGTTGACCATGCCTGTTAACAGCCACACTCGTTCGGTCATTCTGACCGAATCAGTCGACGCGGCGCGATGCGCCCGTCTTCGCTCACTTCACCGATACCGATAAAGCGACCGTTATGATCCTGTACTCGCACCATGCCGAATTTCGGGGCATCCGGGGCGCGTACCGGCTGGCCGTTGAGCCAGTAGAACGCGCTGTGCTCCGAAAAGTGCAGCAATGGCCAATCCAGCAAACCGCTGTCCGATGGCATCAGGAAGCGATCAACCGCCTCATTGCCGCCTTCGGCATGTACCGCTTCGAGCTCTTCCAGCGTGACCGTCTGGGCCAGGGTGAAAGGGCCGGCCTGTGTACGTCGCAGTTCGGCAACGTATGCGCCACAACCCAGCTGCTCACCAATATCTTCCACCAGGGTGCGGATATAGGTGCCTTTGCTGCAGTCCACCGCCAATCGGGCAGTGTCACCTTCACAGGCGAGCAATTCCAGCCGGGCAATAGTAACAGAACGCGGTTCGCGCTCCACCACTTCACCGGCACGCGCCAGCTTGTAAAGAGGCTGGCCATCACGCTTGAGCGCCGAGTACATCGGCGGTATCTGGCTGATTTGCCCACGGAAAGCGGGTAAGGCGGCTTCAATATCGGCACGACCAACGGTCACATCGCGAACCTGCAGGACATCACCTTCAGCATCGGCCGTGGTGGTGGTCTTGCCCAGTTGCATCAAGGTTTCATAACCCTTGTCGGAATCGAGCAGGTATTGCGAGAACTTGGTCGCCTCGCCAAAGCACAACGGCAGTACGCCGGTGGCCAGGGGATCGAGGCTGCCGGTGTGCCCGGCCTTCTCGGCATTGAGCAGCCAGCGGACCTTCTGCAACGCGGCATTGGAGGTAAAGCCAATGGGTTTGTCGAGCAGGATGATGCCACTGACGTTACGGCGGATACGTTTGACCTGAGCCACCGCTTACTCCTTGGCGTCTTCAGGTGTGGACGGATGCTGGCTGTCTTCAGCCACGGCGCGCTCGATCAATGCCGACAGGTGCGCGCCACGCACGACGCTTTCATCGTAGTGGAAGTGCAACTGGGGAACGCTGCGCAACTTCATTTCACGGGCCAACTGCATGCGCAGGAAACCTGCGGCGGCGTTGAGCACCTTGATGCTTTGCGCGATTTCTTCGCTGTTGTCCTGGCCCATCACGGTGATGAAGATCTTGGCGTGACCCACGTCACGGCTCACTTCAACGGCGGTGATGGTGACCAGGCCAACGCGCGGGTCTTTGACTTCGCGACGGATCAGTTGAGCCAGCTCGCGCTGCATCTGATCGCCGATACGCTGGGTACGGCTGTATTCTTTTGCCATGTCTTGTTACCTGTTACTGCCACACGGTGAAACCCGTGGGGTCTGAAAGCGGCAAACGCCCGGCCTGACAAAAGCCAGACCGGGCGTTGCGTTTAGAGTCCGTACGCTACGCGGGGCATCTGCATGCCCACACGCGGCGTGGCTCCGGAAGTGCGCGAGTTAGAGGCTGCGAGCAACCTGAACCTTCTCGTAGACTTCGATCTTGTCGCCAGGCTTGACGTCGTTGTAGCTCTTGACGCCGATACCGCATTCCATGCCGGCACGTACTTCGGAAGCGTCATCCTTGAAGCGGCGCAGGGATTCCAGCTCGCCTTCGAAGATAACGATGTCTTCACGCAGTACACGGATCGGACGGTTACGGTGCACAGTACCTTCGATAACCATGCAACCGGCGATCGCGCCGAATTTCGGCGAGCGGAACACGTCACGCACCTCGGCGATACCCAGGATGTTCTCCCGGACATCACTGCCAAGCATGCCGGTAAGGGCTTTCTTGACGTCTTCGATGATGTCGTAGATGACGTTGTAGTAACGCATGTCCAGGCCTTCCTGCTCGACGATCTTGCGAGCGCCGGCATCGGCACGCACGTTGAAGCCGAACAGTACAGCGTTGGAAGCCAGTGCCAGGTTGGCGTCGGATTCGGTGATACCACCGACACCGCCACCGACAACGCGCACTTGCACTTCGTCGTTACCCAGGCCGTTCAGGGCGCCGTTCAACGCTTCGAGGGAACCACGTACGTCAGATTTGAGGACGATGTTGAGCGTCTTCTTCTCTGCCTGGCCCATGTTCTCGAAGATGTTTTCCAGCTTGCCGGCGTGAGCACGCGCCAGTTTGACTTCGCGGAACTTGCCTTGACGGAACAGAGCCACTTCACGGGCTTTCTTCTCGTCGGCAACCACACTCATCTCGTCGCCAGCGTCCGGGGTACCGTCCAGGCCGAGGATCTCGACAGGGATGGAAGGACCGGCTTCCTTGATTGGCTTGCCGTTCTCGTCGAGCATGGCACGCACGCGGCCATAGTTCGAACCGACCAGCACCATGTCGCCCTGGCGCAGGGTACCGTCTTGAACCAGTACGGTAGCAACCGGGCCACGACCCTTGTCGAGACGCGATTCAACCACAACACCGCGGCCTGGGGCCGATGGGGTTGCTTTCAGTTCGAGTACTTCGGCTTGCAGCAGCACCGCTTCGAGCAGTTCGTCCACACCGGTACCGACTTTGGCCGAGACCGAAACGAACGGCGTATCACCGCCCCACTCTTCGGACGTCACGCCGTGAACCGACAGTTCGCTACGGATGCGATCGAGATCGGCGCCCGGCTTGTCGATCTTGTTCACTGCAACCACCAGTGGAACACCGGCGGCCTTGGCGTGCTGGACAGCTTCAATGGTCTGCGGCATTACGCCGTCGTCCGCTGCAACCACCAGGATCACGATGTCGGTCGCCTTGGCACCACGGGCACGCATTGCGGTAAACGCGGCGTGACCCGGGGTGTCGAGGAAGGTGACCATGCCGCGCTCGGTTTCAACGTGGTACGCACCGATGTGCTGGGTGATACCACCGGCTTCGCCAGCCGCTACCTTGGCACGACGGATGTAGTCGAGCAGCGACGTCTTACCATGGTCAACGTGGCCCATTACGGTCACGACCGGCGCACGGGAGAACGTCTCACCTTCAAACTTCAGGGACTCGGCCAGGGAATCTTCCAGGGCGGTGTCGCTGACCAGGGTCACTTTGTGGCCCAGTTCTTCGGCTACCAGTTGAGCAGTTTCCTGATCAAGCACCTGGTTGATGGTCGCTGGGGTACCCAGTTTGAACATGAACTTGATGATTTCAGCCGCCTTGACCGACATCTGATTGGCAAGATCGCCAACGGTGATGGTCTCGCCGATCTGCACATCACGCACGACAGGGCCGGTTGGGCTCTGGAAACCGTGGGCGTTGCGCTTTTTCAGCTTGGCCTTGCCGCGACCACCACGACGGAAGCTGTCGCTTTCTTCGTCGGTGGTACGTGGGGCAACGCGTGGCGCAGGCGCTTTCTCTTTGACCGAGGCGCGATGCGGAGCGTTTTTACGCTCGCCATCACCGCCACCACCGCGACGATTGTTATCGTCGGCACGTGGTTTGTCCGGACGACGAGGTTCGTCGCGCTTGCGATCTGCTGCAGGAGCAGGTGCGGCAGCCACCGGGGCAGCCTCACGCACCGCTTCAACAGGAGCGGCGACCGCTTCAGTGCTGGCAGGTTGCGCAGCAGCAGGCTGGCGACGCGCTTCTTCTTCGGCGCGACGCTTGGCTTCTTCTTCAGCCTTCTGACGAGCAGCATTTTCTACTGCGCGACGTTCATCCAGCTCGCGTTTGCGCTCGGCTTCGATTTCTTCCGGGCTGCGCTGTACGAAGACTTTCTTCTTGCGTACTTCAACGCTGATGCTCTTGCTACCTGCAACACGCAGGGTGCTGGTAGTTTTGCGCTGCAATGTAATCTTGCGCGGTTCTTCCACTTTCGCCTTGTGGCTGCTTTTCAAGTGAGTCAGCAAAGACTGCTTCTCACTGTCGCTCACATGTTCCTCGGCGGCGGTGTGCGGCAGACCTGCCTCACGCATCTGCTGCAACAGGCGCTCTACCGGTGTTTTGACCTCATCGGCCAGTTGTTTCACCGTGACTTGCGTCATGCACTTCTCTCCTCAGGCCGCGCCTAATTACTCGAACCAATGGGCTCGGGCGGCCATGATCAACTTGCCGGCACGATCTTCGTCAATGCCGTCGATGTCGAGCAGATCGTCAATAGACTGCTCGGCCAGGTCTTCGCGGGTAATTACGCCGCGCACCGCCAGTTCCATCGCCAAATCCTTGTCCATACCCTCAAGCGAGAGCAGGTCTTCGGCCGGATGGGCGTCTGCCAGCTTTTCCTCAGTAGCGATGGCTTTAGTCAACAAACGATCCTTGGCCCGAGCGCGAAGCTCGTTGACGGTGTCTTCGTCAAAGCCGTCGATGTTGAGCATTTCTTCCAACGGTACGTAGGCAATCTCTTCCAGGCTGGTGAAGCCTTCATCTACCAGCACCTGCGCCAGATCTTCATCGACTTCCAGCTCTTCGATAAAGTTGCGCAGGATGTCACCGGTTTCAGCTTGCTGCTTAGCCTGGATGTCCGATTCGGTCATCACGTTCAGGGTCCAACCGGTCAGTTGGCTGGCCAGACGCACGTTCTGACCACCACGACCAATGGCCTGAGCCAGATTGTCTGCGCCAACGGCGATGTCCATTGCATGGGCATCTTCGTCAACGATAATTGCCGCCACTTCAGCCGGCGACATGGCGTTGATCACGAACTGCGCCGGGTTATCGTCCCACAGCACGATGTCCACACGCTCACCGCCCAATTCGCCCGACACTGCCTGGACGCGCGAACCGCGCATACCAATGCAAGCGCCCTGCGGGTCGATGCGTTTGTCCTTGGAACGGACCGCGATCTTGGCGCGCGAACCCGGGTCGCGGGACGCCGCCATGACTTCGATCAGGCCTTCGGCGATTTCCGGCACTTCGATACGGAACAGCTCGATCAGCATTTCCGGCGCGGTACGCGACAGGATCAACTGAGGGCCGCGGTTCTCGGTGCGGATTTCCTTGAGCAGCGCACGCAAGCGCACGCCGACACGGAAGGTTTCGCGAGAGATGATGTCTTCACGGGCCAGCAACGCTTCGGCGTTGTTGCCCAGGTCGACGATCACGTTGTCGCGGGTTACTTTTTTCACGGTACCGGAGATGATTTCACCCAGGCGTTCGCGATAGGCGTCAACGACTTGAGCACGCTCGGCTTCGCGAACCTTCTGCACGATGACCTGCTTGGCGGTCTGTGCAGCGATACGGCCGAACTCGATCGATTCGATCTTTTCTTCGACGACATCACCGACGTTGGCGCCAGGGTGCGTTTGCGCAACCTTGCTCGGCCAGGTTTCAATCGCCGGATCATCAAGATCGGCTTCTTCGACGACCGTCCAGCGACGGAAAGTCTCATAGGCACCGGTGTGGCGGTTGATTTCCACACGCAGATCAACTTCATCTTCAAAACGCTTTTTGGTAGCAGTGGCCAGGGCCAGCTCCAGCGCTTCAAAAATCACGTTTGCCGGTACGCCCTTTTCATTGGATACCGACTCAACAACCAGCAGTACTTCTTTGCTCATCGTACGCCTCGCCTTTCGCAAGCCATTGGATCCGCGGGATCCGCGTCTCAGTCAAAACTGGGAATAATGTTGGCCTTGTCGATCATATCGATCGGCAACAGGAACTCGTGGTCTTCTACCTGCACCACGACATCCTGCTCTTCTACACCGCGCAGAAGGCCCTGAAAGTTGCGTCGCCCTTCGAACGGGGAGCGCAGCTTGATCTTCACTTGTTCACCGGCAAATTTTGCAAACTGATCAATAGTGAACAGTGGGCGTTCCATGCCTGGCGAGGAAACTTCAAGGGTGTATTCAACGGAAATCGGATCTTCAACATCCAGGACACCGCTGATCTGACGGCTGACAATTGCACAATCGTCCACCAGCACGCCGCCCTCTTTATCGATATAAACGCGCAACATTGAGTGGCGACCTTGAGCCGAAAACTCAATACCCCAGCATTCATAGCCTAGGGCCACGACCACCGGGGCCAGCAAGGCCTGCAACTCTTCTAGCTTGCTCGACACCTGAACCCCCTCGTGCATGTATGTGCATGCTGTGCAAAATAAAAAAATGGGCGAAACGCCCATCCTTGAAACGCCGTCGAACAGCGGCGTTGAAAGTGTCCAGCTAACAAAAAGCCCCTTAAAAGGGGCTCCGCTAAAACTGGTTGCGGGGGCCGGATTTGAACCGACGACCTTCGGGTTATGAGCCCGACGAGCTACCAGACTGCTCCACCCCGCGACAAAGCTGGGGCGGAAGTATACGACCGATCCCTTACAGGGTCAATGTAACCTTCCACCTACAAGAAAGCCCGCAACAGCGGGCTCTCCTGATAATTGGTACCGAGAAGGGGACTCGAACCCCTACACCCTATGGGCACAACCACCTCAAGGTTGCGTGTCTACCAATTCCACCACCTCGGCAATACAGCGTTTACAACCTTCTTACTTCTGCTCTTGAGCTGGAGGCACGTCAGTCGCTGGAGTAGCCGACTTTTGCTCTTGAAGCACCGGGACATCATCAGAAGCCGGTTTTGCTTTTGGTACTTCCAACACTGCTGGGTTTGGCAAACCTACTTGAGTCAGCACATGAGCCTTCTCTTTAGCAAAGTAACCTAACCCCAAGCTGGTTATGAAGAAACCGGCGGCAAGTATAGCAGTAAACTTACTAAGAAAGGTAGAGGAACCTTGGCTTCCGAATACAGTATTTGAAGCACCTGCACCGAAAGACGCACCAGCATCCGCACCTTTACCCTGTTGCAACAAAACCAGAGCAACTACGCCCAGGGCAGCCAACAGATGAAAAACGACTACGACTGTTTCCAGCATTTTTTCAGTTTCCCGCGGCGCGACAGATCGCACCGAACTCATCTGCATTCAGGGAAGCTCCACCAATGAGCCCCCCATCGATATCCGGCATGCCGAACAGTTCGACCGCATTGGCCGCCTTCACGCTGCCGCCGTATAGAAGCCGCACACCTTGTGCGACTTCAGAATTTTCTGCCGCCAACTGCGCGCGGATGGCGGCGTGCACATCCTGCGCCTGTTGCGGTGTAGCAGTCAGCCCGGTACCAATGGCCCAGACCGGCTCGTAAGCGATTACTGCCTTTGCAAACGCACCAACACCCAGCTCCTCGATGATGCTGCCCAGCTGACGCGAGACAACTTCAAGCGTCTTGCCCGATTCGCGCTGCTCAAGGGTTTCCCCTATGCACAACACCGGGATCAAGCCACAAGCCTGTGCCGCTGCGAACTTTCGGTTGAGCATCTGATCGCTTTCACCCATCAACTGGCGGCGCTCGGAGTGCCCAACAAGCACATAGGCACAACCGGCATCAACCAACTGACTGGGCGCAATCTCACCGGTCAACGCACCTTGGGCGGGTTCCACCGCGCAATTCTGCGCACCGACCTGAATCGACTGACCTTTCAAGCCATCAACCACTTGGCCGACATGCAGGAAAGGCGGGAAAACCGCAACATCCACATCGCCAGGCAAGGCCAGGTGACGAAGGCCATTGATCAGCTCAGCGACACTGGCGCGGGTACCGTGCATCTTCCAGTTACCAGCTACCATCGTGCGACGCATGCTGTACCCCGTCGGTCAAAGTGGGCGCAGATGTTACCCAACCACACCATCACTGGCAAGCCGAATTCAGGCGCAAACTTCAGTTACCAGTTTTGCCAGGTCTTCGGCATGGCCGCGAACCTGCGTTTCGTCCTCGCCTTCGACCATGACACGCACCAGAGGCTCTGTGCCGGACTTGCGCAACAACACCCGCCCACGCCCAGCCATTGCCTGGGTAACACGCTCGCACGCTTCCTTGACAGAGGGGTGCTCGATTGGATTTTCGCCACCGCCGAAACGCACATTGAGCAGCACCTGCGGACACTTGCGCAGCGCCTGTCGCGCCTGCGCCAGGCTCTCTTCGCGACGACGCAAGGCCAGCAACACCTGCAGCGCGGCAATGATTGCGTCGCCCGTGGTGGTGTGCTGGAAGCAAACGACATGCCCCGAGTTTTCACCACCAATCAGCCAATTGCGTTCCAGCAACTCGGCGATCACGTAACGGTCACCGACATTGGCGCGAATGAAGGGAATCCCCAGTTCAGCCAGCGCCAATTCAAGCCCCAGGTTACTCATCAGCGTACCGACGACACCCCCTTGCAGCTTGTTACGCTCATGCAAGTCGCGGGCAATGATGAACAGCAGGTCATCACCATCCACGACCATCCCGGTGTGATCCACCATCAACACGCGGTCGCCATCGCCGTCAAAGGCGATGCCCAGGTCCGCATGCTCGGCCAGAACCGCCGCCTGCAACTGCTCCATGTGCGTGGAACCGCAGTTGTCGTTGATGTTCAACCCGTTGGGCTGAGCCGACAGCACAGTGACTTGCGCACCAAGCTCCTTGAAGACACTCGGCGCCACCTTGTACGTCGCACCATGGGCACAATCAACGACGATCTTCAGCCCGGCGAAATTGGTGCTGCTCGGCACGCTGCTTTTACAGAATTCGATGTAGCGACCGGAGGCATCGTTGATACGCGACACCTTGCCCAGCTTGCTGGACTCGACCACCGTCATCGGCGCGTCCAGCAGCTCTTCGATCATCAGCTCGATCTCGTCCGGCAACTTGGTGCCCTGCCCCGAGAAAAACTTGATGCCATTGTCATCGTGCGGATTGTGCGAGGCACTGATCACGATACCGGCTTGAGCATGAAAGGTACGCGTCAGGTAGGCGATCGCCGGTGTAGGCATGGGGCCCAGCAGCATCACGTCGGCACCCGCGGCGGACAACCCCGCCTCTAGCGCGGATTCAAACATGTAGCCGGAAATACGCGTGTCCTTGCCCACCAGGATGCGGCACGCGCCCATGCTGCGGAACGCCATGCCTGCCGCCCAACCCAGCTTGAGCATGAAATCTGGGGTAATCGGGTATTCACCGACCCGACCACGGATACCGTCGGTGCCAAAATATTTCTTAGTCATGAGTGCTCCATCATTCTTATTCGGCTGATTCTACAGCGGCAATCATGCGCACCACGTCCACCGTCTCGGCGACATCATGCACACGCAAAATACGAGCGCCCTTGGTCATGGCAAGCGCAGCCAGCGCGAGGCCGCCATACAGCCGCTCACCCACCGGGCGATTCAGGGCCTGCCCTATCATGCTCTTGCGCGAAACACCGACCAGAAGAGGCCGACCAAGGGCGTGCAGGGCTTGCATATGCTTGAACAGGCTTAAATTATGCTGCAGGGTCTTGGCGAAGCCAAACCCGGGATCGAGAATGATCTTTTCAGCGCCAATGCCCACTGACGCGCACTGGGCGACTCGGTCAGCCAGGAAGCTGCTTACCTCGCCAACCAGGTCGTCGTAGTGCGGATTATCCTGCATATTGCCGGGTTCTCCCAGCATATGCATCAGACACACGGGCAGGCCGGTCGCCGCAGCGGCGTCGAGGGCACCGTCGCGCTGCAACGAACGCACATCATTAATCAGGCCCGCTCCCAGGCGTGCAGTTTCCCGCATCACCGCCGGCGTTGACGTGTCCACCGAGATGATCACATCCAGCTCGCGCGCAATGCGCTCGACAATCGGCGCCACCCGCTCCAGTTCCTCCACAGGAGAAACAACGCGGGCACCCGGCCGAGTCGACTCGCCGCCAACATCAATCAACGTCGCGCCGGCTGCCACCATCGCCTGCGCATGACGCAACGCGGCGTCCTGCCGGCTGAAGCGGCCGCCATCGGAAAACGAATCGGGAGTTACATTAAGAATGCCCATGACATGCGTATGGGCCAAATCAAGAACCCGGTTGCCGCAAGGCAACCGGGTGGAGGACGACGCAGAAATCATTTCAAACCTTAATGGTCAGCCGCCGGGCCGCCGATCGGAGCTTCAGGACGTTCATTCTGCACCACTGGCGGAGTGCCCGAGGTACCTGAACCACCTTCCCAATCGCGAGGCTCACGAGGCGTACGCCCCGCCATGATGTCGTCGATCTGATCGGCATCAATAGTCTCGTATTTCATCAGCGCATCAGCCATCGCGTCCAGCTTGTCGCGGTTGTCGGTGAGGATCTGCTTGGCCGTGCCGTAGCACTGGTCAATGATGCTGCGCACCTCGGAGTCGATCAGCTTGGCTGTCTCGCCCGAAAAACTGGCACTTTGACCGCCACCGCCACGTCCCAGGAATACTTCGCCTTCTTCCTCGGCATACATCAACGGACCGAGTTTCTCCGACAGGCCCCACTTGGTCACCATGTTCCGGGCGATCTGACTGGCGCGCATGATGTCGTTGGAAGCACCGGTGGTAACACCGTCGAAGCCCAACGTCATCTCTTCCGCAATCCGACCGCCGTACAGCGAACAGATCTGGCTGATCAGCGCGCGCTTGGAGAGGCTGTAACGATCCTCTTCCGGCAGGAACATCGTCACGCCCAAGGCACGACCGCGTGGAATGATCGACACCTTGTAGACCGGGTCATGCTCAGGCACAACCCGACCCACGATAGCGTGACCGGCTTCGTGATACGCAGTGTTCTGCTTTTCCTTCTCGGACATGACCATGGATTTGCGCTCTGCGCCCATCATGATCTTGTCCTTGGCCAATTCGAACTCTTTCATTTCAACGATGCGTTTGCCGGTACGGGCTGCGAACAACGAAGCCTCGTTGACCAGGTTGGCCAAATCAGCACCGGAGAAGCCTGGGGTACCACGGGCAATCACGGCCGGAGCCACGTCGTCGCCCATAGGCACTTTACGCATGTGGACCTTGAGGATCTGTTCGCGACCGCGGATATCCGGCAACCCTACCACCACCTGGCGGTCGAAACGGCCCGGACGCAGCAGCGCAGGGTCCAGTACGTCCGGACGGTTGGTTGCGGCGATGACGATGATGCCGTCATTCATCTCGAAACCATCCATCTCCACCAGCAACTGGTTGAGGGTCTGCTCACGCTCGTCATGACCGCCACCCATGCCGGCGCCACGATGGCGACCCACGGCATCGATTTCGTCGATGAAGATGATGCATGGCGCGTGCTTCTTGGCCTGTTCGAACATATCGCGAACACGGCTGGCACCGACACCGACGAACATCTCGACAAAGTCAGAACCGGAAATGGTGAAGAACGGCACCTTGGCTTCGCCGGCAATCGCCTTGGCCAGCAAGGTTTTACCGGTACCCGGCGGGCCGACCATCAGTACGCCACGAGGAATGCGTCCGCCCAGGCGCTGGAACTTGCCCGGATCACGCAGGAACTCGACCAGCTCACCGACTTCTTCCTTGGCTTCGTCGCAACCGGCGACATCCGCCAGGGTGGTTTTCACCTGGTCCTCGGAGAGCAGGCGTGCCTTGCTCTTGCCGAAGCTCATCGGCCCGCCCTTGCCTCCGGCACCCCCTTGCATCTGGCGCATGAAGAACATGAACACGGCGATAATCACCAGGATCGGGAAGCTGGCTACCAGGAGCTGGGTCCAGATGCTCTGCTGCTCAGGCTGCTTGCCTTCCACAACGACCTTGTTGTCCACCAGGTCGCCGATCAGACCGTTGTCCTGAATGGCCGGACGAATGGTCTTGAAGCTGTCGCCATCAATACGCTTGCCGGTAATCACGTAGCCATCAACCGCCACGCGCTCGACCTTGCCATCCTTAACTTGCTGGATGAAGTCGGAATAGTTGAGGGTCTGCGGCTCGTTAGGGCTGGAGAAGTTGTTCATCACCGTCACCAGGACAGCCGCGATGATCAACCACAGGATCAGATTCTTTGCCATATCGTTCAATTAACTACCCTCTGAAGCAAGCTCCGCTACTGGCGCGCGCTTCGCATGATATTCACCGGCCTAACTTACTACATTACCTACAACACTGGCAGGCGCCGTCTGTAACCCTTTGTGAAACTTTGACTACACAATAATCGTAAAGCTTCATGACGAAAGCGATATAAAAAAACCTATCGCCCTCCTCGAATCTCTCAAAAACGCTCTTCGCTCGCCGCGCCTTCAACGCCGCGAAAGCCGCGACAGAGCAGGTATTGCTCCCGAGACCTGTCCCGGGAAGAGTCAGGCTTGCGTGTCTGCACCTTGTCGAACAGCTTGCGGATGTTCTTGTGGTACTCGTCAAACCCTTCGCCCTGGAAGACTTTCACCAGGAAATCACCACCAGGACGCAGTACCCGACCCGCCAGGTCCAGCGCCAGTTCACACAGGAACATGGCACGCGGCATATCGACGGCCGGTAATCCACTCATATTGGGGGCCATGTCGGAAATCACAAGGTCTACCTGCGAATTTCCCACCGCCTCAAGAATCTCTGCGAGCACGCTGTCCTGGGTGAAATCACCATGAACAAAGGTCACATCCGGGATGCTGTCCATCTCCAGGATGTCTGAAGCGATCAAGCGGCCCTGCCCACCAATCAGACGACTGGTCACCTGGGACCAGCCACCCGGGGCCGCGCCCAGGTCAATGACGCTCATGCCGGGACGGATCAATTTGTCCTTGTCCTGGATCTCCAGCAATTTGTAGCTGGCCCGGGAACGGTAGCCGTCCTTCTGCGCCTTTTTGACGTAAGGATCGTTGAAATGCTCTTGTAGCCACTTAAGGCTGGTTTTGGAACGGGCCACGGGCCACCTCGAAAAATAAAACGGGTCGTGATTAACTGGGCGGTCCCGGACTCGCTCGGGTAAACTGGCCGCCGCTTTTTACAAGATCAGACGCAGGGGTCAGATTATGCCGCTCACTCAAGAGCAGAAGAAACAGTACAAATCCATTGGCCACCATCTGAAACCAGTTCTGATTGTGGCAGACAACGGTTTGACTGAAGGTGTGTTAGCCGAATTCGAACGCGCACTCAATGATCATGAACTGATCAAGATCAAGGTCAATATCCTTGATCGCGAAGCGCGCCTGGCCGCCGTTGCAGAATTGTGCAAGGTGGGCAAGGCGGACCTGGTTCAGGTTATCGGCAAGATGGCGCTGCTGTATCGCAAGAATTTCAGCGTCAACAAGCAACTGTCGAACGTTCATCGCTTCAAATGATGACAAGGGTCAGGGGCGTGCTTCGCGCGCCCCGCCACTCCATCCCGGTGCGGGCTGTATAACCAGCACCAGGCCGGAGAACCCTAGCACAAGATAGCTGAATAGCTGCCAGCGCAACGCTTGCGGCAGCCAGACATGCACGACGCAATACATTGCGCACGCATACAGCGCCATCAATAGCAGTTGGCCGCGAATATCCCGCCACAAACTCCCCAGGCCTTCAGCCTTGACCAGCACTAATGCCTGGAGGGTCACGCACGCCGCCGCAAAAGCCACCAGCAACGCACTGAGCAATCCGTCGATCTCATCGATCAGCAGCGGTGCCAGGCCAATCAAACCCAGCGCTGGCAGCACGCCAATGTGCAACAACCACAGGCCACCCACCCAAAGCATCTGGGAGAGCTGCCAAAGCATGGCGCCCGCACGAAGCGGGCGCCGTCTTTCAGATGTGACGAACTTCAACAATCTCGTACTCGATCACGCCGCCGGGGGTTTTCACAGACACCACGTCCCCTTCTTCCTTGGCAATCAAGGCACGGGCGAGCGGTGAACCGACGGAGATCTTGCCGAGTTTGAAGTCAGCCTCGTCTTCGCCCACGATGTGATAAACAACGCGCTCATCGGTCTCGACGTTGGCGATTTCCACCGTGGTGCCAAAAATCACCTTGCCGGTATGCGGGATGGTCGTGACGTCGATGATCACCGCATTCTGCATGCGGCCTTCGATATCACGGATCCGCGCCTCGACCATACCCTGCTGCTCGCGAGCAGCGTGGTATTCGGCGTTTTCCTTCAAGTCACCCAACTCGCGGGCCGTACCAATGTCCTGGCTCAGCTTTGGACGTACGACTTTGGTCAGATGGGCGTGCTCCTCTTCCAGGGCGCGAGCGCCCTGAACGGTCATCGGGTATTTGGTTATGCTCATGCCTTCAATCCTGCGTGTAGATCCTGCAAGCGACGCACGGTCTTTTCCGGACCGAACTTGAGCGCTTCGCAGATGGCTTCGCCAGCAGCAATGGTGGTGGTGCAGTAGATCTTGTGCTGCAAGGCATTACGACGAATGGAGTAGGAGTCCGCGATCGACTGGCGACCTTCGGTGGTGTTGATGATCAGGGTGACTTCGTCATTCTTGATCATGTCGACCACGTGCGGACGGCCCTCCGTCACTTTATTCACGCGGCGTACTTTCAGGCCGGCAGCTTCGATCAGCTTGGCGGTCCCGGCGGTAGCCACGACTTCAAAGCCCAAGTTGATCAGATCACGGGCCACACCCGCAACCAGTGGCTTGTCGTCATCGCGCACGCTGATAAACGCAGTACCGCCGGTCGGCAGCACTTCGCTGGCGCCCATCTGGGCCTTGGCGAAGGCTTCGCCGAAGGTGTCGCCCACGCCCATCACTTCACCGGTGGACTTCATTTCCGGGCCCAGGATCGGGTCCACCCCAGGGAATTTGGCGAATGGGAACACCGCCTCTTTCACACTGTAGAAGTTTGGAATGATTTCCTTGGTGAAGCCGATTTCCTTCAGGGTCTTACCGGCCATTACGCGCGCAGCAATCATGGCCAGGGACACACCGATGCACTTGGACACGAACGGTACGGTACGCGAAGCGCGCGGGTTGACTTCGATGACGTAGATGTCTTCGCCTTGCAGCGCCAACTGCACGTTCATCAGGCCGACCACACCCAGCTCCAGGGCCATTTTCTTGACCTGTTCGCGCATCTCGTCCTGGATGTGCGCCGGCAGCGAGTACGGCGGCAGCGAGCACGCGGAGTCACCGGAGTGAACGCCCGCCTGTTCGATGTGCTGCATGATCGCGCCGATCACCACGTCGGTACCGTCGCACACCGCGTCCACGTCCATTTCGATGGCGCAGTTGAGGAAGTGGTCGAGCAGCACCGGACTGTCGTTGGAGACTTTCACCGCATCACGCAGGTAGCGCTTGAGTTCTTCTTCTTCGTAGACGATTTCCATCGCGCGGCCGCCCAGTACGTAGGACGGACGCACCACCAGCGGGTAGCCGATCTTGCTGGCAGCACGGATGGCTTCGTCTTCGCTGCGCACGGTGGCGTTCGGCGGCTGACGCAGGTTCAGGCGCTCGACCATTTGCTGGAAACGCTCACGATCTTCTGCACGGTCGATGGCATCCGGGCTGGTACCGATGATCGGCACGCCAGCGGCTTCCAGGGCACGCGCCAGTTTCAGCGGGGTTTGGCCGCCGTACTGGACGATCACGCCTTTTGGCTTCTCGACGCGGCAGATTTCCAGTACGTCTTCCAGTGTCACCGGTTCGAAGTACAGGCGGTCGGACGTGTCGTAGTCGGTGGAAACCGTTTCCGGGTTGCAGTTGACCATGATGGTCTCGTACCCGTCTTCGCGCAGAGCGAGAGCGGCGTGTACGCAGCAATAGTCAAACTCGATGCCCTGGCCGATACGGTTCGGACCGCCACCCAGGATGATGATCTTGTCGCGGCCCGACGGCGCGGCTTCGCACTCTTCCTCATAGGTGGAGTACATGTACGCAGTGTCGGTGGCGAACTCGGCGGCGCAGGTGTCAACGCGCTTGTAGACCGGGAAGATATCCAGCTTGTGGCGATGGGTACGCAGGTTTTTCTCGGTCACACCCAGCAGCTTGGCCAGACGCTGATCGGAGAAGCCTTTGCGCTTGAGGCGGAACATCAGGTCGCGGTCGATGGACGACAGGCCGAGGGTCTTGACCTTCTCTTCTTCCTTGATCAGGTCTTCGATCTGCACCAGGAACCAAGGGTCGATCATGTTCATGCCGAAGATATCTTCGACGCTCAGGCCGGCACGGAAGGCGTCAGCCACGTACCAGATACGCTCGGCGCCCGGTACGGTCAGCTCGCGCTTGAGGATGCTCATGCTTTCCGGGTTGCTCAGGTCAAGCTTCTCGTCCAGGCCGCATACACCGACTTCCAGGCCGCGCAGGGCTTTCTGCAGGGACTCCTGGAACGTGCGGCCGATGGCCATGACCTCACCGACCGACTTCATCTGAGTGGTCAGGCGCGCATCGGCCTTGGCGAATTTCTCGAAGGCAAAGCGCGGCAGCTTGGTCACGACGTAGTCGATAGACGGCTCGAAAGACGCCGGCATGGCGCCGCCGGTGATTTCGTTCTGCAACTCGTCCAGGGTGTAACCGATTGCCAGCTTGGCGGCGATACGCGCAATCGGGAAACCGGTGGCTTTCGATGCCAGCGCCGACGAACGCGATACACGCGGGTTCATCTCGATCACGACCATGCGGCCGGTGTCCGGGCAGATGCCGAACTGAACGTTGGAGCCGCCGGTTTCAACGCCGATCTCACGCAGTACCGCCAACGAGGCGTTACGCATGATCTGGTATTCCTTGTCCGTCAGGGTCTGCGCCGGCGCAACGGTGATCGAGTCACCGGTGTGCACACCCATCGGGTCGAAGTTTTCGATGGAGCAGACGATGATGCAGTTGTCCTTTTTATCGCGGACAACCTCCATCTCGTATTCTTTCCAGCCGATCAGGGATTCGTCAATCAGCAGCTCTTTGGTCGGCGACAGGTCCAGGCCGCGGGCGCAGATCTCTTCGAACTCTTCACGGTTGTAGGCGATGCCACCACCGGTGCCGCCCATGGTGAAGGACGGACGGATAATGCACGGGAAGCCCAGCTTTTCGAGAACCGCGTTGGCTTCTTCCATGCTGTGGGCGATACCGGAGCGCGGGCAATCAAGGCCGATGGACTTCATCGCCTTGTCGAAACGCGAACGGTCTTCAGCCTTGTCGATGGTGTCGGCGTTGGCACCGATCATCTCGACGCCGAACTTCTCCAGGATGCCTTCGCGCTCCAGGTCCAGGGCGCAGTTCAGTGCGGTCTGGCCGCCCATGGTTGGCAACAGCGCGTCCGGACGCTCTTTCTCGATGATCTTGGCCACGGTCTGCCATTTGATCGGTTCGATGTAGGTGGCATCGGCCATGGCCGGGTCGGTCATGATGGTGGCCGGGTTGGAGTTCACCAGGATGACGCGGTAACCCTCCTCGCGCAGGGCTTTACAGGCCTGGGCGCCGGAGTAGTCGAATTCGCAGGCCTGGCCGATAACGATCGGGCCAGCGCCGAGAATCAGGATGCTTTTTATGTCTGTACGTTTTGGCATGGGTTTGTCACTCAAATCCGCAGGTCAGTCGGCAAGCCGTCTTGAACATTCTTTGAAGAGCCTGCGGGGGCCACCGAAATTCGGGACCACCCGCAGGCCGCTCAGTCAGCGTCGCTTGGCCATCTCATTGATGAAACGGTCGAACAGCGGCGCTACGTCGTTCGGGCCCGGGCTGGCTTCAGGGTGCCCCTGGAAGCTGAACGCGCTCTTGTCGGTGCGCTCGATGCCTTGCAGGGAACCGTCGAACAGCGACTTGTGAATGGCGCGCACGTTCGAAGGCAGGCTCGCCTCATCCACCGCAAAACCGTGGTTCTGGCTGGTGATCATGACAACGCCGGTGTCCAGGTCCTGCACGGGGTGGTTGGCACCGTGGTGACCGTGGCCCATTTTCAGGGTCTTGGCGCCCGAGGCCAGGGCAAGCAACTGGTGGCCCAGGCAGATACCGAATACCGGGATCTCGGTTTCCAGCACGTCCTTGATCGCCTGGATGGCGTAGTCGCATGGCTCCGGGTCACCAGGGCCGTTGGACAGGAACACGCCGTCCGGTTGCAGGGCGAGTACATCGCTGGCCGGGGTTTGCGCCGGCACCACGGTTACGCGGCAGCCACGCTCAACCAGCATGCGCAGGATGTTGTACTTCACGCCGTAGTCGTAGGCCACAACGTGATAAGGCAAGTCGGCGGCCTCGATAGTCGCGTGGCTGTCGGTCTTCAGGTCCCAGACAGTGGAGCGCCATTCGTACGTCTCTTTGACGCTGACGACTTTCGCCAAGTCCATGCCCTTCAGGCCAGGGAACCCTTGCGCTGCGGCAATCGCGGCCTCTTCGGAGATATTCTCACCGACCATGATGCAGCCGTTCTGCGAGCCTTTTTCACGCAGGATGCGCGTGAGACGGCGCGTATCGATACCGGCGATCGCCACAACATTGTTGGCTTTCAGGTAATCGGACAGCGACATCGTGTTACGCCAGTTGCTCGCAACCAGTGGCAGGTCACGAATCACCAGACCGGCCGACCAGACACGATCAGACTCGGCGTCTTCCGGTGTAGTACCGGTGTTGCCGATGTGCGGATAGGTCAGGGTAACGATCTGTTGGGCGTAGGAAGGATCGGTAAGGATTTCCTGATAGCCGGTCATGGCGGTGTTGAACACCACCTCACCAACGGTTTGACCGTCGGCTCCAATGGCTTCGCCGCGAAAAATGCTGCCATCAGCAAGGGCGAGTATGGCTGGCTTAGTCAAGAAGACCTCCCGTAAATAAAGCCTGAAAGGGCGATCGCAGGTTGCAAAAAAGCGGAGTGACGTATGGACACGTCACCCCGCTTCTTCACTGAATTATTCTGCGCGCTTTTAGTGGACACACTAAAGCTGTAGCTTACAGAAAAAGGCTTTTTTGGTCCACCGCTAATGAGCCTGAAAGGCAGGGGAATGCGACAGGGCGTCGCTTAGCGGGTAAAACGGGGCCCAAGCATAAGCTTGAGGCCCTGTTTAAGCTACCGATTAGTGCAGGTCGAGCACATCACGCATGTCGTACAGGCCAGGCTCGCGCCCTTCCAGCCAGAGCGCAGCGCGCACCGCGCCCTTGGCAAACGTCATGCGACTCGAGGCCTTGTGCGTGATTTCCAGGCGTTCGCCTTCAGTGGCAAACAGCACAGTGTGATCGCCGACCACATCACCACCGCGTACGGTGGCAAAACCAATGGTGTCGCGCGCACGGGCACCGGTGTGCCCTTCACGGCCATACACCGCCACTTTGGACAGGTCACGCCCCAACGCCTCAGCGATGGCCTCGCCCATCCGCAAGGCAGTCCCGGACGGCGCATCGATCTTGTGGCGATGATGGGTTTCGATAATCTCGATATCCGCCTCATCACCCAACACGCGAGCCGCCATATCCAGCAGCTTGAGGGACAGATTCACGCCTACGCTGAAGTTCGCCGCAAAGACGATCGGGATATCCTTGCCCGCCTGAGCCAGCAACTGCTTCTGCTCAACCGTCAAACCGGTGGTACCGATCACCATCGCCTTACCTGCCTTGCGACAGAACGCCAGGTTTTCCAGCATCACCTCCGGCAGCGTGAAATCGATCAACACGTCGAACTCGTCGGCCACCTGCGCCAGATGACCGGACAACGAGACGCCGATACGGCCCAGTGAGGCCAACTCACCGGCGTCCGCACCGATCAACGTGCTGCCCGGACGCACGATCGCCGCGGTCAGCCCGGACGCCGGCGAGCGCTGCTGCACGGCTTCGACCAGCGTCTTGCCCATGCGCCCGGCAGCGCCCATTACGGCTATACGTCGCATACTCAATTCCTTACAGGTCGCCGAAGAAACGCTTCACACCATCGAAAAAGCCCGTGGTTTTCGGCGAGTGAGAGTCATCACCTTCCAACGAACTGCGGAACTCTTCAAGCAGCTCACGCTGACGGCGATTCAGGTTGACCGGCGTTTCTACCGCCACGCGACACATCAGGTCGCCGGCCCCGCCACCGCGCACCGGCGCAACGCCTTTGCCACGGATACGGAACTGCTTGCCGGTCTGCGTACCCTCTGGAATCTTGAGCTTGACCCGACCGTCCAGCGTCGGAATTTCCAACTCACCACCCAGGGCCGCGTCGACAAAGCTGATCGGCACTTCACAGAACAGATGCTTGCCATCACGCTGGAAGATCGAGTGCTCGCGCACATTGATCACCACGTACAGGTCGCCCGTAGGCCCACCCTGAGTACCGGCTTCCCCTTCACCCGACAGACGAATGCGGTCGCCGGTATCCACGCCCGCCGGCACTTTCACCGACAGCGTCTTGTACTCTTCGACGCGACCTTCGCCATGGCAGGAATCGCACGGGTCGGAAATGATCTTGCCCTGGCCATGGCAACGCGGGCAGGTTTGCTGCACCGAGAAGAAGCCCTGCTGCATCCGCACCTGGCCGATACCGCCGCAGGTCGGGCAGGTGATGGGCGAAGAGCCCTTCTTGGCACCCGAGCCGTCGCACGGCTTGCAGTTGACCAGCGTCGGTACACGGATGTTGACGCTGGTGCCGCGCACGGCTTCTTCCAGGTTCAGCTCCAGGGTATAGCGCAGGTCGCTGCCACGCTGAGCCCCGCCACGCTGGCCCCCACGGCCGCCACCAAAGAAATCACTGAACACGTCACCGAAAATATCGGAGAAGTTCTGGCCACCAAAACCGGCACCGCCGCCGCCCATGCTCGGGTCGACGCCGGCATGGCCATACTGGTCGTAGGCTGCACGCTTGTTGGGATCAGACAGACATTCGTAGGCCTCATTGGCCTCTTTGAACATTTCTTCGGATTCTTTGCTATCCGGATTACGGTCCGGGTGGTGCTTCATCGCCAGGCGACGGTAAGCCTTTTTCAGGTCCGCCTCGCTAGCCCCGCGCTCCACACCCAATACTTCGTAATAGTCACGCTTTGCCATAAGTCTTTGCACTCTTAAGGACGTTCAGCCAGACCCTCCTGAGCCTCGCCAAACTCGTTGAGCCCCAATGCAGGCCCGGACCCAACTCACGTCAATTCAACGATCCTGGTCATTACTACTTTTTAGCCGGCCACCCGACTAAAAACGCGGTATTTACTGCTCGGAAAGCAGGAGCATTCCCGGCCACACCGCCAGCACCCGAACGCTGTCGCATACTGTAAAAATTCGCATACCCCAGACACGCCAACGCGGGAGCAAGCTCCCGCGCGGCGACATCCTACCAGTCACCGCTTGTGAGCGGTCAACCGGGCGACCAAGTTACTTCTGGTCTTTGACTTCTTCGAACTCGGCATCGACAACATCGTCGTGCTTGGCTTCAGGCTCTGCTTGCTGCGCAGCACCTTCAGCCGGCTGGCCTTGTTCGGCGTACATTTTCTGGGCCACTGGCGCGGACACCTTAGACAGCTCCTCAACCTTGGCTTCGATAGCGGCCTTGTCGTCGCCTTTGATAGCGACTTCCAGGGCAACTACAGCGGCTTCGATTGCAGTTTTCTCTTCGGCAGTCACCTTGTCGCCAGCATCAGCGACCATTTTGCGCGTCGAGTGAACCAGCGCGTCACCCTGGTTACGGGCACCGGCCAACTCGGCAAACTTGGCGTCCGCATCAGCGTTGGCTTCAGCATCACGAATCATCTGTTGAATTTCTTCATCAGACAGGCCGGAGTTGGCCTTGATGGTGATCTTCTGCTCTTTGCCGGTCGCCTTGTCTTTCGCGCCAACGTGCAGGATACCGTTGGCGTCGATGTCGAAGGTCACTTCGATCTGTGGCACGCCACGGGGTGCTGGTGGAATCTCGGCCAGGTCGAACTTGCCCAGGGATTTGTTCTGCGCAGCTTGCTTGCGCTCGCCTTGCAGCACGTGAATGGTCACGGCGCCCTGGTTGTCGTCGGCAGTCGAGAACACCTGGGATTTCTTGGTAGGAATCGTGGTGTTTTTCTCGATCAGCGCGGTCATCACGCCACCCATGGTTTCGATACCCAGGGTCAGCGGGCTGACGTCCAGCAGCAGCACGTCTTTCACGTCACCGGCCAATACCGCGCCCTGGATGGCAGCACCCATGGCAACCGCTTCGTCCGGGTTCACGTCTTTACGTGCTTCTTTACCGAAGAACTCGGTGACTTTCTGCTGCACCAGCGGCATACGGGTCTGGCCACCGACCAGGATCACGTCGTTGATCGAGCCAACGTCAATACCGGCGTCTTTCAGTGCAATGCGGCATGGTTCGATGGTGCGTTGAACCAGGTCTTCAACCAGTGCTTCCAACTTGGCGCGCGAGATCTTCACGTTCAAGTGCTTGGGACCGGTCGCGTCTGCAGTGATGTACGGCAGGTTCACATCGGTGGACATGCTCGACGACAGTTCGATCTTGGCTTTCTCAGCGGCTTCTTTCAGGCGCTGCATCGCCAGCGGGTCACCCTTGAGGTTCATGCCGCTTTCTTTCTTGAATTCGTCAACGAGGTAGTCGATCAGACGGATGTCGAAGTCTTCACCACCCAGGAACGTGTCGCCGTTGGTGGCCAACACTTCGAACTGGTGCTCACCGTCAACTTCCGCGATCTCGATGACGGAGACGTCGAAAGTACCACCGCCCAGGTCATAAACGATCACAGTGTGGTCGCCTTTGGCCTTGTCCATACCGTAGGCCAGGGCCGCTGCGGTGGGTTCGTTGATGATACGTTTTACGTCCAGACCCGCGATGCGGCCGGCGTCTTTGGTTGCCTGGCGCTGGCTGTCGTTGAAGTAGGCCGGAACAGTGATGACCGCTTCGGTCACGGTTTCACCGAGGTAGTCTTCGGCAGTCTTCTTCATCTTTTTCAAGACTTCAGCCGATATCTGCGGTGCGGACATCTTGTTGCCGTTCACTTCAACCCAAGCATCACCGTTGTCGGCCTTGGCGATTTTGTAAGGCACCATCTTGATGTCTTTCTGTACGACTTCTTCGTCGAACTTGCGACCGATCAGACGTTTTACCGCGTACAGGGTGTTGTGCGGGTTGGTGACGGCCTGACGCTTGGCCGACTGACCGACCAGGATCTCGCCATCGTTGGCGTAAGCGATGATCGACGGCGTGGTACGCGCGCCTTCAGCGTTTTCGATAACTTTGGCCTTGCCGTTTTCCATGACCGAGACGCACGAGTTGGTGGTCCCCAGGTCGATACCGATAATTTTGCCCATGTTTGACTCTCCCGAAACTTGAATTTGGTTGCCGCAGCAGTTGTGGCTAACTGCGGTAGCACTTAATCGCTTGACTTATAAATGGGGGCCTTGCGGCGGATTTCAAGCCTGCTCATCAATAGAAGGCGAAACGGGTGCGGGAGCCTTGCTCACCACCACCATCGCCGGGCGCAACAAGCGACCGTTGAGCAGATAACCCTTCTGGAATACCTTCAATACGCTGTTGGGCTCCAGGTCGTGGCTTTCCTGCATCGCCATCGCCTGGTGGTGCTCCGCGTTGAACGGCTCACCGCCGAGTGGATCGATGGCTTCCAACTGATAACGCTTCAGGGTGTCCTGGAACATTTTCAGGGTCAGTTCGATCCCCTCGCGCATCGGGCGGATGTTTTCGTCATCTGGATTGGACAATTCAAGGCCACGCTCCAGGCTGTCAATAATCGGCAGCAGGTCGTTGGCGAATTTTTCCAAGGCGAATTTGTGAGCCTTTTCTACGTCCTGCTCGGCGCGGCGGCGGACGTTCTGCAGATCGGCGGCAACACGCAACGACTGATCCTGCGCGGCGGCCAATTGCTCTTCGAGCACTTGCACACGAGTAACCAGCTCATCACCGGCAGCCAAATTGGCGTCTGGCGTTTGCGTATCCTGCGTCTGTTCGTCAGCCATAGCTTTCTCCTTTCAAAATCATGCGCGAACTCAACTCGCGCTTCTGTTCCGGTATATGGGGCCACAATTTTCAGGTTCAAGGGCGCGGACGTTACCAAAAGTCTTTCGCATGTCTCGGATCATTTCCTGCCCCTACATTCCTTATTGAGCTAAAAAAAGCACCCGATCAAGCAAATCGAGCTAAGCGCCAGGATTGTCAGCTCTAAACAAAACACTGTATAAATAACCAGACCTAAAGCCTGGGAGCGGCCGTCATGCTCGTGCACCTGTCCGTACATAACTACGCCATCGTTGAACATCTGGATCTCGAACTGGATCGCGGCATGAGCGTAATCACAGGCGAGACCGGCGCCGGCAAGTCGATCATGCTCGACGCCCTGGGCCTGACGCTCGGGGACCGCGCCGACAGTGGCGTGGTGCGCCCCGGCGCCGACAAGGCCGACATCCTGGCCACATTCGATCTGGCGGACATTCCCGAGGCCGAGGCCTGGCTGGCCGAGCGCGACCTCAATAACGAAGGCCCGTGCATCCTGCGCCGAGTGATCACCGCCGAAGGACGCTCACGTGGCTATATCAACGGCACGCCCTGCCCCCTTGGCGACTTGAAAGCCCTGGGTGAACTGTTGATTGATATCCACAGCCAGCATGAGCACCAGTCCCTGCTGAAAACCGACACTCATCGCCGCCTGCTGGATGAGTACGCCGGCGCCACCGAACTTGCCCGCCAGGTTCACCTGGCCGCGCAACGCTGGCGCCAGACGCGCCAGGAACTGGAACGCCTTTCCAATTCCGGCGACGAGCAACGCGCTCGCCACCAACTGCTCAGCTATCAACTCGAAGAGCTTGAAAGCTTGGGCCTGGGCGAGACCGAACTGGAACAGCTTGAACAGGAACACAAGAACCTGACCAACGCCGAGACACTGCTGGGCATCTGTCGCCAGGTGATCGAGCAATGCAGCGAAAGTGATTCCGGCAATGTGCTTAACGCACTGACCGCGAGCCTCAATCGCCTGTCCAGCGTGACTAACGCCTCCGGCTCACTGAGTGAAGCCACCACCCTGCTGACCAGCGCGCAGATCCAGGTGGAGGAAGCGGTGGGTGAGTTGAACCGCTTCCTCGATCATTTCGATGTCGACCCGGCGCGCCTGCAGGTAATAGAAGAGCGCCTGGACACCATCTACACCCTGGCGCGCAAACATCGAATCCAGCCAACCGAAGTGGCGGCAATGCAACAAAAGCTGCTGGATGAAATCGAGACCCTGAACGCGAACGACGAGTCCATCGAGCGCCTCGGCGAAGAACTCGCCTCCTTCGCCCGCCATTATCAGGAAAAGGCTCGTGAGCTGAGCGACCTTCGCCAACAGGCCGCTACCCGTCTGGCCGGTGCCGTGGAACAGGAGATCCAGCGCCTGGGCATGCCCGGCGGCCGCTTCACCATCCAGCTGCACGCCAATACCAGCCATGAACTGCAACCCCACGGACTGGAACAGGTGGAGCTGCTGGTCAGCGCCAACCCGGGGCAACCGCTCAAAGCCCTGGCAAAAGTCGCCTCCGGCGGTGAGCTGTCACGGATCAGCCTGGCGATCCAGGTCATCACTGCGCAAACCTCGCGTGTACCGACTCTGGTATTCGATGAAGTGGACGTAGGCATTGGCGGGCCGACTGCCGAGATTGTTGGTCAGTTGTTGCGCCGTCTGGGCGATCGCGGCCAGGTGCTGACGGTGACCCACTTACCGCAAGTGGCGGCCCAGGGGCATCAGCATTTGTTCGTGCACAAAGTGCGGGGCAGTGATGCGACGCGCACGGCCGTGTCCAAGCTGAACAAGTCGGAGCGCGTGGAAGAAGTGGCGCGGATGCTTGGCGGTATTGATTTGACCAAGGAGTCCCTGGCGCACGCGAAGAAGATGGTCGTAGCAGCGAAGGCCTGAGCGAGCATTTTCCCTCTTATATAAAGCACGAAGGCGACCCTGGGGTCGCCTTCGATCGTTGCGCAGAGCAAATCTGCGTCGATTTTTACTTTTTCTTACGGATGTACAGCACCAGATTATGGTCAACCAAATCGAAGCCATGCTCCTCAGCGATCTTATGCTGCAGCGCTTCGATCTCAGGGCTGGTGAACTCGATAACCTCATTGGTATCCAGGTCAACCATGTGGTCGTGATGCCCGCCGTCGGCCAATTCAAACACTGCATGACCGCCGTCGAAATTATGACGAACCACCAGCCCTGCGGCTTCAAACTGGGTCAGGACACGGTAAACCGTGGCCAGGCCGACGTCTTCATTAGACTCCATCAGCGCCTTGTAAACGTCCTCGGCACTCATGTGGCGTTGCTCAGCAGAATCGAGCATTTGTAGAATCTTGACTCGGGGCAGAGTCACTTTGAGACCGGCTTTGCGTAGTTCGCTATTTTCAACCATGGTTAGCTTTCTCGCGGATGCTGCTTCGCAGCTTCTCTTAATACGGGTATGATCGGCGTTTACGTTGTCCCAGCCAAGATAGTGGAAGTCGCCCACCGATGCAAAACACCAAGCTCTTGCTAACCAGTTTCACCTTTGTGGGACTGCTCGCACTCGCCGGTTGTTCATTCCCCGGGGTTTACAAAATCGACATCCAGCAGGGCAATGTCGTCACGCAGGACATGATAGACCAGTTACGCCCGGGAATGACCCGACGGCAAGTAAGGTTTATCATGGGTAATCCCCTGCTGACCGACACTTTCCATGCCGATCGCTGGGATTATCTCTACAGCCTCCAGCCTGGCGGCGGTGAGCGCCAGCAGGAGCGCGTCAGTGTCATTTTCAATGGCAATGACCAGCTTGTCAGCCTGTCCGGCGACTTCATGCCTGGCGTAAGCCGCGATGAAGCGCTGTTGGGCAAGGACAGCGGCACCAGCGTGACCGCCCCTGCACAGGAAGCCGAGAAGCCGAAATCCGAGGTGCCGGCCAAGCCAGGCTCCTTGCTGGACCAGATCCAGAAAGACGTCGATGGCGTGGAAACCGTGCCCGTCCCGACGCCACAGCCTCTGGACACCAGCCCGCAGTAACAAAGCAACACTCAACAAAAAGCCCGGCATGCCGGGCTTTTTGTTGTCTGACGCATTTATGAGCTTTGCTGCCTGGTCTTCGCCGCCCTGGCCGCACGCTGCCTGCGTATTTCCTTGGGATCTGCCAGCAACGGCCGATAGATCTCAATTCGATCACCTGGCTGCACAACACGCGCATCAGGGTCCGAAACCACCTTGCCGAAGATCCCCAGCGGGCAGTCAGCCAGCATCCATTGCGGGAACTGCTCAGCCATTCCCGACATTTGCACCGCCGCCCTCAGGCTCGTGCCCGCCGGAACCTTCACCTGCAATAAAACCTGGCGATCAACGGCGGCATGCACCACTTCAATCTCAACCATGCAGTTGCTTGGCCCGCTGGCAGAACGCATCCACCAGCGTATTCGCCGCCTGATTGAACAAAGGCCCCAATGTCGCGCGAACGATCGGCCCTGCGTAATCGAACGACAGATCCAGGCTGATCTTGCAGGCCTTGTCCGTCAGCGCCTTGAATACCCAGACCCCATGCAACTGGGTGAACGGGCCTTCCTGCAGATTCATCTCGATGGATTTTCCAGGCACCAGCACATTGCGCGTAACAAAATGCTGGCTAAGCCCACCCTTGGCTACGCCGACGCTGGCAACCATGTACCCGTCATCGCCCTCCAAAACCTCGGCGGTGGAGCACCACGGCAGGAATTCCGGGTAACGCGCCACGTCGTTGACCAGGTCATAGAGCGCCTGTGCGGGATACGGCAGCAGGGCCGAACGTTGAATATGCGTCGTCATGTGAGCGTTATTTCCACAGCTGAGCGGGCAAACATCGCGAAACAACAGCCAGATCCGCGAGAGAAAAAAACCAGAGAACTGCCCGCATTGTCCGGGATTCGTCCAACACGCTCAAGCACGCAGGTTGACCGTAGCCGACACGCTCGCAACTCCCTATAATGCCGCCCCTATGGCTAAACAAAAGAAACACCCAACAGGGACCATCGCGCAAAATAAAAAGGCGCGACACGATTACTTCATCGAGCATCGGTTCGAGGCTGGTCTGGTCCTGGCCGGCTGGGAAGTAAAAAGTCTGCGTGCCAGCAAGCTGCAGCTGGTCGACAGCTATGTGCTGCTCAAGGATGGCGAGGCGTGGCTGCTTGGCAGTCATATCACCCCGCTGACCACCGCGAGCACCCACGTAATTGCCGACCCGGTGCGCACGCGCAAGCTGCTGCTCAATGCCCGCGAGCTGGAAAAACTCGCTGCGGCAGTGCAGCAGAAAGGCTACGCCTGCATCTGCCTGTCCTGGTACTGGAGCAAGCATCTGGTCAAGTGCGAAATTGCGCTGGGCAAGGGCAAGAAGGAATACGACAAACGCGACACCGAACGCGAGCGCGACTCCAATCGCGAATTGCATCGCGCGGTGCGTAACAAAGGCAAGGAAGACTAACCTTGTGACGATGCAGCTTCGGGCCACTCGCCCGAGGCTACATGCCTTTACGTCGCTCCGCCCGAGCCACGCGCTGAACCTCCTGACGAACCTCCTCCAGCACTTCCTGCACATACAGCAGGTGACGCGTTGAGATCTCCCGCGCCTGCTCGGCCCGCCCTTCAATAATTGCCAGGTACAGGTCGCGATGCTGACTGATCAGCATGTCGCGGGTCTCGGTGCGCTGTTGATACATGCCGCCAATGTTTGTTACCACGTTACGCTTGAGCAGATCGAACAGCCCGCGAATGGTGTGCAGCAGCACGGCATTATGACTGGCTTCGGCAATGGCCAGGTGAAACCGCGCATCTGCCGCGCCCTCCTCCACTCGACTCACCTCATCGACGCGCGCGTAGCAATCCTGCAACGCCTCGAACGCCGCCGTCAGCCGCTCACGGTCCACTTCCGTTGCCCGTAACGCCGCGTAATAAGCACAGGAAGCCTCAAGCGTCTGGCGAAATTCCAGCAGGTCCCGCTGCGCTTCAGGATTGTTTTCCAGCAGATGCAACAGAGGGTCGCTGAAGGTTGACCCCAGGGATTCCACCACATAGTTGCCACCGCCCTGACGACTGACCAACAACCCTTTGGCCGCCAGCTTCTGAATCGCTTCTCGCAGCGAAGGGCGCGATACACCAAATTGTTCAGCCAATGCGCGCTCGGCCGGCAAGCGCTCGCCCGACTTCAGCGTGCCCTCAAGGATCATGCCCTCGAGCTGCTCGACAATATCGTCAGACAAACGGCGCTGACGCACCTGATCAAACCCCATAACCCGCTCTCCACCATCCCGACCACGCGCCGGGCTCTCTATTCTGGCCTATCGCCGCGCTCCCGGCACCTATCAGAACGCCTCGGATTATCCCGATCAGAACGCCGCATACCCACTCGTACGACCAAAGTTTCCTGGGCGGCAAATTGACACACCCCTGCCAAGCCTCTTAATCTAGCCAACAGCGACTGTAAATTGGTATTACCAATTATCCAGAGCGTACAAACAACAACAATCAGGGGCCACCCCATATGCAAACCTGGCAACAGCTCTACAGCCCTCTTGGCAGTCTCGGTGTATCCGCACTGGCCGCCGTTATACCCATCGTGTTTTTCTTCCTGGCCCTGGCTGTATTCCGCCTCAAGGGGCACGTGGCCGGCAGCATCACGCTGGCGCTGTCGATCCTGGTGGCGATTTTCGCCTTCCAGATGCCGGTGGACATGGCCCTGGCCGCCGCCGGCTACGGCTTCGCCTATGGCTTGTGGCCGATTGCATGGATCATCGTGGCGGCGGTATTTCTCTACAAATTGACGGTCAAGAGCGGTCAGTTCGAAGTGATCCGCAGCTCGGTCCTGTCGATTACCGACGACCAGCGCCTGCAGGTACTGCTGATCGGCTTCTGCTTCGGCGCCTTCCTCGAAGGGGCGGCCGGTTTCGGTGCGCCCGTGGCAATTACCGCCGCGCTGCTGGTCGGCCTGGGTTTCAACCCGCTCTACGCCGCCGGCCTGTGCCTGATTGCCAACACCGCCCCGGTCGCCTTCGGTGCGCTGGGTATCCCGATCATTGTGGCGGGCCAGGTCACCGGCATCGACGCCTTCAAGATCGGCGCCATGACCGGTCGCCAACTGCCCCTGCTGTCACTGTTCGTGCCGTTCTGGCTGGTGTTCATGATGGACGGCCTGCGCGGCGTTCGCGAAACCTGGCCCGCAGCCCTGGTGGCGGGCCTGAGCTTTGCCGTCACTCAGTACTTCACCTCCAACTTCATCGGCCCGGAGCTGCCTGACATCACCTCGGCACTGGCCAGCCTGATCGCCCTGACCTTATTCCTCAAAGTCTGGCAACCCAAACGCAGTGCCGGCGCGCAGATTGCCGGCGCCACCTCGAGCACGGCGGTTACCGCCAGCGCCGGCGGCTTCGGTTTGCCGCGCAACACCCTGGTTTCGCCGTACAGCCTGGGGCAGATTTTCAAGGCGTGGTCGCCCTTCCTGATTCTCACCGTGCTGGTGACCATCTGGACCCTCAAACCCTTCAAGGCGATGTTCGCCGCTGGCGGCTCGATGTACAGTTGGGTGTTCAACTTTGCGATCCCGCACCTCGACCAACTGGTAATCAAAGTCGCGCCGATCGTCACCAACCCCACCGCCATACCGGCGGTATTCAAGCTGGACCCGATTTCAGCGACCGGCACCGCAATTTTCTTCTCCGCGCTGATCTCGATGGCGGTATTGAAAATAGACGTTAAAACTGGTCTTACCACTTTAAAAGAGACCTTCTACGAGCTGCGCTGGCCGATCCTGTCCATCGGCATGGTGTTGGCCTTCGCCTTTGTCACCAACTACTCGGGCATGTCCTCGACCATGGCCCTGGTGCTGGCCGGCACCGGCGCGGCCTTCCCGTTTTTCTCACCGTTCCTCGGCTGGCTCGGCGTTTTCCTGACAGGCTCGGACACCTCGTCCAATGCACTGTTCAGCTCGTTGCAAGCCACCACCGCCCACCAGATCGGCGTCAACGACACCTTGCTGGTGGCGGCGAATACCAGTGGCGGCGTGACCGGCAAAATGATTTCGCCGCAATCGATCGCCGTGGCCTGTGCCGCGACCGGCCTGGTCGGCAAGGAGTCCGACCTGTTCCGCTTCACCCTTAAACACAGCCTGTTCTTCGCCACGATCGTCGGGCTGATCACCCTGGCACAGGCGTATTGGTTCACCGGTATGCTGGTGCACTGAGACCTGCACGCAACAGGGTAAGAATCGACGCCGGACAACGGTTCCGGCGTCAGCTATTTCTGGAGGACCGATGAGCCTGCCTGCCGCATTCCTGAGCGACGTCGCACAACTGATCCCGAAGGATCGTCGTTTTGACGATCCACTTTCCACCCTCGCCTTCGGCACCGATGCCAGCTTTTACCGATTGATCCCACAGCTGGTGATACGCGTGGAGTCGGAAGACGAAGTCGTCACGCTGCTGCAACTGGCCCAGCGCGACCGCGTCGCCGTGACCTTTCGCGCAGCGGGCACCAGCTTGTCCGGCCAGGCCATCAGCGACTCGGTACTGATCGTGCTGGGTGATCAGTGGAATGGCCGCGAAATTCGCGCGCAAGGCCTGCAGATCCGCCTGCAACCCGGCGTCATCGGCGCTCAGGCCAATGCCTGGCTTGCGCCATTCGGGCGCAAGATCGGGCCAGACCCGGCGTCGATCAACGCCTGCAAGATCGGCGGCATCGTTGCCAACAACGCCAGCGGCATGTGCTGCGGGACGGCGCAAAATACCTACCACACCCTGGCAGGCATTCGTCTGGTCCTGGCCGATGGCAGCCGCCTGGACACCGAAGACCCCGCCAGCGTCCAGGCCTTCCGCCACACCCATGGCGCGCTGCTAGAACGCCTGGCCACACTGGGCCGGGAGACGCAGGCAAACGCCGAACTGGCGGCAAAGATCCGCCACAAATACCGTCTGAAAAATACCACCGGCCTGTCGCTGAATGCCCTGGTGGATTTCGATGACCCGCTGGATATCCTCAGCCATTTGCTGGTGGGCTCCGAGGGCACGCTGGGGTTTATCAGCGCCGTGACCTACGACACGGTGATCGATCACCCGCACAAAGCCTCGGCACTCATCGTATTCCCGGACGTCGAGACCTGCTGCAACGCGGTCACCGTGCTGAAAACCCAGCCGGTGTCGGCCGTTGAGCTGCTGGACCGGCGCAGCCTGCGCTCGGTACAGGACAAACCGGGCATGCCGGCGTTCGTACAGCAACTATCGGAAAATGCCTGCGCGCTGCTGATCGAATCCCGCGCCGCGTCTCCTTCATTACTGCATGAACAACTGGCGCTGATCATGGCCTCACTCGCCTCTTTTGCGGTGGAGAAGCAGGTCGACTTCACCGAAGACCCGCTGGAAAACGCCCGGCTCTGGGCGATTCGCAAGGACACCTTCCCCGCCGTGGGCGCCGTACGCAAAACCGGCACTACCGTGATCATCGAAGACGTCACCTTCCCGGTCGAGCAGCTGGCGATTGGCGTCAACCGTTTGATCGAACTGTTCGACAAACACCACTACGACGAAGCCATCCTTTTCGGACACGCACTGGAAGGCAATCTGCACTTCGTCTTCACCCAAGGCTTCAACAGCGCGGAAGAAGTCGCACGCTATCAAGCGTTCATGGACGACGTGGCCCAACTGGTGGCGGTTGAATTCGGTGGCTCGTTGAAAGCCGAACACGGCACCGGTCGCAATATGGCGCCGTTCGTCGAACTGGAATGGGGCAGCGATGCCTATCAACTGATGTGGCAGCTCAAGCGCCTGCTCGACCCCAACGGCATCCTCAACCCGGACGTGGTGCTCAGCGAAGACCCGCAGATTCACCTCAAACACCTCAAGCCCCTGCCCGCCGCCGACGCGCTTGTGGATAAGTGCATCGAATGCGGGTTCTGCGAGCCGGTATGCCCGTCGAAAGGCCTGACCCTGAGCCCGCGCCAACGCATCGTGATCTGGCGCGACATCCAGGCCAAACAACGCGCCGGCGTCGACACCACCGAATTGGAAGCGGCCTATCACTACCAAGGCATCGACACCTGCGCCGCGACCGGGCTCTGCGCCCAACGCTGCCCTGTAGGCATCAATACCGGCGACCTGGTGAAAAAGCTGCGCAGCCGCGACGCCGACCGTACGAAAACCGCCGACTGGCTCGCCACCCATTTCGCCACCGCACTGCAAGGCGCGCGTTTTACCCTGCATGTCGCCAACGGCGCGCGCATGCTGCTGGGCGCCCCACGCCTGGCGAAGTTATCGGCCACCGTGACCCAGCTGTCCAAGGGGCAAGTCCCGCAGTGGACCAACGCCATGCCACAGCCGGAAAAAGCCATTCGCTTCAGTCCCGCCGTTACCGACGAGCGACCAAGGGTGGTCTACCTGGCGGCGTGCGTCTCACGCGCCATGGGCCCAGCAGCGGGGGATAAAGAGCAAATGTCGCTGTACGACAAAACCCGTGGCCTGCTGGAAAAAGCCGGTTACCAAGTGGTCTTCCCCGACCACCAGGACAACCTCTGCTGCGGCCAACCTTTCGCCTCCAAAGGCTATGCCGAACAGGCCGAACACAAGCGCCAGGAACTGATCGGCGCCCTGCTCCACGCCAGCCGTGGCGGACTCGACCCGATCTACTGCGACACCAGCCCGTGCACCCTGCGCCTGACGCAAGACCTGGGCGAGACACGCCTGGACCTCTACGACCCCGTACGTTTCATCCGCACCCACCTCATGGACCGCCTCGACTTCACGCCGCAGGAAGCGCCCATTGCCGTCCACGTCACCTGCAGCACCCAGCACCTGGGTGAAAGCCAGGCGCTGATCGACCTCGCCCGACGCTGCGCCAAGACCGTCGTCGTCCCCGAAGGCATTCACTGCTGCGGCTTTGCCGGCGACAAAGGCTTCACCACCCCGGAACTCAACGCCCACTCACTGCGCAGCCTCAAGGACGCGGTGCAACACTGCAGCGAAGGCATCTCCACCAGCCGCACCTGCGAGATCGGCCTGAGCCTGCACGGCGGCATCGACTATCACGGGCTGGTCTACCTCGTCGACCGCGTCACCCAGGCCCGCGCCCATAAGCCTGCAAAATAAAACAGAACCCCTGCGCGCCGGCGTAGTCATCTGCATAGGCCTCGACAAACGAGGCTCATCAGTGATGTCGCTGGCAGGCCCTCAACGCCAGCAGCGTCGAGCCCTTTTGCGCAAGGAGATACCCTATGAAGCGTTCCGCTCTTGCTGGCTTGTTCATCACCGCTGCGATGCTGGCATCCCCCGCCTTTGCGGCCGGTGAAAAAGACCTGTGCCAGATCAACCTGGACAAAATCAACAACGGTAAAGCCTTGCTGTCCACCGACACCAGTGGCAAAAGCGGCGAAATCGACACCGCCGTCGCCCAAGCCAAGGCAGCCAGCGCCGCCGGTGACCACAAGAAGTGCATCGAAATCACCTCCAAGGCCCTGCAAGACCTGCAGAACAGCGACAAAGGCGGTCAGTAAGCGATAGGGCCGACCTTCGGGTTGGCCTTTCGTGAAGGTTTGGCGTACACTGCACAAGCTTGTCACTCACTAGAAACAACGAGTTACAAGCACGGGGCCGTTTAGGATTCGACGCCGGTCGCGAAACTTTAGGTGCATGCCGAGTTGGTAACAGAACTCGTAAATCCACTGTTGCAACTTCTTATAGTTGCCAATGACGAAAACTACGGCCAGGAATTCGCTCTCGCTGCGTAAGCAGCCTTAGCCCTGAGCTTCTGGTACCTTCGGGTCCAGCAATCACCAGGGGATGTCTGTAAACCCAAAGTGATTGTCATATAGAACAGAATCGCCGTGCAGTACGTTGTGGACGAAGCGGCTAAAACTTACACAACTCGCCCAAAGCACCCTGCCCTTCGGGTCGCTGAGGGTTAACTTAATAGAAACGGCTACGCATGTAGTACCGACAGCGGAGTACTGGCGGACGGGGGTTCAAATCCCCCCGGCTCCACCACTTCATCATCTAAAGACGTCCATGGACGTCTTTTTTTGTGCCTGAAATCCAGTAAATACGGGGATTTCAGCGCTTACGGGAGCTTTGGAGGTTTTCTGAGTTCCAGCTGCTTTGGTATCCCAGGTGGTATCCCGGACTACCAAATGCTATTTTCAGGATACCAAAACGGTGCTGGAGGTAGCCCCATGCCTACTAACGCAACCCGCCTCTCCGATCGCCAGCTCAAGGCGGTCAAGGCAACTGGTAAAGATTTCGTCCTCAGCGACGGCGATGGCTTACAGCTTCGAGTTCGCGCGAGCGGCTCAATGATGTGGAATTTCAATTACCGCGAGCCCTTGACCAGAAGCCGTATCAATATGGCGCTTGGTCCATACCCCGATCTCTCGCTAGCTAACGACCGGAAGAAAGCAGCAGAGGCGCGTGAGCTGCTCGCTTTGGGCACTGATCCCAAAACCCAGCGTGATGAGGTAAGGCAAGCCAAACTTGCTGAGACTGAACACACGTTCGAGAAAGTGGCCACCGCCTGGTTCGAGCTGAAGAAAGACTCCGTAACCAAAGCCTACGCCGAAGACATTTGGAGATCGCTGACGCTCCATGTGTTCCCAAGCATGAAAACAACGCCGCTCTCTCAAATCACTGCTCCGATGGTTATCAAGATCCTTCGCCCAATCGAGGCCAAAGGGAGTCTCGAAACCGTGAAACGATTGAGTCAACGACTCAACGAGATCATGACCTACGGGGTCAACTCCGGGCTGATATTTGCGAACCCCCTCAATGGAATTCGGGCGGTGTTCAAGAAACCCAAGAAAGAGAACATGGCTGCGCTACCACCTGAGGAGCTTCCCGAGCTCATGATGGAAATCGCGAATGCCAGCATCAAGCGCACGACCCGCTGCCTGATAGAATGGCAGTTGCACACGATGACCCGCCCTGCCGAAGCAGCCACCACACGATGGGCAGATATCGACTTCGACAAGCGCATTTGGACCATTCCGCCAGAGCGCATGAAAAAGCGTCGCCCGCACACAATCCCCCTCACCGACCAGGCACTTTCGTTACTGGAAACGCTCAAGCAACTCAGTGGTAACAGAGAGTACGTGTTCCCCTCAGATAGAAACCCCCGCACCCATGCCAATAGCCAGACCGCCAACATGGCGTTGAAGCGCATGGGCTTTCAGGACCGTCTAGTCAGCCACGGCTTGCGCTCGATGGCGAGCACCATCCTGAATGAGCATGGCTGGGATCCGGAACTGATCGAGGTCGCGCTGGCGCATGTCGACAAGGACGAAGTTCGTAGCGCCTACAACAGGACTGACTACATCGAACGCCGGCGTCCGATGATGGCTTGGTGGAGTGAACATATCCAGAAGGCGGCCACCGGCAGCCTGTCGGCATCGGCTATCAATCAAACCAGAGATCGCAACGTCATACCGATTCGCTGAACATCCAAAAGGTACGCGCCACCGGCTACGATCCGTGTCGTATAGTAGGGCGAAAGGAGTGACGACAGTTGCCAGATCTCTGGCATGCCTACGCTTTTTCAGGCAAGCCCCTGAGTATGGGAAGGCTCCGCATTCCCATACTCAGGGGCTCACGCTTAAAGGTCTATCAGGCAACCACGATTTTTGCCTTTCTACGGCGGATCAACCCTGCTGTTAACTTGTAGTAGTAGATGGTAGCTGGAGCTGAGCATCGCAAATAGTGCTCCAGAAACCATCTCACGTGCTTTTCTCTCCAGGACCACGGAGTCGCGCAACCCCAGCGTTCACGAATCACCTCGTGCATCCTTTCTGCTTGCCTGATGTGCCGCTGCTGCGTGGCATGTGCACCTTTGAGCACGGGGCGCAGGAACAACGCTATGTCGAACTCGGCCGTCATCGCCGGCCTCCGATGTAGGCACTCACCACATCGATGCGGTTATGTCCCAACTCGTGGCTGATCTGCTTACGGGCTTGCTGATCGAGTGCTCGATCCTCTTGATGAACACGACCACCATTAACGGGTGCAGGAAAGCCGATTAGTTGCTCATAGCGCTCACAGGCGTAAGCCGCCCGCAGCTCATGAAAACCTTTCAATCCATACTCATGCAGGATGTCCCGTGCCGGTCGCACAACTGCCCGCATAAAGTCTTTGTAGCTTTCGTCGGGCGCCAACAAATTCCGGCTACCATTGGGTGAGGTCGCGCTGGCCCAATCCAGGGCATCGCGAACTTGATCCGTTACCGTAATCCAGCGCGGTGCCGAGGCCCCTGATCGACCACCTTTGGTGCCATCCTGGATGTTGATCTTGCCCAGTTGCCGAACCTCAAGTTGCAGTCGGGGCAGATCGGCCAGGATCGCTTCGCGCAGGCGCATACCAGTCTCACGGGCGAGGAGCACAATGGCACTCACCCTAGATTGCTGACGATCTGACAGTGCCCGTGCGATCAACTCGACCTGCGCACGGTCTTGGCCTTGTGGGGCCTCACTACGCACGCTTGAGCGCTGCAAGCCCAGCGCCTTGCTCGGACTGGGGATTTTGACGTACTGATCACCGCGCAGCGCGGCCATCGTTCGGTTCACGCTGGACAGTCGGTTCTGCGCGGTGGCAATGCCGACGCTGCCCTGATCAACCTGCTCCCGCACATGGACGGCGTACAGCATGAGGATCTCGCGGTCTATCTGGCGCGCGTCATTGAGTCCCGGTCCTTCATCGGATCGACACCATTGCACGAATGCCTGCCAGCGATCGTTATGGGCTTTGACGGTAGCAAAATGGCCGTCGCCAAACAGATCTTTCAAGGCTTGCGGGCCGGCATAGCTGAGCTGGCGACCGAAGCCGAAATTGCGCCCAGCTCGCTTACCGACTCGAGCCATTTTTCTACTCCTAATCGACTGCCGCGAGATCATGCAAAAGGGCTCGCCAGTGCGCATTCACGACGGCGAATTGAGCCCAATCAGTCGGGCGAAAACACAGCGTGTTGTCGGTGACGTAAAGATGCGCACCCTCCTCTTTCAACCATTGAATAATGGCTGTCGTAGAGGCGATAGCTTTATGGGTGGTGGCGACGCTGGCGACAGCGGCGACAACCCTTGTCCTGCCTGGTTTTGAGCGTGGCGACAAAGTGGCGACAGTAGCGGCGACAAATCGCGCTTTGGGCTCCTTTTGACGCTGAGCCAGATGGTTGCGCAGCGCTTCATCAAGATTAAACATGGCGCACCTCGAAGGTGTGGCCATCAGTGATCAACCACTGATGATCAATCAACTCGACCAGCAGCTTGGCGGCATGACGACTGCTCTTGCGGGCAAAGCGGGGACCATTGCGATTCAGGTCCCGGATACTAAAACGCTTCCAATCTTTGACCTTGAGCCAGCGCAGCAGCCGATCTGCTTCTTCCTTTACCCGACACACCGGTTCCTGTTCGGTCAGGCGCTGGATCTCGGTAAGGTAATAGCCAATTAAGGTCGAGGCCCGTTGGATGTGGTCGACCTCCACGACGCTGTTCTCCTCCACCACGGCAAGGATGCTGGCGACACGCAGCAGGTTATCGGCTGCCTTTGATCCGCTGGGCCGTACGCTGGCCAGCTCGCCAAACTCCCCCAACTGAGCTTCAATAGCATCATGCAAATCAATCCAACGACGACGCGCCAGCGGACTGAGACTCAGCTTTGACAGCTGCAAGGCTCCGTCAGCGGAAAGTGACCAAGGCTGATAAAACAGAGCCGAGAGGCGGTGATGATAGCGCTTGAGGGCGGCGTCTTTGGACAAGTCGACAGCTTGGTAGCTACGTTGCCCGGCTAGACTGGTTGGCCAGGTCATCAAGCAGCGCCCTAGAATGCCTTGCCCCTGCAGCAACGGGTCACTGAGTAACTGCATGGCCAAATACGGTTGCAGCATCAGGTGCAGGCTCAGGCGTCGGTCATATGCTCGTAGGCTTTCGCCTGCCATAGAGCGAGCACGATCAATCGGGCTATCGTCCCAGAGTGACGACAAGGTCGTAACCGCTTTCAAACGGTTATCCCGACTCATGGTGCTGCTACCAAGGAATTGTCCCCCCTCGTCACAGAACAGGCCCATGCTCGGCAAATCATGGCAGAGCCCCTTGATCAGGGCCTCGATCGTCGGGTCTGTGGTGATCAGCCGAGGGGCCGAAGGCTCCGCTTCGAGCGGTACGCTGTTTGTGGGGGCGGGATCGGCAGGACTGATACGCTGCGCTTGTCGCTGCGCGGCACGGTACCGAAAGAGCTGCTCACGATAATGTTGCCACTGTTCACGCTCCCATTGGCGCGCCGGCAGCAGTGCGGATCGGTCTGCCGCGGTCTTGCGATCACCGGACGCGGCCACCGTGATCAGGTACAGCGACAGGGGATAATTTCTTCCGTCGAGCTGTAAGCCCGCATGACCTTGAGTGGCCAGCGCCGAGGCAGCCAACACTGATTGCGCGGCCAGTGCCTGGGGCACGCCGATGACCTCGGCCATGCGCTCAACCGCAGGCCCAAGAATCCCACCCAGTGCCTGCACGGGATAGGGATGGGGCACGGGGTTCGACTCAATCAGCGGTCGAGGGGATTGTGGTAGTTCAAGCCTCGGGTCTAACTGCTGCATGGGCCCTCTCCTCGTTCATTGCTGGTTGTCCTCACGTAGTGCCGCCACGGCTGTTGAGTGTTATCAAGGATCAAGGCCCCTGCGGCCTGTGAGGTGTTCACTGACGCGGAACGACGGCTCCTTACGACCGGGAGCAAGGGCATGACTCCATGAATCTGGCCTCCTTAGACGCATCCTAAGATACGGGCGGGTGGAGGCTGTGCCGACTGACGAGTTCGGCACCTGGAGATCCTGGGTGGGATAAGGCAACAACATCGACATCTGGGGCATGCCTGACTGTCAGTCAGGTGCAGCTTTTCCATAGGCTGCGGCACCGGTGCCTGTGTCGTTGCGGATGGCGACGAATCGGATTTGTCAGGCCGATTGTCACGAGGAGAATTGCGGCAATGCCCAGTACGACGTGGCCTGCAGCAGTGGTACGAGCGCCCGTCTCTTTCCAGGAGAAAGAGACGGGCGCGGTCTGGCGCAGCGAAGTGTGCCAAAAGGTGAGGTTGCTGCAACGCAGCGAGGTAGGTCCATCGTCTGCCGCAGTGGGCAGATCAGCTGAGTAGGCATCCATCACTCTTGGGGAGTGACTGTGCGAGCCGCCGGACGCTAATCGCACTTCGGGAGAACCACCAGACAAGTGGCGTAGCCTTGAAGGTTCTGGCTACCTGGGCAGGTGCTGTCAACGACAGCGATCCGTGCGCCAATTTTTATACCCGCTCGAAAAAGAGGTCAAGCGTCAAACCAATGAGCTCAGAAGGTGGCGACTGTCGCTACTTCTGTCGCCACGCTCCAGGCCACGCTCTACGTCGGTTGTCGCCGCTGTCGCCGCTGTCACCACACCTACATCAATGCCCAACAAAAAGATTCGCACACGCTGAATGGCGCTGCGCTCGATGGGAATCGCGGGGGGATTACTGACAGGTGAAAGCAAACGTGACGCTAATCAAATTTGAAAATGGGAAAGTGGAACAAACTGGCTCCGAGAAAAAGCGAGTGAACCCTCCGGTCGGCGCGATCAAAGATCGCTTGATCGGAGGGTTTGGCGGGAAAAGCAAATCTTAAACCTCAATTACAAGCTCAGGCATCAAAGAGGGTTGATTGGGAAGTGACTGCCTCACGCCGCATAATCAGCGCCTGCTGCAACCGCAGCAAAAAACCGGCTTCAAATGCCTCATGTGGATCACCTGGACGATGACGTTTTCGGTTCTGAGACAGCACCCACCATAGCGGTAATGATGAGCCTTCCAGCCAAGTCTCTGCGCAACGCCCTCCCTCCTTTATTACCGGAGCGAACTCATCGCCCCACGGGGTTTGGATCGCGCGAGCCCCTTCAGCAGACGACCAACGGGAAGGTCTATTTTTTTCCGTTGAGAAGTCACTCAACTAGCATGTCAAATTTCGACCAAATCCTTTATAACCATGCCATGACATATGCGTAATCTCCATGCATTCGCCCATCGGCCGTTCATCGAACCCTACCTACGCATTACCGAACAGCACTAAAGCCAGCGCATCGGAGTCGATTTTTTTCGTGTCCTTTGGCCCCTTTGCCTATTCATAGCAGCTTCTGCTCGGGCACAATCCTCGCCCCCGCCACTATTGCATCCAAGAGCCATGAAACTACTCAACACCTACGAAGACCGTGACGAAGCCGAAGAAGCCGCCGAAAAGCTGACTGGCGATAAGCGGCTAGCTAGTGAACGGGACGCTACCGTAGTCATATACAACCTGTTTGGCATTCCCAGCTGGGGCAACTTCCATCGCCTGGGCATGTACAATCTGGGAGAGCTGCGGATTCTGCTAATTAACCGGGCCAGCTGGCATTCCACTGACCAGGCTCGACATACCGAGATCATTGAGACTTTGAAGAGCGTGGCTAAAAACTACGGGATTGAGTTGCCTGGACACTGGCTATAGGGTTCCATTCATACAGCCCATTTAGCCTCATGCCTTCGTATTAAATATTTCGCACTTGGCCTCCAGACAGCATCGTGGCATTAAGATGAAATCCAGACCAACTCCTATTTAAATACACTCACTTCTGTCGATCCCGATCAATGTTACTTTCAGCATAGCGTCTCTGGAGCTAAGATCTCTACATAACCAATGAGCTCAGCAGCATAACTGCCGTTACTATTCACAGCACCTTTGTGCTTGAGCTCTCGTTGCAACGTTGGCTCTACAACACTTGAAAAAAGGCTAAGCCGTTGTTCCGATGAAAACTTCGGCTTAATGGTTGGTGCATGCAAATAGCGTTCAGACTGACGTTCTAATGCAGGCACCCGCGCGCCATCCTGCGTGACGGCAATAGGCTGCACAACCACACGACGCTCACCGTTTCCGGCTGACGTTTCGATTATCCAGAGTGACAACAGCACCGGCGCTTCAACATCCCCTATAACTGCAATACCAATTTCTTCAGGGGGAACACTGCGCCAGCGGCCCAGCTCTTCTTGTACCAACGGATGATCCAGTCCCATCAGTTCAACATTGTCGTGACTTGTAGCAGTCTCACGATTCAAGGTGAACTGGGCGCGGCGAACTCCATCATTGGTTACGAGCTCGTAGCTCTCGTCGTCAACCTTAACTAACCGCTGCTGTCGATCCGCCACAGCCGCAGACATGAAGCGTACCAACCGATCCAGGCTCGACGACACATCGGAAAAAGGTTTGTAGTCGTCAAGACTGAAGCCTTCTAGGTCTTGGAATAGATCGAACACTACCTGTCGTGCTTCGCGCGAATTGGACAGGGCAGCTTCAAGCTCCACCTGTGTCCGCTTCAATTCAGGGTCTGATAGCGCCTCTTGGTACAGACGGTCATAGTTGAGCCGCTCTGAAAGTTGGCCAAGAATCTGCGCACGCAGATCTTCAGCTACATTGCCTTGGTCGTCGACCTTGCCAACGGCCCTGGCGATCTCTGTCAACTTTTCGTCCAGTAGCAGAAAAATCCGCCCCTCAATGGTGTCCGAAAGGACTAAGTTGTAAACCTGCGCCGTATGGTTCTGCCCGTAGCGGTGGATGCGACCGATACGCTGTTCGACGTCCATTGGGTTCCATGGTAGGTCGAAGTTGAACAGGATACGCGCAAATTGCAGGTTGATTCCTTCACGACCAGCAGCAGTACACACTAGCACGCGAGAGCCGTCTTTCTGACGAAAGCGGCGCTCTGCCGCAATCTTGGCTCCATGATCGCCACCTCGCAGCACCGCCACACCCTGCCCGGGGAAAGTCTGATTGATTTCCCGGGCGATCAAATCCACCGTACCTAGATAGGTGGCGAATACCACGATTTTTTCATTCGGGTTCTGTCGCCACAAAATGCCGAGGCCGTCGAGTAGCTTCTGCATCTTCGTCTCGCGCTGTTGCGGGAATACCTTGAGCAGATCGCCAATTCGCAGTCGTTCCTCAGGAAGGTGCAGCTCCACGACAGCCGATGCAGCTTCCTCGGCGTATGCGGCCGAATACTCGCTGCCGTAAGGGTCGGAGGCAAGCTCCAGCGCTTCTTCATCCAGTTTTTTGACCAACCGATGCTTAAGATCGGCCAGCACACGGTCGACCTCGCTGCGCCCTATACTGTCACACGCAAGATTGAACTCTTCATGAATCAGTTCGCGCGCTGCATCGGTCAGACGGTCACGCCCTTCAATGTCCAGATCTTTGTCCCGCAGCAATGCCTCGTGCAACGTCAGCATCAAGAGACGACGCTTCAGCGTTCGCCTCACGGCGGCAAAGCTCGACGCGGCAATCTTCTGGAAGATTGCCATCAAGAAACCGAGGGCTCGCCCCTGACCACCCTGACGGCGCGCAAGGTCGAATCCATCCTCCAAATACTCGCGTAGCTTCTCGTAGAATCTCCGCTCCTCATCGCCCATCAAGAAAGACTCGGTATGCACCCAGCGACGTGCAAACAGCGGCGAACCATCCGGCTGGCAGGCATCGGCCTTGGTGCGGCGGAACATCACTGTATTGAGACGGTGCCGATGTTCCAGCATTTCCTCCGGGCTACTGAACAACGTTGGGTTCAGAAGTTGCACGAGCATCCAGAACTGGAAATGATTTCCCTGGTGCGGTGTGGCTGACAACAGCATCAAGTCGCGCGAATGGTCTTTCAGCGCTTCTGCCAACTTGTAGTTCTCGGTCTTTCTCACCTTACCGCCGGTGCGGTAGGCAGTGAGATGGTGTGCCTCGTCGAACACCACCAGATCCCAGCGTGGTGCATCCAATAGGCGCTTGATACGCGCGGAGCGCTTCAAAGTGTCTATACTCACGATCAGACGGTCGTGTTTGGCAAAGGCGTTGGTTTTGCGGTCGGTGATATCACCCTCGGAGCCGAATACTTCGAAGTCGAGGTTAAAGACTTCGTTGAGTTCGCGGTGCCAGTTATTCACCAGCCCGGCTGGCACCACCATCATTGCACGACTCAGCTCCCCGCGGCTTGCCAGCTCCCGCAAGATCAGCGCAGTCTCAATGGTCTTGCCCAGGCCCACCTCATCTGCAATCAGGTAACGGCGTGGCGATGCAGTGGCAATTCGGTGGGTCAGCACCACCTGATGTGGGAGGAGATCAATCTTGGCCGAGGTCAGCGCCGACGCACTCTCCATCACTGGTAGTGCGTGCGCCTCATATGACAGCCACGCCTTGCGTGCACGGTCAGTGCTGCCGTCCACCGCGCGTAAGATGCGCTCGGTTCGGGAGAGTTCGCGGCGAATTGAGCCAAGCGGGACTCGGCGCTCACCGACGCCAAAAAATGCTCGCAGATAGCCTTCACGCTCCGCGTCAAGAATAACGCCTTGACCGTATTCGTGATGGGTGATCCGTTCTCCGGGATGGAATTGAGACTGATCTGTCATCGAAGCCTCAAGTAATCCGCAGGTGAAAGAGCCCAGAAGGCTTTGCGCCTTCACACAGCAAAATTTCTTGGGGGTATTCGTGCGCTTCCCCCCACAACACCCGACCAAAGTCGATGCGCTCATTGGCATTGGGGTGAGCACAGCGCCAACTCACCGCATCAGTGGCAGAGTTGGATGTAATGCGGCCCGCGCCAGACGGCAACCAAAAAATCAATGCTGCTTGTCCGTCGTAAAACGCCTGAAAGGACAGAATGGCGTCCTTCATCTCAGAAGCCAGCCAGCTTTCGGCATCCGTAGGGGTGAGCAAATCTAGGCAACCATCCAGCCCCCCCACCACCATGGTATTGTTATCATTGCTAGGCAAGTCTTCCGGCCAATGTCCGGTCGCCTGCACAAATTGGCGCAAGCTCCATACCTCGCTGGCGGTGCCGACTTGTGCTAGCGCTTTAGCATCCCACATCCAGCTCGTGCCACGTCTTTGCCACACGGTGTCGCGTATTTGCTTCATTCTCCATACTCCTCAAACAGCGATCCCTGTTGCGGCTTGGGAGCTTGTGTTGCGGCCCAATTATTGAAGATCGATACAGCTCGCGATGCTGCATTGCGAGCAGATGGATTGACCGCGCGACGAGACAGCCATTCAAGCAGCGGCTTCAAGGCCACGTGGGGTTTGAAGTTTTCGTTCTTGAGGGTATCCGAGGCATTGATGCCGCTACCGTCATAGCAGGCACCGATCAACACCAGCGCCTGATCAAGATCGGAGGTGAGTTTCCGTTTATGCTTGCCCTGCCAATCGCGCGCAAAATCAAGAGGATCGGTTAGCGTGAAAATCTTCTTTTTCTCGCTACACCAGCCGCGCTGCTCAAATTCATCTGGCGTGGTGATTGACCCCTTAAGGAACTTCTGTAACTGATCACGGGCGAGTTCGGTCTTGCCATCGAAGGTGCGTAGAAACTGCCTAGACATGGGCTCCGCATTCACCGGCGGTGGCTCCTTGCCTTTGTCCGCATCATCGTCGATGAGCTCATTGATACCGACGAGCGCTTCCTTGACGGAAATCGCACGGCCCTCATCAACGTAGACCTTGCCGTAGTGGCGCGAGAAATACTCCAGCGCCTTGCCGCGCCGGATTACCTGGATGTCGGCCGCAGGCAAGCCTTCCTTGACGTGGTTTTCCAGCATCGCCTGCAATTGCCGCACATCCGCCATCACTTCGCGACGCATCCGACCCCAGCTCACTGGTTTGGGCTCTTCCGTGCGTTTACGGCAGACGTGGATGATGTCGTATTCGATGGTTTGGGAACCAAACGTTCCTGGCTTCGCTCCGTCTCCTTTTGTCTCGTCTGATCGAATAGGGTATGTGGCCTCAAGGTAAAAACCAGCATCAAAGAGCGACTCCAGCACGGCCACCCAAGGCTTGTCCTCACTGTGGTGGAAGGTAAACGCAAGAAGACCGCTTGGTTTCAGAATGCGGTGAGCCTCTCGCCAACACTGCGTTAGTAGCCTCTGGTAGAAGCCATCCGGGTCTTCCGGCTCACGTGCCCGGTTGGCGACCGCCTCAAGTGATTTGGGCGTGTACTCGGCATTGAAATACTCTGGATATTTGTCTTTAAGCGCTAGCCGCAGCCAAACGTAAAAGAAGTCAGCCAATTCGGAATAATGCAGCAGACCACCGAATGGAGGATCGGTAATGACCAAATCCAAGCTTCCAGAGGCGAGCTGGTTAAGGTCCGTCGACGAGCCTTGATGCACAGTAACATCACCTACTGGGTCACCTAGAAACACTTTTTCACTCTTACCGGTAACCTGACCAGACAAGTGAGAAGCGCGCCTTTGAAGGCTCTCATTGCTAACGACTTCCCATGGGCGCTTCGCCCACTCCCCTCCTTCCAAAATTCCCTCAATACAGGATGCCCAATTCCCACGGCCTAGCGAAGCAAATACGCAGTTCTCTACAACATTGTTCTTCGGATGGTAGTTATTGTTACTCATGTGAGGGACAAGCTTGTCGTACCCAATGTCCCAAAAACAAAATGAGTTTTGATTTCTCAGATATTGCTGAAATGCACCGAGGACATATTCGCGAACAGGCCAATCATAAGACCCTGTGGTTATAATTGACTTGAGCAACTGCGTATGCACCAGCATCTGGCGTGGATTGAACATAGTCCACCAGTGAGTAAAGCCGTGGTTCGGTATTCCACCATTGTTCATGTGCGTCATGAACCCGAACGGAACTTCACTACGAGGCCAATATTCAGCCAAGTCAGAGTTTTTACGAGCGTCCCACTCTTTAGCTGCTGCGTCGTGCTGCTGAGCGTGCACCGTATCGAACGGTGCAAAGAAACGGCCGTTGTACGGCATGCCAGCAGAATTCCGTTTAGGGGCATAGCCTTGGACGGCATAAGCAGCCATTGGCCCCACTTTTCCACTTGCCTTAATCGTGGTCAGCACACTCTGCACGGTGCCGCAGGCACTGCATGCGTAGTTTGATTTCTTGGGTACTGTCCCGACATTAGTCTTAAACGTGATTTTGGTTTCGGGGCATGTCACCTCTTCAGGCAACTTACCGCGTACTTCCAATAGGCGAATCTTGGCTGCACGCTCTTGACTCCAAAGGGTAGAGGATGCCACGTCGTCCTGTGCAGAACCGCCGAAGGGTTGACCATTGGCATTTTGCTGTGCGCTCCCTGCAAGCCATTGCGGATGCACAATCAAGCTGAGTTCAACCTTCTTTTTCTTTCCCTTGCCGAGTTTAACCATCTCAATGTGGTCACAGTGCGGACAAAGCACACCGCGCTTTGGGTCGAGCGTTGAATACGGATATTCGCCCGGCGCGACATATAGCGGTACATCGGGGGCCATGCGTGCCGCATTTTCTTCAACGTCGAAATCAACATTGCACTTGCTGCAAGAGTGCTCCCAATATTTGACGCTGATTGTCTTCACCGCCATCACAGGGCTACTCATGATGGGAGTACGATGTCCGCAGCCTGTTACCTGACAGGGGCCATGCTTGGCCCAGAAGGTGTAGATAATCTCCGGGCCTTCGTAGGCATAATCGGGCCGTTGCTCAATTGTCAGGCTTAACGGATCAAAGTCTTCCGCCATCACCCGCTTACTTGGCAGGTGCGTCCATTCCCCTTTTTCATTATTGGGGCCGTCGCAGTAGTAGTACGGCATTATCTGCGGCTTGACCTCAGCCTCAACGTCGGCGAGCAGACGCTTCACCTCCTCCAGATCGACATTGGCGAGCTCTTGCTTCACAACGAACCATGCCACCGGGTTCAGATCATTACCGACCATCTGCATCCCGAGGCGCGAGCCCTCTACTAAAGTAGTCCCGCCGCCCATGAAGATGTCCGCCACCTTCAAGTGTTTGAATGCGCCTTTTTTCTGGTGGTTAGCGTAGTAGTTGTCCCACACCAATTTCGCTGCATGAGACTTGTCTTCTGGCGCTTTGGTCGCTGCCGCAATCAGCATCGAGCGAAATACGCTAGAGCGTCGCCGCGCCCACCACTTCGACATCTGGTAGATCGGCTTGCCCGCGTTGCCCTCGATGATCGCGACCTGATTGACCGGCAGGATTGGGAAGTCGACTTCCAAACAAGTCAGGGGGCGATTCGGGTCGTTGAAATCGACCGTCTCCATCGCAACGGCTTTGCCTGCACCGACAGCTTTAGCGACTTCTAGCGCCAGGAGTTCTTTTTTGCTTGCCATGCCGCGCCGCCTTTAACTAACTGGATTATTTCGAGAGAGTTCAACAAACGGTGACAGCACTTCAAGCAGCGAAAGGCCGCCGTGCGTCAACGTCGGGTAACCACCTTGGCTCTTCCACTTCCAGCGGCCAAGGGCGAGAAGGTAAGCGCCATGGGGGCTGTTAATTTGCATCGCCACGGGTGGCACGAAGGGGCCGCAGTCTTCTTGCGTAAGACCGGTGCCCGCTTTGCTGCGCCCGCTGGAAAAAGTTTTTTTGAGAAACTGACCAACCTCGCCATCCGCATCTGGGAAGTAACCCGTAGCGGCGTAACCGTGATCGGAGGTAATAACCAACCGCCGCCCAGTCGCCAAGCGCTCCACAAAAGCCCAAAAATCGTCGCTGCTCAATTGCTCGGCAGCATCGCGCGTCAGCGTATCGAGCCCCTGACCTGCGCCTGCACCATCGTGCAGCTTACTGTCTGGCCAGTGATGCCAGAACACCCAATTCGGCGAAGTATCGACCAACCTGGAGCAGTCTTTCCAGGGCATATCGACACTCTCGGTATAGGCTGGTTGAAGGCGATGAGCCATACCACCACCGTTATTCTGCAATTGACTGCGGCTGCTAAAGCCCAAGGCGCGAGCAAATTCATTGGTTTCGCCGGGCAACTCGGACGCATTGGCCGTGACCTCGTGCAAGGTAAAGCCGCGCTCCTTCGCGCCCTGCAACAACCAAGGGAGCTCGCGCAGTGACAAGCCATCGAGGATCAGGACTGCTTTGGCGCTGCCGCCGCCATACCCAGGTTCGCCCCACCAGCGTGCAAGCCTGTCCGAGGTGCGCTCCACCGTACTGCCGAACGCTTGCCAAAGATCCCATCCGCCAGAAGATAGGAAGTGATCCAGCGCACCGATTTCACGGTCTCGTTTGGCGACCTCACTTGGCGCATTGCCAGCGGTCAGCGGATTGGATGCGATCTCAATCGTCTTGTTGATGATGACGCGCCAAGCATCCTCAGCGGGGCCCTTGGTCAAGCTGTGCAGTACCTCTGCGTCGAGGGCCATCAGTTGTCTTCCTTCTCAAGACTGAGATCAAAGGTCATGCCGTCGGGCAACTTTTTGAGTAATTCCTTAAGCTGGGCACCGGTCGCGGCAGACACCTTGATCGATACTTCGCTAGTAGCATCTCCGACGATTTTCAATGCCTCGACGAGGCGACCGTTTGCGTTGCTCACGGAGCTGAGATGTACCGCGTGTACTGATGATGCTGGGCCAATACCCCAGCCTTCAAGCTTACCAATAAGATTTAGAGCCGAGGTGGCCGGGTTGTTCAATGCGATGCGCGGCTTGCCGCCGGCGTTGATGTTTGGTTCGCCACCAAAAATTCCTCCTCCGCTGGGCGGATTGGAGGTGAAGCCGCCGGAGGGAGCATTGCTACCGCCGGGAGGAGTAGTCGATGGTGTGATGCCAGCGCCGCGAAAGAGACCACCGCCAGAGGAGTCTCCCGCAGACGACACCAGAGGAGGGGTTGCGCCACCCGTTGTGAGCATGGCTGAAGGCTCCATCACAAATACTTCGTCGAGCTGTCGTCCGGTATAGGAAAGCTTGGAGCGCAGCCGCCGCCACGCTGTTTCCTCATCTTCCCCCGGCTGCGCTTGCAGGAATTCCATGCCACGCACATTGATGGCGATCCTGCCCCGCGCGCAAAGACGCAGCAGACGGTCCTTCATTGAGGTTTCACCCAGCCAAGGAATGCAGTCTTGGCCTGCGGGACGCGGCTCTTGCAATTCTCGCAGTAGCTTGCCAACCGCTGAGTTATCACTAGCTGCCTCTTGCACTAGGTCGTCGAAGTCTTCAGGCACAAATAGATCATTGACCAGAGCCTCCTCAATGCCCTCGGGAATCTGTGCACCCTCTTTTCTCAAACTCTCGACGGAAAATATGCACTGGCTTGGGTCGGTGAAATTCCAGCGATGGAGTACGGCAAAGCGATCAAAGCGTTTTTTCAGAATGTCGCGAAGCTCGCCCTGATATTTTGTGTGCAGCTTCTTGTACTCGGAGCTCTGACCACTCCATTCCAATGCCTTCATTTCAGCACGAGCGAGGATCAGCAGATCGCGATCTTGAAATGCATTCGATGAGCCAGAGCGCGGCAGCAGGAAGCGAATGGTGTTGCGGCGCTTTTGCAGATGATCTTTGATCCAGAGACCAAGGCGCAGATCAGTGTTGTCCGGCTCTTCAGGAAGAACGAGGATTGGCAGGCGGTTATCCCAGCGCTCCGGCTGTTCCGACTCGTCGAGCGACGACCAAGGGTCCGACTGCCAGGATTTCGGCAGTGCGATCACACGGAAAGTTTTGGCTACTTCTTCGGTGCCGCCGATGACGTAGCGAACTTCCTTGGCAAGCTGCACAAGATCGGATCCATCAGAAAACAGTTTGTCGTTGCGTGCACAAGCCATCAACTTGGCCTGCGGGTTCTCTTCTTCACGGAAGACCAGGCGAAGGCCATCCTGATGGATGTTGAAACTGTTCTCTACGACGGTGGCCAATTCCACTTGGAAGGCGTTGTCGTCGATGGGCGTATCGCGCGTGATGTCTGCTTGCAGCGTCACAGGCTCGGCACCGGCTAGATTGCCTACAGCAATCGAGCGCAACCACAGCGCCCCCACAATTTCCTGCAGATGAGGGACGATACTAGCGTGCGTCGGTACGGCTTCCGTGACCGAGATGATGTTCTGCTGCGCCTTGGAGCGCAGCGTGCGGTGGTGTTCGTTTGATACTGAGTCCAGCAGCGCACCGATGCCAGACGCATCGTCATCCAGCCGAAAATCAGCAGCAGTAAGAACAGGCGTAAGCTCGCCACGACTCTTGTAAAGGTTGGCCAGGATGCGAATCATGTCGCGCGTTTCCTGTGCGTCCGTCGCAATCAACACTTGCTCTTCGAGCAATCGCAGTAGGTGGGGGGCGTAGGGCCAGGATTCGTTGAACTCTTTGCGTTTGCGATCCTGCTCAGATGGCGGCACGTCCAGCAAGCGGAAGTACTCGGCGATGTGCTTGGCTACCAAGGCTTCGATATTGGTCGTTGGAATCTGCAAGCGGTTATCGAACAGCCGGTGCAGCAGCATCCGCCGACGATCCTGCTGGATGCGCTCGGCGTTGCCGCCAGCCTTGAAATCAATGGTGACCGGATTAACGCGGTGTACCTGTTGATAGGCGTCGCTGCCGCCATTGCGTACTGAGATGACCAGCACTAGCAGTTCGGGGTGCTCCTTGGCGATCTCCGACAATATCTGGATGAAGTTGAACGCCCAGTTCTTCCAAGGATACTGCTTGGTGTTTGTCAGGCCGTCGAACCATGTCTGGAATTCGTCCAGAAGCAACATCGTAGGAGTGTGCTGCAACAGCTCAAGGATCAGCTTGTCGGATGGGATATCGGTCTTCGCGGCGCCCATGCCTTCCCACTTACCCTTGATGTAGGTGCCGTGGGGGTGACGCTCGAAAAGCAAATCCCATAAAAACTTGTAGCGCTGGCGATGCAGGCTTTCGCCGAGCACGAGCATTTCGCTGCGAAGAGCGATCTTGCCGATCTGTGGTTCACCCAAGGTTGTCGCCCAGGAATTGAGCCATGCGCCTGTAGAGGTTGGGTCATTCACCGCGTGGTAAAGCGCGGCCATCAAGTGCGACTTACCGAGACCTCGTTCGCCGATCACAACCACCGGTCGACCTTGGTTTGGGCCGACGGCCTCGACGCCTTTCAGCAGGTCGTGCGTCGGGTAGGTGATTTCTAGGAACTGCGTGGCTGCAACCTGAGTTGCGCCAGTATTTGTATCGTTGGAGAGCTCAATGGCTGTCCCTCTGAGGCGCTTACCTCGAAACTCCTCTCTCAGAGTCAGTCCAAGCATTACTTTCGCTCCCTTTTGATCGACTGAACAGGTGAACACCAGCTCAAAAATGCAGCGGTTAGAGAACTGGAAAACTGGTTCTGCCACCAGCCCCGCAGTTGCTCACCGAGATAACCGAATAGCACTCGCAGCTCCGCTATGGTTTTGGCATCGTTAATCATGAAGCCTCTCGTCATCCAGCTGGCAAAGAGCCGAATGATAAGGTGGATGCCATCATTTGGGGCAGAATTCTTTGGCCACCTTCAGAGTCTGCTAGCCCAAAAACGCATGACTAGACCCCCCGAAGGCCTTGGTTGCAGCCTTGCAGATATTCAGTACCAACGATTCGCTTGTGGCCCTATTCACCCTAGTCATCATCAGTCCGCACATGTACGCGACCCAAGATAAAACTAAATTTTGACGCCCCCCTCAAGAATTCGAGCAGCAAGACCGTCTTTAAAATGAAAATAACTAGCCATTAAAAATAAAACCAGTTGCCCCCACCCAAGATATATTGTGGGCTGCGCCACCATCCCAAAATAAAATAGCAAAGACATTGCAACTAAGAAGAATCGCTTTGCCGAGTATAGCCCAAACTGCGTATCATCCGCGGCGCGATGTTTGATTGCAGATCGAGACATTCTCACTGCAATCTGGCCAAAAATAATACAGGACACTAACGACCAGTCAGGCGCTAATAAGATTTCTTTCCAAGACGATGTATACAGTTTGATTGCCACAAGAAAGACAAAAGGCGTGACTATGAAGATGTACTCGGAAAAAAGCTCCGCCCACATCGTATTTCGTTTTTTAGAAGAGAGGTTTTGTTTCATGCTGTAATCCGACATCGCGGTGAATTTGCAAAACTCTTACGACTTTCGCACCCGAGATGAAGGGTTTACCTTTCCCCGGAGGCGGAGAGTAAATTTCAATTGAAACCTCAGCCTCCATAACGTCTCTGGGACCAATAGGTGCTATAGAGCCATCCTGGTACTGCTCAAGCCACGGCAAGTCAGTGATCTTGGCATTGTAGCGATTGTTCGTACTGGCGCTGAGCATAGCCCAAGCTCCTTTACCGATGTTGACTGGCGCTCTGACGTAAAGTTTATCCACGCAGCCTTTAGTTTCAGTCGTCCCTTGAAACATCTCTTTGGGATTCGCGTTAAAACGCCAGTGAGTATTGATAGCTGTGATATTTTCCGACTCAACGATGCTGGCCGAAGCGCTCTCCTCAGGAAGAAGCCTCTTATTTGCTTCTGACAATTTATTCAATGCGTGTGCAAAAGCTTTTCGATCAATTTTTGGGGCAAACATTTGTTCATCATTAAACTTAGCTAGTTCAGCTTCAACTCCTGACGCTAGCTGATCGACCTCTTCTTCAGTAGTGGTACTTTCGAGACCCGCTAGGTCTTCCGCTAATTTCATGCTTGATTCGAAAACAGCAGTCTCGAACCATCCCTTGAGGCGTCCAGGAACGGCCTTTAGCACACTAGCAACTGAACCAGTTTCGACATCTTCAAGCCGAAGAGCAAATTCTCCCTGCGCACCGAGGCTCCCGACCATGACTTGGCCTATCGCTTCGTAGGCCTCAATATAACTACTCATAGCCTGAAAAATTTCAGCTGGCCGTTGACGCTCCTTCAAAAAGTCAATTTTTATTCTCAGCGTCTCGTGCATTCCTAACTACTTCCTTGAAGATGGGCAAACGTCTACCAAATAGGCAGTACGGTCATGCGGGTCGGGCAGGATAACCTCTACCGCCGATAGTGGCAAAATGTCCCCACCAGCGTCAGGGAAGCTCAAATCTCGCATCACCCTTGCCGACTGCCCCAAGCCTAGTCACAACGAGTCGTCAAAAAATTAAATACTGTACATAAAAACAGTATCCATCATTTCAACCTCATCCGCAATGTGTGTCAGCCGGCGGGCTCCGAATGCGCTATGCAGAAACTACTAGAAAACATTAATGTGCGGGCTCGAGGCAGATGAGCCCCCAAAAGATGGGAGTGTTGATTAGACGGAGCTGCACCTCTTTCCGGATAGGCGGTATTCCAATTGGTATTCCAGAACAACAAAAAATAAATTTTATATTAATAATTTCAATGAGTTGAAATAACAGTTCAACTTACCCCGGCGCACCACTTCGAAGCGTCGACAAAACCCGCCTGTGCGGATTTTGTCGTTTCTGGGTTTAAAAAGCCCAACTGGCGGGCCTTCAGAATTTTCCCACAAAAACTCGCGCCATCCATGAACTCCCCCTTCACCTCCCACCCCGCTAACCTCCCCCAGTCGCTGCAAAATCAGCGACCGGGTTTAGCAGCTCGGTTAATATCAAGGCCTGCAACGCCACCTCCCATTCAAGCGATGCTTTCAGCATCCGCTGGATTGCGTTATGGCGGCTGTGCGTGGGGCACCTTCGGGTGCGCTGGGTTCCTTGATTCCTGGTCTGCTAACCCGCGTACAGTCGCCACCCTTTTCGTTTAGCAGCGATGTCTGGCGACTCCACTAATCAAGGAGTTTCAGTCATGAAAAAGATCACCCCCAATCCCCCAACAACCCTGTTCACCCTCGCCCCAGGCATCCCCGCCGAAACCCTGCTGGTCCAAGCCAGTGAAACCCTCGCCTCGCTGAACGTCATGACCACCGATCTGGCCTTTGAACTGGAAGGCTCACACCGCCACAAGCTGCTGGCGGCTCAGCAACTGGTCGTGCTGGGTGAGTTGTTGCTGGAGCGGATGCTGGAAACTCAGGTATTCACTAAGCAGACACCTGGCGAGAACCCATAGAAACCGACCGCACGATCACTCCGTACCTGCGGCGAGCGAGGCGCCCTCGCCACAGGACGGAATCGAACCTTAACTGACCAAGCCCTTCATCACCCACCACCGCGGCCCCCCTAAAACCATCAGCCACACCCCATAGACCCCGTCGATCACTCAGTTGCTAATACTGATTAGACGTACGCTCAAAACAACTCTAGCCTCGCGTAGATAACGCGCCCATTAAAGCGCCAGGGTTATGCGCCCGACGCCGCCGCCGAGGTTTCTCATGACCGATCAAATCCTGATGGATAGCTTTTCGCGCCGGGTCGACTACCTCAGGATGTCCGTCACTGACCGTTGCGATTTCCGCTGTGTGTATTGCATGGCCGAGGACATGGAGTTCCTGCCGCGCCAGCAGATTCTGTCGCTGGAAGAGCTGTATCAACTGGCACACAGTTTCGTCGCGCTGGGCACCCGCAAGATCCGTCTGACCGGCGGCGAGCCCTTGGTTCGTCAGGGCGTGGTGGAGCTGTGCCGACGCATCGCCGCGCTCCCCGGTCTGCGTGAGTTGTGCATGACTACCAACGGTTCGCAACTGGGCAAGCTCGCTGCTCCGTTGTTCGATGCGGGGCTCAAGCGCTTGAATATCAGCCTGGACAGCCTGGACCCCACGCGCTTTCGTGAACTGACGCGCACCGGTGATTTGGCCAAGGTGATCGCCGGTATCGATGCCGCGAATGCCGCAGGTTTCGAGCACACCAAGCTCAATTGTGTGGTGATGAAAGGTCGCAATGACCATGAGGTCAACGACCTCGTGGCCTTCGCCATCGACCGTGGTCTGGATATATCCTTTATCGAAGAAATGCCGCTGGGCGTGATCAGCGAACACAGCCGTGCCGAGGCGTTTTATTCCAGTGCGCAGGTGCGCGAGCGTATCGCCGAACGCTACACGCTGATCGACTCTGCGGAATCGACGCAGGGGCCTTCGCGTTACTGGCGTCTGGCCGAGGCGCCGCATATTCGCCTGGGCTTTATTTCGCCTCACAGTCACAACTTCTGCGCGACCTGCAACCGTGTGCGCCTGACGGTGGAAGGCCGGTTGCTGCTGTGCCTGGGCAATGAGCATTCGGTCGACCTCAAGGCGGTGCTGCGGCGCTATCCGGGCGAACCGAAACGCTTGGAGAGCGCCATTATCGAGTCGATGAAACTCAAGCCGTATCGGCACAACTTCACCCTCGACGATGAGGTGCAGGTGGTGCGCTTCATGAATATGACGGGCGGCTGATCGACCCGGTTTCAACCCCATGCCATCCTGCGCACGGCAGGGCTGCCGCCCGTCCTTGAACCCATCGACTGTGTACTGAACTGAAAAATGCCTGTCTAATCGTCAAGGCTGATCGGGCTATCCAGCATTGTCTGGCGGCCGGTTATCGAGTGCGTTGGCCAGTTCTGAGGAATCGGTGATTCCACTCTGACAGACCTTTCACTTCTTCCCTGGCAGGCACCTTGATGGACATAAAACAACTCAAATTCCTGATTGCGCTGGAGCAGACCCGTCACTTCGGCCAGGCGGCTGCGCGCTGCCATATCACCCAGCCGACGTTGTCGATGCGCCTGCGCAATCTGGAGGAGGAGTTGGGCCTGGAGTTGGTCACCCGGGGCCAGCGTTTCGAAGGCTTTACCGAGGCCGGTGAGCGTGTGCTGGCGTGGGCCAGGACCTTGCTCGCCGCCCATGACGGGTTGTTCGCCGAGGCGGCCGCGTGTCGTGGCCAGTTGGTGGGTAACTTGCGCCTGGGCCTGGTGCCGCTCAGCGGGTTCAACCCGATCAGCTATATCCAGAGCCTGTCCCACACCTTTCCCGAGCTCAAGTTCAGCCTGACGTCGATGAGTTCGGACAACATCATCGAAGCGCTGGGCACCAATCAACTGGATCTGGGTGTGTGTTACCTGGACCACGTTAACGCCAACTACCTGGATTTTTTCGAACTGGGCGAGACCCGTGTCGGCCTGCTGTACGACACCCGTCACTTCCATTTCGAAGGCTCGGAAATGAGCTGGGAAGACGCCGCGCAATTGCCCCTGGGGATGATCAGCACGGGCATGCACTATCGAAAGTCCATTGACCTGAGCTTCCGCAGCCGCGGCCTCGCCCCCCAGCCCATGCTCGAAAGCGACTCAACCTATCAGCTGTTCCAGGCGATCCACGAAGGCTTCTGCTGCGCAATCATGCCGCTGGACAGCGGCCTGGAAAGCCCGATCGAGAACCTCGCGTTCATCAACCTGCCGGACGCCAGCGTGCTCGCGCCACTGGGCATGGTGATGCGCAAGACCGAACCGCGCTCGGCCATTGCAGAAAAGTGTTTTGCGCAGGCCAAGAGATTATTTGCTGCCAAGGACGCGGATTAGCGTGTCAGGTACGTAAAGCTCTCGCCGCCTGACCGCACAAAAACCCTACACTCGTTCACGAACCGTTAAGAAACCCCTCCCTATACTAGCCGGCAGCCATGCCCGCTCCCCCGAGCGGTCCCCTGCCCGGTAGCCACTCAATGACGCGTCCCGTTCCCCTGCTGCTCTTGCTCGTCGGCCTGCTGTTTTTCTTCGCCCTTGGCAACCATGAACTGCAAGGCTCCACCGAGGCCCGCGTCTCGGGGATTGCCATGGCCATGCACCTGGACAATGACTGGGTGGTGCCGCGTCTGTTTCGTGAGCCTTTCCTGGAGAAACCGCCACTGAGTCTTTGGCTGGACGCCGGGGCGATTCGTCTGTTTGGCGCGAGCACCGGGGCCGTGCGCCTGGCGTCGGCGTTTGCCGGGTTGTTCAGCGTGATGCTGCTCTACGGGATGTTGCGCCGGTTCGGGCGGCCCACAACGCTGGCGTTCAGCGCCGCGTTGATCCTGGCGACCATGGCCAGCTATTGGGGCAATCTGCGAGGAGTGGGTGAGGATTCGTTGCTCGCCCTGGGCGTGACTGCAGCGTTGCTGGGGTTCTACCAGGCAATGCGCCCCGAATCCGAGCGCCAGGGTTCCAGCGCCTGGGCGTGGGCATTGTTCACAGCAGGGATGGTCATCGCCACGCTGAGCAAAGGTGTGCTGGGCCTGGCGATGCCGGGGATTGTGATTTTTGTCTACCTGGCGTGCACCAGCCTGATGGATAAGCGCCTGCGTATCGGCGACTGGCTCAAGCCGGCGCTGTTCACGCTGCTGGCGCTGGTGCCGCTGCTGATCTGGCTCGGGTTTCTGTTTCAGCGCGGCGGTATGCAGGCAGTCGGTGACGTGCTGTGGACCAACAGTGTCGGGCGCTTCAGCGGCTCGTTTGTGGAAGCCGGGCATTACGAGCCGTTCTATTACTACCTCGTTAAACTGCCTGAGGCCTTCCTCCCATGGAACATTCTGGTGTACCTGGGCCTGTGGCACTTTCGCAAAAGCCTGGTGCGCAACCGCTACCGCCTGTTTTTCAGCGTGTGGCTGGTGGCGCAGTTCACCCTGCTGACCCTGGCCTCGAGCAAACGCACCGTCTATTTGATGGCGTTGACTCCGGCCGCCGCCGTACTGGCGGCGGAATACGCGCGGGTGCTGCTGGAGTGGGTCAAACAACACAAACCGGCACTCTACCGCTACCACCGACAGATCATCGGCGGTGTATTCACACTGGCCATCGCCTGCTACCTCAGCGCCGCCTTCTGGTTCGCCCCCAAAGCCGATGTGCGCCAGTCATTCGTGCCGGTGATCAGTCAGGTCCAGACACTGCAGGACGAAGGTAAAGAGGTGGCGCTGTTCCAACCCAATGAGCGAATCGCCGGCGCCAGTGTGTTCTATCTGCAGGCCTATTTGCCGATTCTGCAGACCGAGGCCCAATTGCACGCCTTTCTCAGCGCCAAACCCGGCAACGTCGCGCTGCTGGATCAGACCGATCGGCTCAGTCAGAAAGTCACCGTGCTCAAGCAAATGAAGATCAACCGCCAGCCCTACTACTTCGTCGAGCAGTAAGGCCGGCGCGCGCCATCAGTGCTTGGTCAGCTTGTCCAGGTAACCCATGGCAAACGCCGAGACCACGAAGGTCATATGGATGATCACGTACCACATCAGGTGTTGCGGATCGACGTTCTTGGCGTCCATGAAGATGCGCAGCAGGTGGATGGAGGAAATCGCCACGATGGAGGCCGCCACTTTCATCTTCAGCGAAGAAGAGTCCATGGTGCCCAGCCAGTTGAGCTTTTCCTTGTTTTCATCGATATCCAGCTGCGAGACGAAGTTCTCGTAGCCGGAAATCATCACCATCACCAGCAGGCCGCCGACCAGGGCCATGTCGATCAGCGACAGCAACAGCAGGATCACTTCCGATTCCAGCAAGGAAAAAATATTCGGAATCACGTGAATGATTTCCTGGAAAAACTTGATCGCCAGGATCAGCAACCCCAGGGATAAACCCAGATAGATCGGCGCCAGCAGCCAGCGCGCGGCATACATCGTGTTCTCGATAAAGCGTTCCATTGAATCCCACACAGCTTGGCTAAAAATGGCGCCGAGTATACCAGTGGCTACCCGGCGCCTGTCACCGCGAGAAAACTGCGCCAAGTGGCATCTGTAAGAGGATTTTTCTGCTAGTGTCGAGACCATTCACTCGGCTCGATGATGTCGGACAGGAAAACTCAGATAATGGATGTGCGATTCCCTTTGGCCAGTCTAGGCCTGTGCGCGGCGTTGCTGATGACCAGCGGCTGCTCTCCCAAAGAAGAGCAGAAGCAGGCCACCCTCGAAGAAAAAACCACCACGTTCGAACAGTCCCTGGACAGCATCCAGGACCCCAAGCTGCGCGACGTCATCGCCGACCTTGGCGGTTCGCTGCTGTTGCTGGAACGTGCGCGGATCAAGCTCGACACCAAACCCATCGAGGCCGAATACGGCGAAGACAGCCTGGTCTTGCTCAAGCATTACCCCAGCCCCCAGGCCCTGGTGGACACCTATATCAATGGCCTGTTCGTCCTGCGCAGGGCTTCGCATTCCGACTACCTGACGGATTTGCAGCCGGTCTTCCCGTTCACGTTCAACGCTCCCGAGCAATTCCCCTTCCCCCATGGCCTGGAGTGGGAGTCGGTGACCTTGAGCAACAACAAAGTCATTCCCTTCCAGCCGGAATGGTCGGAGACCGACCCCGGCATCCAGCTCAGTCCCAGCAGCTCCAACCTGACCAACCCCGACGACCTGACGGTGACCTACCCGTTCATCGAGGGCATCGAGACGGAAAACAAGAGCCAGCCGCAGCCCGTCAGCCTTAAAGGCACGATTGAAGTCGCCGCGCCGGGCAGAGTGCTGAGCTTTGATCTGTCAAAAAAGGACGTCGGCCATTCACGCACCGAGGGCAATATCAGCCTCAAACTGTTGTCGCTGGACAAGAATTACGCCGAAATCGAACTGACCAACAGCGAGCCGCTGGCCACCGAGCTGGGCGACGACTCGCCCAACCCGCTGCTGGTACAGGCCCGGGACAACACCGGGCAATTTCTCACCCGCTCAGGTTCAATCAACGAAAGCGCTGCCCAAGTGGCGTTCTATGAGAAGCAGCTGGCGCAGCTGCAACAGCAGAAGGCCTGGTCCGAAGCGTTGGATAAACAGCTCACCGACGCGCAAAAAGCCTTCGAACGCACCCAGACCAGCCACTACGCCAAGGTGTACTTCAACGGTGTGATCGATACCCTGCAGGTCAACGTACTGGACTTTTCCAAGGCCACCGTGACCCGCAAGGCGCTGGACCTGCCGGTGATGCGCTTCGACAAAAACAGCCTGCAACAGAGCGTGCAGCCCTTGCCGATGCCGGTCACGGTGTATGACGCCGCCGCCGCCAGCTGGCTCAAAGACGCGTCGATGACTGAAGATCAGTTGAAAAACAGCGTCACCATCAGCCAATCGACCGAAGACGCCAGTGCCGCGAAAATCGTGTTCGATCACCCTTTCACCTTCAATGACGACCTGGTCGGCGCCGAGCGCAATAACAGCGCCGCGCCGATCACCTTTTTCACCGCAGATGATAAGGGCGAGCGCGGCGAACCCATCGAGTTGCCGACCGAGGCCTACGAGCTGAACGCGGCCAGCGGCACGCTGACCTATGACCTCAACCTGTTCCCGGAAACCCCGGCGTTTGTGGTCGGCTCGGTACCCTTGTTTCTCGCCACCATCGAAAAGGCCTCGATTGACGTCGGAAAACTGCCCAAGGGCCTGTCACTCAAGGACAACGCGCTGATCGTCGACCAGCAAGCGTTTCCCGCCGACAGCTGGCGTTTCTACGCCAGGGACGCGAGCGGCAACTACCTCAAGGAAATTCTCGGCGTGAGCCACCGCGCCGAGGAATACGGTACGGCGTTGTTTGATGTGCATTATTTCTACGGCCAGCCGACCACCCTGGAAAGCTACCAGCGCACCGACCTCAACACCGTGCAATATGGCTTTGAGGTCAAGCTGGACAAACCGGAAAGCAAATAGCCCGGGATTACAGGGCCAATCGCTCCTGGCCGCCGTTGAGTTGGCGCAGATGAGCTTGCAGGTGCAGGCACCAGATCTGCGGCTCGTCCAACTGCTCGTAACCGTGCAGGGTCAGGCTGTCGACAATGGAGCCCAACATGGTTTCCGCCACGAACGGCCCGTGAAACGGGCCTTGAGACTTGACGGTGGAAGGCTGCTCGCCCGACATGCCGGCGGCAAATAACAACGTCCACAGCCCATTCTCCCCGGCAAGGGGGCGAATGGAGCATTCGATACGAGTTGCCAGGCCCAGGCACTGGCGGGTAAGGCAAAGGTTGCGCGGCATGGCGGCGACCCTCGGTAGATCGGTGTTCAGCCCCAGCGCAAAGGCGAGGCTGTTTCTATCCTGCGACTCCTGCGGATATCCCTGATATTGAGAATAGAAGAAAAACGCGACAAACCAAGGTTGTAAGGACCAACGGACATCGGTCCGTGAGAATGGAGTCAATTTTGTGGCGTAAGCAGTTCCAAATGTGGGAGGGGGCTTGCCCCCGATTGCGGTGCATCAGTCAAAAATATTGAGACTGACACACCGCTATCGGGAGCAAGCCCCCTCCCACACTTTTGATCTCATCAAGCTTCAGGGATCAGGTCGGTTTGGCCTCAGCTAAAGCCTGCTGCGCCAGCTCTTTCTCTGCCTCCTTCAAGTCTTCCTCGCTGATCATTTCCGCAATCGCGCGCAAACGCTCCACCACCCGCGCATTGACCGTGCCTTCCGGAAACTGCCCTTCGGCATCCGGCTCACCGGCATCCTCGCCCACCAGCAGGCTCAACGCCTCATCCGCCTGACGCACCGCATAGATATGGAATTGCCCGGCGCGCACGGCCTGCAAGACCTTTTCATCGAGCATCAGCGTGGCCACGTTGGCCTTGGGAATGATCGCGCCCTGTTCACCGGTCAACCCGCGCGCTTCGCACAGGCGGAAGAAGCCTTCGATCTTTTCGTTGACCCCACCCACCGCCTGCACTTCGCCAAACTGGTTGATCGAGCCGGTGATGGCAAAGCACTGCTTGAGCGGCGTCTTCGACAACGCCGAAATCAAGGTGCAGGCCTCGCCCAGGGAGGCACTGTCGCCGTCCACGTAACCGTAGGACTGTTCCAGCGCGATGCTGGCCGAGATCGCCAGCGGGAATTCCTGCGCGTAACGGCTACCCAGGTAACCGGTGAGGATCATCACGCCCTTGGAGTGAATCGGCTGGCCGAGGTTGACCTCACGTTCGATGTCGACAATGCCGCTGCCGCCCGGGTACACCGTGGCGGAAATCCGCGCCGGTACGCCAAACGCCGAATCCCCCACCTCCAGCACCGTCAGCCCGTTGCACTTGCCGACGGCGGCGCCGGCGGTGTCGATCAGGATGACCCCGGCGAGCATGTCGTCGAGAATCCGCGCCGACACACGGCCGGTGCGCGTGGCCTTGGCCTTGAGCGCGCGCTCGATATGCCCGGCATCGGTCATTTCATCGCCCGCCAGGTGACGAATAAAGTCCGCCTCGCTGACCAGTTGGAACAAGTCGCCGATGCGCGCCGACAAACGGCCCTGATGTTCCGCCAGGCGTGCGCTGTAAGTCGCCAGCCGCGCCACCGCATCCGACGTCAGCGGCGCCATGCCTTCTTCCGAGGTGCGGGTCTTGAGCAACTGGGCGAACTGCTCCAGGCTTTCGTCGACCATCGGGATGTCTTCGTCGAAGTCCACCAGTACCCGGAACATTTCCTGGAAGTCCGGATCGGCGTCCTGCAACGCGTAGTACAACTGGCGCGACCCGATGATGATCACCTTGACCTGCAACGGAATCATCTGCGGGTTGAGGGTCACGGTCGCCAGGCGGCCGAGTTCGCCCAGCGGGGACTCCATCTTCAGCTTGCGCGATTGCAGGGAACGCTTGAGCGCATCCCATACAAATGGCTCGCTGAGCATTTTTTCCGCTTCAAGAATCAGGAAGCCACCGTTGGCACGGTGCAACGCCCCCGGACGCAGTTGGCGGTACGTGGTGTAAAGCGCGCCCTGGTCGGTGCTGTATTCGATACGGCCGAACAGGTTGTCGTAGGTCGGGTGCGGTTCAAACACCACCGGCGCACCGCCGTTGACCGAATGCCCCACCACCAGGCTCGGGCAGTATTGCTCCTCGAGCAGCTTGCGCGCCTGGGCGTCGGTCTTGGCGTCGTCGACCAATTGCTCGACCACGGTCTTGAGCAGATACACCTGCACGGCCTGCAGGTAACCGCAGACGGCGGCGTTTTCCGCGTACTTTTCCGACAGCGGCGCAAGCAAAGGCTGCAGGGCCAGGGTGATGGTTTCTTCGTTGAACTGGCGCAGTTGGTTGTTTGACTCACGCTTCCATTGCGGCAGGCTCGCCAACTCTTCGTTGAGGCGTTCTTCCAGCTCGGAAATATCGGTGTGAAAGCGCTCACGATCGGCTTCCGGCAACTGCGAGAACTCCGCTTCGTCCAGCGCCTTGCCGTCAAGCATCGGCGTGAAGGCGATGTTGGAGCTGTCGCGATACAGCGCCACGTCTTTTTCCAGGGCCAGGCGCTCGATCACGTCCAGGGCCTTGTCGTAGCGCTGGTTGAACGCACGGTCGATGGCGCTTTTGCGCTGTTGGTACGTCGGGTGTTCAAACACGGCCGGGAAGGTCGCGACCAGATTGTCGACCAGCGCGTTGATATCGGTGATAAACGCTGCAGCGCCGCCGCCTGGCAATTCCAGCGCACGCGGTTCGCGCGGCTCATCGAAATTATTCACATAAACCCAGTCCGACGGGGTTTGCAGGCGTTTGCCTTCAGCCTTCAGGTAACGTTTGACGAATGAAAAGCGACCGGTACCGGGCTCGCCCATGACAAACACGTTGTAACCGGGGCGTGGCATGGCCACACCGAACTGCAAGGCTTCAACCGCACGTTCCTGGCCAAGCACACCGCGAAAGGGCTCCAAATCATTGGTGGTCGAGAAGCTGAACTGTTCAGCGGAGAAAGGGCGAGTCAGCGCTTCGGGCGCTAGACGCAAGCTGGCAGCAACAGGATCAGGCATCGGGCTTCCTTACATCAGGCGGGGCAGATGGGGGCATTCTGGCTCTCGGTTGCGCGCTCTGGCAAGGCGCGCTGTTGGGAAAGCATAGCCACGGCGCGCGCCGCACAAAAAAAACGTTCAAGACTGAATGTTTTATAAAAACTCACGGAACCCATGGAACGTGCCTAAACTCCAAACTGCGCGGGTTGGACTAATAACTGGCCCCTAGGGTGCTGCGAAGCGCCTGAACCCTTGTCCATTGGTTTGCACACAAAGAGAACAAAGCTATGAAACGGATCCTTCTTGGTACTCTCTTCACCGTCGTCTCCCTCAATGCAATGGCAGAAGCACCAGGTGGCCCGAACTGCGGTTGGGGCAACATGTTGTTTGAAGGCCAGCGCGGTACTCCTGCTCATTTCCTCGCTTCCACCACCAACGGCACCTCGGGTAACGCCACCTTCGGCATGACCTCGGGCACCAACGGTTGCAGCACCAACAGCGCCCTGACCTACGGCGGCAAGTCCTGGATTGCCATGAATGGCATGATGAACGAGCTGTCCGAAGACATGGCCAAAGGCAACGGCGAAGCCCTGACCACCTACGCGGTGGTACTGGGTGTGGCTCCGGAAGATCGCGATCACTTCGCAGCCGTGACCCACGAGCACTTCCAGCAAATCTTCAGCAAGGCTGACGTGACTGCTGATGACGTGCACAACAACACCATTGCCGTACTGAAAAGCGATGCCCGTCTGGCGAAATACGCTACCCAGGCTTAAGCTCGACCCACCCGCGTCTTTCGAGGCGCGGGTTTTGTTTTTTCGACCTGTCCCCCTTGGGTCTTTTTTTCAGTCCGACTTAAGTAGCCCCCATGCTCAAACGCCTCGCTTGCCTGGCTCTCTTCGCCTGCGCCCCGCTGCACGCGGCCCCGCACCTCGACGATCAACGTTTGCAGCAACTGGCCAATGATCCGTTCTGGCTTTCGCTGGGGCATTACGAGGCCGGCAAGATCAATGGCTGGCGCAGCTATGTCAGCGACAAGAAATTCTTTCTCGCCGCTGACGGCGCGCATCATCCGGACGCCGAACTCAAGGCCACTGTGGACGCGCTCTACGCACCGGCCGGCCTGGGCGAAAAACATGCCCAATGCGTCTACCCCGCACGCACCCGCTGGCTCAAGAATCAGTTGCAACTGACCGACCTGCCGGCCGTGGACTGCAAAGAATTCAAACAGTGGTTCTCGGACGTCGCGCCCCACAGCGCGGTGATGATTTTCCCGGCGGCCTACCTCAACAGCCCCTCGTCGATGTTCGGCCACACTTTGCTGCGCATCGACCAGGCCGACGTGCAGAGCAACAACACCGCCCTGCTCAGCTACGCAATCAACTTCGGCGCCTATATCGAAGGCTCGGACAACAGCATTCTGTATGCCTGGAAAGGCCTGATGGGCGGCTACCCCGGCCTGTTCGCCCTGGTGCCCTACCAGGAAAAACTCTCCGAATATCGCAGCCTGGAAAACCGTGACCTGTGGGAATACCGCCTGAACCTCACCGAAGTCGAGACCAAGCGCATGGTCGAGCACGTGTGGGAGCTCAAGCAGATCCAGTTCGACTACTTCTTCTTCGATGAAAACTGCTCCTATCGCCTGCTGGAACTGCTGCAAGTGGCGCGCCCCGGCCTGCGTCTGACCGAGCAATTCCCACTCACCGCGATCCCGACCGATACCGTCAAAGCGGTAAAGGACGCGGGTCTGGTGGAGAAGATCGACTATCGCCCGTCCCGTGAACGCGAGCTGCTCGAACGCGCCAAGCCGCTCGACAGCGATGAGCAGCAATGGGTACTGAAGATCAGCGATGACCAGAAACAGTTGCAGGAGCCCGCCTTCAAGGCGCTGCCTCGCGAGCGCCAGGCCCTGGTGGTGGACGCTGCCTATCGCCTTGGCCGCTACCGCGCCAACGGCCTGGAACGCGACACCGCACGCTCCCAGCGCAGCTTCGAACTGCTGCGCGCGATCAACCAGAACCCGGCGCCCGACCTGAAGATCACCCCGCCCGGCTTGCCGGAAAACGGCCACGAGTCGCGCACCTGGCAGGCCGGCATCGGCACTCGCGGCGACAAAGCCTTCGGCGAGTACGGCCTGCGCATGGCCTATCACGACCTCAACGACAACGCCGAAGGCTTCCCACTGGGCGCACAAATCGAAATCCTGCAGATGAAACTGCGCCAGTACGAAGGCAACCACTGGCAATTGCAGCAACTGGACCTGGCCACCATCCGCTCCCTGACCCCGCGCAACGCCCTGTTGCAACCGTGGTCCTGGCAAGTCACCGGCGGCCTGGAGCGGGTGCCGGGCAAACATGACGACGAAACCCTGGTCGCCCACGTCAACGGCGGCGCCGGCGGCACCTGGCAGCTCTCGGACGACATGCTCGGCTTCGCCCTCGGCACCGTGCGCGTGGAACACAACAATGACTTCAGCGAAGCCATCTCCCCCGCCGCCGGCTTCAACACCGGCGTGCTGTGGAAGAACCCGCTGGGCAACCTGAGCCTGGAAGCCAAGGGCGATTTCTTCACCAATGGCGAGGTGCGGCGCAGCATCAGCCTCAACCAGCAATGGGAACTGTCACGCAACCTCGGCCTGCGCCTGAGCGCCCAGCGCGAGTACAGCCACCTGTCGACGCCGGTCAATGAAGTGCTGCTCGAAGTGAAGTGGTACCACTACTAATTAAAGCCTGATGAAAATCAAATGTGGGAGGGGGCTTGCCCCCGATAGCAGAGTGTCAGTCACTGCAAAGCTGGCTGACACACCGCCATCGGGGGCAAGCCCCCTCCCACAGTTGGTGGTGTGCTTGGCTAAAAATCCTGCACATCCCTCTTACACGCCTTTCACATACAGCTTACAAATCCCCTTCTAGACTCTCCTTATCAGCCGTAAATCGGCCAGGGAGTACGCCATGTGGCGATATGCGGTAGTGCTGAGTACGGTGCTGTGGTTAGCGGGCTGCCAAACCACCCATCAGGAGCTGCTGGCCAAGGGTTATCCGCCCGCCTTCGCCGATGGCTTTGACGACGGTTGCAGCAGCGGGCGCCAGGCCGCCGGGGTGATCACCGGGGAGTTTCGCAAGAACGTGCCGCGCTATTTGAAAGACCGGCAATACGCCGAAGGCTGGGAGGACGGTTTTCGCCAGTGCAAAGCCATGCGTGAGAACGAGGAATTGCGCGAGTACCAGGACAACCGCAGGAACGATCGCGAGCACGAGTGGCAGCAGGAGAAAGACCGTGATGCGGCCAGAGCCTATCGCTCGCAATGAGCGTGGGAACGATCCGGCGGTGAGCATGGCCCAAACTCCATTGGAGGAGAATGTCATGAGCCGAGCTTTTGTAAATGAGGACAACGCCGCCGCCCAGGCCGACCAGCCGGTGGAGCGTCAGGTCAGCGCGCAGCCCAACCGTTTGACGGCGCAAGGGTTGGCGCAGCTGCAAGCCAGGGTTACGCAGTTGCAACTGGAATACAGCACCGAATCCACTAAAGGCGAGCAGGCAGACAAGCAACGCCAAGCCGACCTGGAGCGGGATTTGCGCTACTTCAACCAGCGCGTGCAAAGCGCCCAGGTTGTGCCGCCGGCCACCTCCACCGACAAGGTGCAAATCGGCAGTTGGGTGACCTTCGCCAACGAACAGGACGAGCAGCAGCGCATCCAGTTGGTCGGCGAAGACCAGGCCGACGCCAACGCGGGCCTGATCAATTGGGGTTCGCCCCTGGGCCGCGCCTTGCTGGGCGCCCAGGTGGGTGACGAGGTGCTGTGGAAGCGCCCCGTCGGCGATCAGTTGATCGAAGTGCTGCGCATCGAGCCCGAGGCTTAGACGATGCCCTGGGCCAGCATCGCGTCGGCAACTTTGACGAAGCCTGCGATGTTCGCGCCCTTCACATAGTTGACCCGGCCATTTTCCTCGCCGTAGTGCACGCAGGCATGGTGGATCGACTGCATGATGGTGTGCAGCTTGCTGTCCACTTCACCCGCGGTCCATAGCAGGCGCATGGCGTTCTGCGACATCTCCAGGCCGCTGACGGCCACGCCGCCGGCATTGGAGGCCTTGCCCGGCGCGAACAGAATGCCCGCGTCGATAAAGATATCCACCGCCTCGAGCGTGGTCGGCATGTTGGCGCCTTCGGCCACGCAGATGCAGCCATTGCGCAACAGCGTGCGGGCGGCATCAGCGTCGAGTTCGTTCTGGGTGGCGCAGGGCAGCGCGATATCGCACGCCAGCGCCCAGGGTGTTTGACCCTGGCGAAACTCCAGGCCGAAACGCTCGGCCAGTTCGCTGATACGCCCACGCTGCACGTTTTTCAGCGCCAGCAGGGCCGACCATTGTTCCTCGGTCAAACCGCTCTCGGCGTACAGTGTCCCTTCGGAGTCCGACAGGGAAACCACCTTGCCCCCCAGGTCCATCACTTTGCGCGCCGCGTATTGCGCCACATTGCCGGAACCCGAGATCGCCACACGCTTGCCTTCGACCCGCTGGCCCTGGCGCTTGAGCATTTCCTCGGCGAAATACACACAGCCAAAACCAGTGGCTTCCGGACGGATCAAGCTACCGCCGTAGGTCATGCCTTTGCCGGTCAGGACGGAGGTGAATTGATTGCCCAGGCGTTTGTACTGGCCGAACAGGAAGCCGATTTCCCGTGCGCCCACGCCGATATCACCGGCCGGTACGTCCACGTCCGCACCGATATGACGGTACAGCTCGCTCATGAAGGCCTGGCAGAAGCGCATCACTTCGGCGTCGCTCTTGCCCTTGGGGTCGAAGTCCGAGCCGCCTTTGCCGCCGCCCATGGGCAACGAGGTCAGGGAGTTCTTGAAGGTCTGCTCGAAGGCGAGGAATTTCAGCACGCCCAGGTTCACCGAGGGATGGAAGCGCAAACCGCCCTTGTACGGGCCGATGGCACTGTTCATCTGGATACGAAAACCGCGATTGACCTGGACCTTGCCATGGTCATCCACCCAGGACACCCGAAAGGTGATCGCGCGTTCCGGCTCGCACATGCGCTCCAGAATGCCCGAGGTCAGGTAGTGGGGGTTGGCTTCAAGAAACGGCCACAGACTGCGTAGGACTTCCTCCACGGCCTGATGAAATTCCGGTTGGTCGGGGTCGCGTTTCTTGAGGCGGGCAAGGAAGGATTCGACGGATTCGCTCATGAAAAGTCTCGGCAAAATGATTGTTGTTAAACAGAGATTGAGCCGGACTTTATCAATTCATTTCGCACCGTGACAGGGCAAAATGTCGCTTTTATGAATTTAAATGGTGCATTTGTATAAATAAACAGCGTTTTTCGCCCTGAAACGGGGATTTCAATCCGACACATGCACCAATGAGTAAACGGCTGGACGACAGCATCGCGCTAGCGCGTCCCGGGCACCAGGTCGAGCATTTCGTCGATGCCCAGGCAGCGCGGCTCCAGTTCCAGGGTCCTGCCATGGGCGAGTATGCCCACAGCGGTATCGCGCATAGCCAGATAGGCACTGCGCAACATGTGATTGGCGTAAATCACCGCGTTGAAACCAGCCTGCTCCAACACCTCGAACTTCAGATGAGCGTAGCTGGTGGGCACACAAATCAGCGGTACCCTGGGCCGTTGCCGCCGAAACTGCCTGGCGAACTCGAGGATTTCCAGGCCATCCTGTCTGCGGCTGTGGATCATGATGCCATCCGCCCCCGCCTCCACATACGCCAGGCACCGCGCCATCGCCTCCTCCATGCCGCGATCGAGGATCAAGCTTTCACACCGCGCAATCAGCATCAGCCCTGAGCCGGTGCGGCTGGCGCAACCGGCCTGGAGCTTGGCGCAAAAGGTCTCAATGGGCTCCTGCGCCTGGTCGACCTCGGTGCCGAACAGTGAGTTCTTCTTCAAGCCGCACTTGTCTTCGATCACCACCGCCGAGACGCCCGCACGCTCCAGCATCTTGATGTGAATCGCGAAATGTTCGGGCTTGCCGCCGGTGTCGGCATCGAATATCAGCGGCAGCGAACACACATCGAATATTTCGCGGATCCCCGGCAAGCGGTTGCTGGGCGAGAGAATTTCGATATCGGGTAACCCGCGCTGGGTCGAGTCGGTCAGCGAACTGGACCAGATGGCATCGTACCCCACCGTATGCCCGGGGCTGATTTCCAGCCTGGCGCGCTGCGCGAGCAACGCCGATATCGGGCTATGGGCTTCGAGTACGCGCAGGCAACGGGTGCTATCCAGTAGCGCCGACAGAGGGCGTCGGCGCGTGTCGGTATCCATCATAGGTTCAGGCTCCATGTCAGCGGCACAACGGGGGTTATCGGGTCGTCTCAATCCCAGGCGGGCTGTTCACACTTGAGCACCGACGCCATCTTTTGCAGATGCTCACAGGCCCTGGCCACGTATTCCCTGGATAGCTGCGCGATACGGCTGTAATCCACGGCCTGCCCGGTGGCGCTGGCATACAGCCGCAGCGCCTCTGCCGCATGCTTGAAGTGGCGCGCTTCGACGCTGCCGCAGTGCACGCTGAGAAAGCTCGCCACGCGGCTGGCCTCACCGGCGCTGTAGCCGCGCACATCGCGCAACCACTGCTTCCACAACGGCGTCATCAGGTTGTATTCGCCGGTGTTGAACAGCTCCGTCATGGCCATCATTTCCAGCGCCTCAATGAGCTGCGGCGCCAATGGGCGTTTTTCGCCAACCCAGCCGGAAAATTCCTTGGTGATCGGGTTCAGGAATTTGTCCTGCAGACGCCATTCATCCGAGCCGCATATCGCCGAAGCCATGCGGTAATAAAGCTTGGAGTGGTGCGGATGCCCGTGCATTTCGCCCAGTCCGATGTCCTCGACAATGATCTCGCCACAGTGCGCCGCCGCTTCGAGCATCTGCAGCCGGGCGGCGTCGGCCAGGGATGCCGACTCCTGGAGAATGCGCACAATGATGCTTGAGACAGCATGGGCGGCGCCGTCCGGGCTGCGCCAGCCGCAGAAGAACGTACACAGCGACGACTCGCTCCAGTTACTGGAAGTCATGTCGACATAGGTCTCGCAGTACCTGTCCAGCTCGGCGGGCTGGCTGTTGAAACCGCTGAGCAGGGCCTGGGCCAGATGTCGGTCCTCGACATCCACCAGCGCCTGGTTCACGTACCCGATAAATTGGCGGCTCAGATTTTCCACGGCTCATATCCTTTTTGGCTGGGGTTAGTGCGCAACGATTTCTGCCATGAAGCGAGCAAAGCGCGTGAGGCCTTCAATCAACGCTTCGCGCTCAACGGCGTAGGAAATGCGGATACTGTTTCGGTCGCCGCAGCCGGAGCCGGGCACCACCGCGATATGGGCCTGGGTCAATAACAGATCGGCCAGGTGGTCGACATCACGGATAACGGTGCCCAGGTAGCGGCCACCCAATTTGCGCGACACATCGATAAACAGATAGAACGCCCCTTCCGGCGGGGCGCAGGTGATGTCATCGATATGCCCCAGGCAAGTGCAGGCCGCGAGCAGTTGCTGGTCGAGGAAGGCGTTGACCTGGCGGGTAAAGTACGGCGCGTCCGCCATCAAAGTGCCGAGCGCGGCGTATTGGGACAGGCTGCTGGGGTTGGATGTGGTGTGCCCCTGCAGGTTGTGCATGGCGGCGATGACCGCTGCGGGCGCGCACGCATACCCTACCCGCCAGCCGGTGACCGCGTGGCTCTTGGAAAACGAATCGACCAGCACCGTCTGGTGTTTGAGCGGCGCAAACAGCGAGACGATGTTGTGATGTTCATGGGGCGCGCGCACCAGCTTGCGGTAGCACTCGTCGAACACCACCCACAGCCGGTGTTCGAACGCGAGCCGGGCGATCCCCAACAATTGTTCGCGTTGATAAACCGTCCCCGTCGGATTGTTCGGGGTGTTGATCACAATCATGCGGGTGCGTGGAGTCAGGGCGTTTTCGACGGCCGCGCAGGTGAGGCGATAGTCATCGGCTGCCGTGTCGACATAGACCGGGACGCCACCGGCCAGCTGGATCTGGGTGGGAAAGGTTTCCCAGTACGGCACCGCAACGATGATCTCATCCCCCGGATCGAGCAGCACCATCGCGGCGTTATACAGCGCCTGCTTGGCACCGGCGGTCACCGCGACTTCATCGGCGCTGTAGTTCACGCCGCAGCGCTGAGTGACCTGCTGCGCCAGCGCGTGGCGCAACTGGGGCAAGCCGATGGGCGGCGTATAGCGGTTGCGCGCAGTGGCCAGCGCATCGCTCGCGGCGGCTTTCATGTCCGGACAGGCATCGAAGGTCAATTCACCGGCGGCAAAATTGATCACGTCGACGCCGGCGTCTTTCAAGGCATTGGCTTTGCTGCGCATGCTGGACGTGCCCGGTGCGCTGAGGCGTTGCGCACGCTGGGACAACGGCAAGGACACGGCAGACGGTTCACTGTTATTCATTGTTATACCTGCCAGAACACGCTGAAAAATTCGTTCGCCCTACCGGGCCTGGGCCTCCAGCCCTCGCTGAACCCGCCAGGACAGCGGCAAGGTGAGCAACAAGGTGGCGGCCAGCAACAAGACGGCCACGGGCACGCCGGTGGTATCTCCGAGGCTGCCGAACAGCACCGGCGCCAATGCGCCGCCACCGATGGTGCCGGTGTAGAACACTGCAAACGCCTGGTCGCGCCGGCCCGGCCCCGCCAGGTCCGGCACCGCGCCATACAGCACCGACGAGGTGCCATTGAGCGCCAGCCCCAGCAGCGGCAACATCACCATCAAGCCGGCGTAGGGCAGGTACACCGCCATGACGATCAGCACCGCCGTGGTGAACTCCGTGGCCCACACCGTCTTCATCATGCCGATGCGCGCACCGAGGTAACCGCACAGCAATTTGCCGAAGGCGCCCCCCACGAACAGCATCGTCAGCGCCAGGCCAATGCCCGCAGGCCCGGCCCCCTTGGCCTTGAGCAAAAACGGCAGGAACGTGAGAAAACCCATGCGC
>NZ_CVTK01000044.1:166647-166951 GCF_900004785.1 Pseudomonas sp. 28 E 9 | reverse complement strand
GCAAGAGCGTTTTGCTTACTTTTGCGCTTTTCAAAAGTGAGCCGCTGTAAAAGCGGAACCACTAGCAGCCGTTACCGCAGAAACGGATATGTACGCAGTCCAATCCAACATCCCGGCCAGCCCCGAGGCCGCCATCGGGGGCAAGCCCCCTCCCACAGTTGGGCCAGGATCGACACAAGATACCGGTCGGCTCTAAGGCCGCCGCGCTTTTGCTTTTGATCCTAGGCGCCCCGTTAAACCACGCTGGCCGAACGCAGGCTTGAATCCGTGGGTAACCCGGCAGGACGCCGGGTTAGCCGCACTG
>NZ_CVTK01000044.1:95462-166597 GCF_900004785.1 Pseudomonas sp. 28 E 9 | reverse complement strand
GCAAGAGCGTTTTGCTTACTTTTGCGCTTTTCAAAAGTGAGCCGCTGTAAAAGCGGAACCATTAGCAGCCGTTACCGCAGAAACGGATATGTACCTGGTCCAATCCAGCATCCTGGTCGGCCCAGAGGCCGCCATCGGGGGCAAGCCCCCTCCCACAGGGGCCCGCGTGGTACCTAAAAGTTGTGTAGATACTCACGCCCCTCCCACATTTTTAGTTTTGTGTTGGGCTTACGATGACTGTGCAGGTAATGCCTGCCGCCAACAACACGCCTTCGGGCACTTCATCAATGTGAATCCGCACCGGCACACGCTGAGCCAAACGCACCCAGTTGAACGTCGGGTTCACATCGGCAATCAGTTCGCGGCTCTCGGGGTTGTCGCGGTCATAGATGCCGCGCGAGATGCTTTCCACGTGGCCCTTGAGCGTTTCGCCGCTCATCAATTGCATATCGGCTTTGTCGCCGACCTTCACGTAGGGCAGTTTGGTTTCTTCAAAGAAGCCATAGACCCAGAACGAGTTCATATCCACCACGGCCATTTTCGCTTCGCCGATGCGCGCATAGTCGCCGCGATGCACATTGAGGTTGGTGACATAACCGTCGACAGCCGCCACGACGTGGGTGCGTTTCAAGTTCAGTTCAGCGGCTTCCAGTTGCGCCAGCGCATGCTGGTAATCGGCCAGGGCCGCATCGGCGATGTTGCTGGCGTCGTCGCGATTTTCCCGGGAGATCACCAGGGCGTCGAGGTCGGCGCGGCGGTGGGCGTTGAGCTTGCGCATCTCCCAGGTGGCTTTGCGTGAAGCCACCAGCGACTGCGCCTGCTTGACCGCGATGCGGTAGTGCTCGGGGTCGATCTGCATCAGCAGGTCGCCTTTTTTCACCCACTGGTTATCGCGTACCGGCACGTCCACCACCTCGCCCGTCACATCGGCCGCGACGTTGATGATGTCGGCACGCACACGGCCGTCGCGGGTCCAGGGCGTCTGCATGTAATGCACCCACAACGTGCGGCCAATCCAGATCGCCAACGCCAGCACCAGCAGGGTCGCGAGCAGGCTGAAAAATTTTTTCATCGGGACATTCTCAACGGTAGACGCTCAGCGCCAGGGCGCCGAACAGGCAAACGAACAGGCTCAGGCGCAGCAACGCCGGGTGCCAGAAAAACCGGTACAGGTCGAACCCGGCCAGGAAGCGGTCCAGGGCCCAGGCCAGGACGGCCGCGATCAGGAACATCAGGGTCATGGTCGGCATGTAAAGGCCGTGGAAGGCAATTTCACGGGGCATTTGCAGATCCTTTCAGCGCAGCCAACGGCGATTGCGGGTCCATCAACGAGGTGCGGATAAAGTGCAGGTAGCTTTTCACCCGGCGCAGGGCCGAGGTGTCGAAGTGCGGGGCGAACGGTTCGTCGGTGGCCTGCACGCGGCTGAGCGCATGGTCGACGGCGATCAATCCGCGCTCCAGGTTGCTGGCGCTGGGTTGCAGGAACAGCCGCACCAGCGAGCGCCCCATGACGCGGATGGCCTGGCGCCACGGCTGAGATTGCGCGTACGCCGGATGCACCGGCAGGATCGCCTGTTCCTTGCGCAACTCGATGATCGCGTGACCGACCTCCAGCACCACGAACATCCAGCGCAGCAGGTCGCGCTGCACCTGCGGCTGGCCGGCGGCGAGGCCATAGGCCTGGTGCAGCAGGTCACGGGTGCGGCTTTCGAAGCTCGACGCCAGGCCCTTGAGCTTGCCGCTGATCGCGTACACCACTTGCTCGCGCAGGTCCTGCTCCAGGCGCTGCCACAGCCAGCGGCTGTTGGGCGGCAGGATGATCGCTCCGGCTGCCGCGCACACCAGCATGCCGATGATCATGGCGATGTAGTCGTTGATAAAGAGGTAGGGGTTGTAGACCGTCAGGTTATCCGGCACCGAACCCGTGCTGAAGAAGATCAGCAAGCCCACGCCGACCCCGGCGTACTGCGGGCGGGAGGCAAGGAAGGCGCCGAAGATGATCACCGGCGCGAGCATCACGCACAGCAATGGGAAGCCGTCGATCCAGGGAAACACGAAGAACATTTCGACAAAGCCCACCAGCGCACCGATCAAGGTGCCGCAGGCCATCTGGAAGGCCATCCGCTTGGGGTTGGGCGTGGCGGCGGACAGCCCGACCGTGGCGGCTGCGATCAGGGTCATGGTTGCACCACTGGGCCAGGCAGTGGCCACCCAGTAGCTGCCGAGCACGATCAGGATGAACGAGGCGCGTAGACCGGCGGCGGCGCAGGCCAGCCAGTTGGTTTTCGGCGTATAGACCTCGTTCCAGTCTTCCCGTGCGTGACGGTGATCGGCCAGGGACGCGTGGGTTTGCGCATAGTTGTGCAGGTCGTCGACAAAGCGGTACAGCAGCTCGTAGGCGGTATGAAAGTCCAGTTGCTCGGCTTCGGTGGGGTTGCCTTCCTGGAAGGTCGCGCGCAGGTTGCGCACCTTGGCGGGCAGGCTGTCCCGGTAGCCGCTGAGCACGTTGACCAGGCGCGCCGCGTCGGGGCTGGTCAGGGCGCGCGCGGAAAAACCGTCGAGCACTTCGGCCAGGTCCTGCAGGCCGGGCTTGATCGCCGCCGCCACATGGTCGGCGGCGTCGGCGCGCAGTCGCGCCAGCAATTGGTGCAAGGCGTTGAAGCGTGTGGTGATACCCATGAACTCGCTGTTGAGGCGACTGAGCCGACCGTTGCGCCGGCGCATATGCGGGTCTTCGAACACGGTGACGCTGCGCAGGCCCTCCAGGCCAACCGCTTCGGCGATAAAGCGCACGTTGGCGCTTTCAAAGGCTTCACGCTGGCTGCGTCCGCGCAGGCCGTCGGTGACAAACAGCGCGAACACCCCGAAACGTTGATAGAGCGCATTGCGCATCGCGGCGCTGGAGGTTTGCGGCAGGATCGCGGCGCTGACCAGCGTCGAGCAGAGAATCCCCAGGGAGATTTCCAACACCCGCCACACCGCCGCCATAAAGGCGCCGTCCGGGTGGGCCAGGGCCGGCAAACCGACCATCGCCGCCGTGTAGCCGGCGAGCACAAACCCGTAGGCGCGAAAATTGCGATTACGCGTGGCGCCGGCGGTGCAGATGCCCACCCAGATGGCCAGGGCGCCGAGGAACAGTTCGGTGTTCTGCGCAAACAATGCGATCAGCAGCACCATCACCGCAGACCCCGCCAGCGTGCCGAGGAAGCGGTAAAAGCTCTTGGCAAACACCTGGCCGCTCTGCGGTTGCATCACGATAAACACCGTGATCATTGCGGTGCGCGGCTGCGGCAGTTCCAGGCGCATCGCCAGCCACAGGGTGAGGAATGCGGCGAGCAGCACCTTGAAGATATACACCCAGGTCACGCCATCGCTGCGTGCCCAGTCGAAAAAACCACGGCGCCACTCAAGGGAGTGCAGCCAGCGCAGTGGTGCAGGCAAGGGAGTCATCGCCATCTACTCAGTGATCGAACACGGCCAGCGCCGCCGGAGTCTTGCTGGGGAGGGTTTTGTCGTTACGCGGTACATCGTCGCCGGCACCCAGGCCACCGCCCAGGGCGGTCACCAGTTCGGCGTGGGCGCTCAGGCGCGCGGCCTGTACCTGTTGCTCCAACTGCTGCTGGCGAAACAGCAGGGTCTGGGCGTTCAGCACAGTGAGGTAGTCAGTCAGGCCGCGTTGGTAGGCGATGGTGGAGATGTCGTAGGTTTTCTGCGCCGACGCCACCGATTGCGCGGCAAACGACGCCTGCTTGTCCATCGACTCGCGGCGGATCAACTGGTCACTGATGCCCTTGAGCGCATTGACCAGGGTCTGGTTGTAGTGCGCCACGGCGCTGTCATAAGCGGCGCTGGCTTCACCCAGCTCGGCACGCAGACGCCCACCGTCGAAGATCGGCAGGGTGATTGCCGGGCCGACGTTGTAGTTGAATTTCTTGCCCGCGAGAAACGCCAGCACGCCGCCACCGGTGGCCATGTAACCGAGGCTGCCGACCAGGTCGACGTTGGGATAGAAGCCCGCGTGGGCGACATCGATACCCCGCGCCTGGGCCGCCACCTGCCAGCGACTGGCGACGATATCCGGGCGCTGGCCGAGCAGTTGCGCGGGCAAGGTCGAGGGCAACCTCAACGCAGCGGCAAGCGACAGGCTCGGGCGTCGCAACTGCGCGCCCTCCCCCGGCCCTTTGCCGGCCAACGCCGCCAGCTGGTTGCGGCTCAGGGCGATTTGCTCATCCAGCGCGTCCAACTGCCGGTGGGTCTCAGGCAGCGGGGTTCGGGCCTGGCTGACGTCCAGGTGCGTGCCGAGCCCGGCGCTCAGGCGCTTGTTGGCCAGGTCCAGGATCTGCTCCTGCTGGGCCAGGGTGGCGACGACGATATCGCGTTCGGCGTAGTGCAAGGACAACTGGATATAGGCGCGCACCACGTTGTTCTGCAGCTCGAGCTGGGCCTGGCGCGCCTGGGCGACGCGCATGTGGGCGAGGTCGACGGCACGCTCGCTGGCATTGCGCTCGCGCCCCCACAGGTCAAGGGCGTAGCTCAACCCCAGGGACGTGTTGTTGTCCCAGGTGTTCGCACCGCTCAACTCGCCCGGGCCATAGAACTGATCCTTCGGCCAGTTGTGGCGCTTGAGGGTGGTGTCGCTGTTGATCTGCAGCGACTCTGCCGACTCGGCCACTCCGGCCAGCGCCCGCGCTTCACGCACCCGTGCGGCGGCCATGGCCAGATTGGGGCTGTCTTGCGTGGCGAGTTCAACCCAATGGTTGAGCTGTGCATCGCCGTAGGCTCGCCACCATTGCGCGGTGGGCCAATGGGCGTCGCTGGCGGCGCTCTGGATCGCTTCGTCGGTGGCCAGATGATTGGCGTCCAAGGCCTGGCCCTGGGGGCCGATGCCAGAGGTTCCGATGCAGCCGCTTATTGCTAACGATAAGGCCCAAACACTGAGAGTCTTCAGCTCTCTGCTGATGCGACGCGGCACGGCTTGCGAATTCCTGAGGTGGTTGACGCGGGGAAAGTGGCGCAATTCTAGGGGGCACGACCGGGAACGATAAGCGGGCATTCCTGTGAATCTTTATTACCGTTCCGACGATAATCCAGGCGGGGCCTGCACGGTTCAGACGGTTTTCCAGAGACCCAAGAACTCCTCCTACATCGCCCGGCATTACCAACCTTCACAATCCTGAGCCCGTCCGGCCTCAGGAACATCCGATGCTTCGCGTCCCCAGCCCAGTGTCGACTCAGCCGCCCCTGTATGACACCGCCGCAGTGCTGCACAGACAATTGCGCATGAATCCCCGGGCTTTGAGCCCCGGCACGCTACCCCTGCAGAGAGATGTACGCTGGATCGCCGACCACATAGTGGAAAAGCTGGAACCGCTTGGCGGCGATCAACGCCACCGGCTCGCCATCGAGGCGCTTCACCAGAGACTGTGCAACAGCGAACAACAGTTGGAACTGTCGGCCAATGAGCTACCGGGTTACTACGCCTTCTTCAAAGAGGCCGAACACTTGCTCAAGCAACATCGCACCCGCCGACACCCGGATATCGAGGCGGACTACACACTGTGCCGCGCCCTGAAGTGGCAGTTTCGCGCAGCGATCAGCGACGGCCAGCATCAACGCCTGACGCAACGGTTACTGACGTCGCTGGCCTACGTGCGCAAGGGTGGAGAACGCAGCAATCATCGTCATATCGGCCTCGACTACCCATTGGAGTCAACGCGCCAGCTCAGTGCAGGCCCGCACCTGGCCATCGACTCGCACCTGCACACCGGCCCGGACCAACGGGTGCACAGCACCCGTGTGATCGCCCTGCAAGGCAAACTCAAGTCCACGCTGACGGAACTGAGTGAGGGCCGGTCTGAGCAGCACCTCAGCCTGGGACATGTGATGTCCCGCACGTACGCCAGCCTGGAGCATTACGCCGACAGTCGCAGCGCCTCGCTACGCACGTCGCTGAGCGAAAGCATCGGGCGTACGCTCGGGCAAATGCGCGAGCTGGTGAGCGACCATCGCCACCTGCATCGACACCGGGCCTATTCGGCGCTGAGCCAGCCCTACGTTCGCCAGGCACTGGCGCGTGCAGGCCTGGCCGCAGTGGAATTACCCGTCCTGCACCCGCCCTCGGCGCCGATCATCCGCGAAAAAGGCATCGCACTGACTGTACACAGCAAGGTGGCGATGGATTTTTTCAGCGTATTGAACGTCAATTCCACCCTGACGCTGACCCTGCAACGCACCCGCCTGAGCAAAGTGCTGGACATCCTCGGCCTGCACGACATGGCGCCGACCCTGGCGCTGCAACACATGGCCGGTTCCAAACGCCAGAACGACGATGCAGTGACGCTGCTCACTGCGATGAACACCCACGTGGCCGACAGCAGCCGGCGGTTCACCCTGCGGGCCAGTGCGCGCCTGCCGGCATCCGCATTGAACCGCGGCCTGAGCGCAGACCACCGGCACGCCTGCGCGCTGCTGGAACGCTATGTGCGGCTCAAGGCCAACTCGCGTATCGATCCCGAGCAGGACAACGCCATTCGGGCCCTGATCGATCAACATCGCGTATTGCTTCGACCCGATTCGCTGAAGGTGTACAGGCTCACAGCCCCCTCCCGCACGCTGAGCGGCTCGTCCGGCATCACGGCATCGTCACAGCCAGGCAGCGGCAGAGGGGTGACGATTGAAATCAGCCACCGCAAACGGGATGACCCGCATCTGAGCGGCGATTACCTGACGATCGACATTGCCCCGCTCAAACCAGCCGATGCGCTGAAAAAAAGCCTGCGCCAGGCGTTGTCGGCGATTGGCGAGCAGACCTTCGAGTGGGACCACCTGATCCGCTCGATCAGCGAATCGCTGCTCAACCCCGCCAAGCCGTCGCATACTCAGGTGCTGGTTAAAATCAAGCACGGGGAGCCGGTGGTGCTGCTCACCCGTCATACGCTGAGCAAGGCGCGTGACCTGACGCTGCCGCATCCGGTCGAGCGGCACAGCGGCCTTGACCTGCAGTCCCTGCGCACCCGGAAGACCTTGCGCCAGGAGCACGTGGGCGACCAATCCCTGGACCATCTGTTGCCGATCGCCCGACACTGCCTGCAATCCTCCAAACAATCACATGCCTGGGACGCTTACCTGCAGCAGCACGCCGATGACGTTCAGGCACTGCTCGACAGGATCGGCGAGCAACACCCTGGCACGGTGCTGAGCAGCGAACTCGACGCACTCAAGCGCATCACTCCGGCGCTCGCCTCGGCGGTTGACACACTCACCCGGCAGGCGCGAACCGCGGCTGCGGCCCCCACTTCCGAAAACCGCAGCCAGGCGCTGGCGGCGTTCAATGCCGTGCTAGTGGCCTACCTGCCGCACTATGAGGCGAAAGTCAGTGAAGCCTGGACGCTGTGCTGAAGCGCCAGGCCGAGCGGATACACACCTGTGCGCTACTTCATGTCACAATTTGCCATCTCCCTTGAGAACACCCCATGGACACCCTGCAAAACATGCGCGCGTTCAGTTGTGTTGCAGAGGCCGGCAGCTTCACCGCCGCCGCCGCGCAACTGGACACCACCACCGCCAACGTCTCGCGCGCGGTCTCAAACCTTGAGGCCCACCTGCAAACCCGCTTGCTCAACCGCACCACCCGCCGCATTGCGTTGACCGAGGCGGGCAAACGCTATCTGCTGCGCTGTGAGCAAATCCTCGCCTACGTCGAGGAAGCCGAAGCAGAAGCCAGCGACGCCCACGCGCGCCCCGCCGGGCAATTGAAAGTGCACACCATGACCGGTATCGGCCAGCATTTCGTGATCGACGCCATCGCCCGCTACCGCCGCACCCACCCGGATGTGACCTTCGACCTGACCCTGGCCAACCGCGTGCCGGACTTGCTCGATGAGGGCTATGACGTGTCCATCGTCCTGGCCAGCGAACTGCCGGATTCGGGTTTCGTCTCGCAACGCCTGGGCATCACCTACAGCATCGCCTGCGCCTCGCCGGAGTACGTCAAGGCCAAGGGCTGCGCACAACGGCCCCAGGATTTGCTCAACCATGCCTGCCTGCGCCTGGTCAGTCCGGTGATCCAGTTGGACAAATGGACCTTCAACGGCCCTGAAGGCCAGGAAAGCGTGGCGATCAACAGCTCGCCGTTCCTGGTGAATTCGGCCGATGCGATGAAAACCGCCATCACCAGCGGCATGGGCGTCGGCCTGCTGCCGGTGTACGCCGCCATCGAAGGGCTGCGCAACGGCACGCTGGTGCGCGTGATGCCGACCTACCGTTCCCAGGAGTTGAACCTGTACGCCATCTACCCGTCGCGCCAATACCTGGATGCGAAGATCAAGACCTGGGTGGAATACCTGCGCGGTTCGCTGCCGGAAATCCTCGCGGCGCACCAGGCGGAGCTGGTGGCGTATGAGTTGAGCGGTGGTTTGGGTGGCGTGCGGATGGCGAACTGACGACCTATGTAGGAGCGAGCTTGCTCGCGAAAAACCTGAGGGCACCGCATTCAACCTGGATGAACGCGTTATCGTTGACGTTTTTCGCGAGCAAGCTCGCTCCTACAGGTTTTGTGATGAGGGGATAAATGTTAGCGTGCCAGGCATTCTTTCGTCGTCGATGAGCCCGCCAGCCATGAAAAAGACTGTCCTCGCCTTCAGCCGTGTCACGCCGCAGATGATCGAGCGCCTGCAACAGGATTTCGAGGTGATCGCGCCCAATCCGAAGCTGGGCGACATCAACGCGCAATTCAACGAAGCCCTGCCCCATGCCCATGGCTTGATCGGTGTGGGCCGCAAGCTGGGCCGCGAACAGCTTGAAGGCGCGCGCCAGCTGGAGGTGGTTTCCAGCGTGTCGGTGGGCTACGACAACTACGATGTCGGGTACTTCAATGAGCTCGGGATCATGCTCACCAATACCCCTGACGTGCTCACCGAAAGCACCGCCGACCTGGCGTTCGCGCTGTTGATGAGCAGCGCGCGCCGGGTGGCCGAGCTGGATGCCTGGACCAAGGCCGGCCAGTGGAAAGCCAGCGTTGGCGCACCGTTGTTCGGCTGCGATGTGCACGGCAAGACCCTGGGCATCGTCGGCATGGGCAATATCGGCGCGGCCGTGGCCCGTCGTGGGCGCCTGGGCTTCAATATGCCGATTCTGTACAGCGGCAACAGCCGCAAGAACGCGCTGGAACAGGAACTGGGCGCACAGTTTCGCAGCCTCGACCAGTTGCTGGCCGAGGCGGATTTCGTCTGCCTGGTGGTGCCCTTGAGCGACAAGACCCGTCACCTGATCAGTCGCCGGGAGCTGGCGCTGATGAAGCCCGGTGCCATCCTGATCAACATCTCCCGTGGCCCGGTGGTGGACGAGCCGGCGCTGATCGAAGCCCTGCAAACCCAGCGCATTCGTGGCGCCGGGCTGGATGTGTATGAAAAGGAACCGCTGACCGAGTCGCCCCTGTTCCAACTGAGCAATGCGGTGACCCTGCCGCACATTGGTTCGGCCACCGGCGAAACCCGCGAAGCCATGGCCAACCGCGCGCTGGACAACCTGCGCAGCGCCTTGCTCGGACAGCGCCCCCAGGACCTGGTGAACCCGCAGGTGTGGAAGGGCTGACACCCCCACTGTAGGAGCGAGCTTGCTCGCGAAAAACCTGAGAACGCCGCGTTAAACCAGATTCGCTGCGTTATCGTTGACGTTCTTCGCGAGCAAGCTCGCTCCTACAGTTTTCGGGGTCAGGGCCGATAACGGTGTATAGATCGTCATCCCTGATCCCCAGAAGGTTTTTATGTCCACCACCAAAGCCCGCGCAGACTCACTCTCGCTTCTGCTATTTACCTTGCGCAGCGGCAAGCTGATGGCGATCAACCTGCTGAAAGTCAGCGAAATCATCCCCTGCCCGCCGCTGACCAAACTGCCGGAGTCGCATCCCCACGTCAAAGGCATTGCCACGTTGCGCGGTAACTCGTTGGCCGTGATCGACCTGAGTCGCGCCCTGGGCGAGATGCCGTTGCTGGACCCGAACGGCGGCTGCCTGATCGTCACCGATGTCAGCCGCTCCAAGCAGGGTTTGCACGTGCAGGCGGTGAGCAAGATCGTGCATTGCCTGACCACCGACATTCGTCCGCCGCCCTATGGCTCCGGCGGCAATCGCGCGTTCATTACCGGGGTCACCCAGGTGGAAGGTGGCTTGGTGCAAGTGCTGGATATCGAAAAAGTCATCCATGGCATCGCCCCGGCGCCGATCGAAGTCGCGCCGACCGACCTGACCATGGAAGAAGCCGAAGTCCTCGGCAACGCGCGCATTCTGGTGGTCGACGACAGCCAAGTGGCGCTGCAGCAATCGGTGCACACCTTGCGCAACCTCGGCCTGACCTGTCACACCGCACGCAGCGCCAAGGAAGCCATCGATGTGCTGCTGGAGCTGCAAGGCACCGGCGAGCAGATCAATGTGGTGGTGTCGGACATCGAAATGTCCGAGATGGACGGTTATGCCCTCACCCGCACTTTGCGCGAAACCCCGGACTTCCAGCACCTCTACATCTTGCTGCACACCTCCCTGGACAGCGCGATGAACAGTGAGAAAGCGCGCCTGGCCGGTGCCGATGCGGTGCTGACCAAGTTTTCCTCCCCTGAGCTGACCAAGTGCCTGGTCGTCGCTGCGCAAACCGTGGCGCAAAAGGGTTTGTAAGCCTTGGCGGAGTATTTCCAGCTGCTGCGTCGCGATCTCACCGGTAGCCTGCCCGCCCCGCAGTGGCCGGCCGGTACGCAACTGGATCACTACCGCGATGAATTGGCCCCGGCCATTCACGCGGTATTGCGCATGACCCAGGATCAGGGCGGTGGTCGTGTGGTGAGCCTTGAGCCGTGGCGCCGGCAATTCGTCACCGATGCCGAGTTCGACCCCAGGCTGTGCCTGGTGGCCAGCAATGCCGATGGCATGCTCGGCGTGGCCGTCTGCTGGACCAGCGCCTTTATCAAGAACCTCTCGGTCCACCCCTGCGCGCAAGGCCAGGGGCTGGGCCGGGCGTTGTTGCTGCATGCCTTCCACGTGTTCAAGCAGCGTGGCGAACCTTATGTGGATCTCAAGGTGCTGGAGCGTAATCTGCGCGCGCGGCAATTGTATGAAAGCGCAGGCATGGGCCTGGTCCTGCGCGACGTGGTTGCCGAGGACTGACGTTCACTGGCGCATAACTTGCTTCCAGATAGGCCAAGCGGTGAACAGAGGTCAAAACCCGTCACCGCTCACGCTTGCCTTCTGACCTTGCCTGGTGACAGATCCCGCCATGAACACTCACTTTTCCTGCGTAGGTTGCGGCAAATGCTGCTCCGATCACCACGTCCCCCTGACCCTCGAAGAAGCCCGTCACTGGGCGGCGGACGGCGGTAACGTGATCGTGCTGGTCGAAGGTTTTCTGGCCAGCGGCCTGGGCTTGCCCCAGCAGCAACGTGAACATGCCGAGCGCCGTTCAGTGGTGGTCCCCAGCGGCAATACCGAGGCCTTCGTGGCAATCACCTTCGCCGCGTATAACGCCGGACGCTGCCGGAATCTTGACGAAGACAATCGCTGCGGCATCTACGAACGACGCCCGCTGGTGTGCCGGATCTATCCGATGGAGATCAATCCGCATATCCCGTTGAACCCGAGCGCCAAGGATTGCCCACCGGAGTCCTGGGAACAGGGACCGGCGTTGATCGTTGGTGGTGAGTTGATGGACGCTGAACTGGCTGAACTGATCCGCCGTTCGCGCCAGGCCGACCGTGATGATGTGCACATCAAAGAGTCCGTGTGCGCCCTGCTGGGCATTCGTACCGCGGCGCTCAAGGGCGACGGGTTCACCGCGTACCTCCCGGATATGCAGGCGTTCGCCCAGGCCATTGACGCGGCGACTGCCCAGCCGGCGCCGGCCAATCAGTGGGTGTTTCATGTGTCCGGCATGGACATTGCCGAACAACTGCTGGACGCCGGCGCGCAGATTGCCACCGAGGTGCCGGCCAATTACGCGTTTATCCCGTTGCGGGCGGCCTGAGCGTTACTGGATCAATGGGCGTTGTGTCGAGGCGGTAAGGCTGGAGAATGCGCTGGTATTCGCCGTTTTGCTTGAGTTGCTCCAGGGCACGGTTGAGCTCGGTACGCAGGACGGTATCGGTCTTGCGCAACGCAATCGCGACACTGCTGCCCAACAGCTTGGACAACACCGGGGAGCCCATGAAAGCGAAATCCATACCTTCGGGCTTGTCGAGCAGGGCTTCGCGAATTTCCACCGCGCCTTGCAGGGTGGCATCGATCTCGCCCGCGAGGAGGCTGCCCACCAGTTGGTCATTGAGCCAGAAACTCTTGATGTACACGCCCGAAGGCGCCCAGCGTGACAGGGCAAAGGCTTCCCGGTTGCTCCTTAACAGAACCCCGACACGCTTGCCCTTGAGTGACCGCCTGTCCGGGCTCAAGCCTGAATCCTTGCGTGCCACCAGGCGCGTGGTGATCGGGTAAAGGTCATCGCTGAAATTGACCCATTGCTGTCGGCTCGAGGTCGGCGCCATCCCCATGATCGCGTCAAATTGCCGGGCGTCGAGGGCGGGAAAATTTTCCATGACGACCTGGTCGACCCAGGTGCACTGCACATTGAGCTGCACGCACAAGGCGTTACCCAATTCGATATTGAGCCCCACCAATTGCCCTTGCGGGTTGCGGCTTTGAAAAGGCGGGAAATGCGCCGCGACGGCGAAGCGGATTTCGCGTCGCGGCGGCTCGACGGCGACCACCGCCGCCACCGACAGCAAGAGGGCAAGCGCCACACAAAGGTGTATCAGGGCCACGGGAAACGTCCTTTTCCAGAGAGAGCGGCATCGCCATGTCCCGATACAGCTGATCAGGGCATGGCGATGCCGGGCAAGCTTTCAAGAAACGGTCGCGGACCTACAAGCAGAAATATCGACGCGAGTTGTAGGCAAATGCCTATACCGTACACGCCGGCATTACTCTCAACGTTTACCCATCGAACGGCGTGTACCCGGCGGCGCCATGCCTGGCGTCTTGGTATGACCGTTTTTGGCGCCACCTTTCTACCACGGCTGGCCGGCCTGCTTGTCTCCGGCCAGTTCTCCCGGCTTGAAGGGAAACTTGAACGCCGGGATTTCGGCTTTTTCAACGCCGTCGGCGTCGACCGCTTCAACGGGGGGTTGGATCGGGGAAGTCATAAGGGCTCCGGCGCAGCAATGTGTGTAAAGGCGTGAGTATACGGGGCCGCAGCTTTCAGCGGTAAGCTTCAGGTCGCACGTTAAAAAGCTCAGCTGTCACGGCTGTCAGTTTGCAGTCACCGTACTGACCGGCTTATCGCGTTATAAGCCATGGACACAAACTTGCAGCTTGCAGCTTGAAACTTGCAACTGCGCCTGCGGTGTTCATCCTATGCACCTGAAACGAAACACGGCCCTGCTGGTGGGCGCCCTTCTGGTTCTGGCAGTGACGGCCTGGACGCTGACTCGCCCCGCCAAGACCCGGCTGGCGGCCCCCAGCGCGATTCCAGTACGCGTGGTGAGCGTGGCGCAACAGGACGTGCCCCGCTTCGTCAGCGGCATCGGCTCGGTGTTGTCGTTGCACAGCGTGGTGATCCGTCCGCAGATCGACGGCATCCTCACTCGCTTGCTGGTCAAGGAAGGCCAGCGGGTCAAGGCCGGGGACTTGCTGGCAACCATCGATGACCGCTCGATCCGCGCCAGCCTCGACCAGGCCAGGGCGCAACGGGGGGAAAGCCAGGCGCAGCTGCAAGTGGCATTGCTCAACCTCAAGCGCTACAAGGCCCTGAGTGTCGACGACGGTGTGTCGAAGCAGACCTACGATCAGCAACAAGCACTGGTCAATCAGCTCAAGGCCAGCGTTCAGGGTAACCAGGCAGCGATTGATGCGGCTCAAGTTCAACTTTCCTATACGCAGATTCGCTCCCCCGTCAGTGGCCGCGTGGGCATTCGCACGGTAGATGAAGGAAACTTCCTGCGCATGAGCGATACCCAGGGGTTGTTCTCGGTCACCCAGATCGACCCGATTGCTGTCGAGTTTTCCCTGCCGCAGCAGATGCTGCCGAGCCTGCAAGGCCTGATCGCCGCGCCCGAGAAAGCCAGCGTGAATGCCTACCTGGGTGCCGACACCGACGGCCAGACCGGTGACTTGCTCGGCGAAGGCCACTTGAGCGTGATCGACAACCAGATCAGTTCCAGCACCGGCACCCTGCGCGCCAAGGCCGAGTTCGCGAACGGCGCGCAGAAGCTGTGGCCGGGACAACTGGTGACCATCAAGATCCAGACCGCGCTCGACAGGAACGCCCTGGTGGTGCCCCCGACCGTGGTGCAGCGTGGCCTGGATTCGCATTTCGTGTACCGGCTCAAGGGTGACCACGTTGAAGTGGTGCCGGTGCGGGTCAGCTACCAGAACAGCGAGGTGAATATCATCGAGGGCGTGCGGGCCGGGGATGTGCTGGTCAGCGACGGCCAGTCGCGGCTCAAGGCCGGCGCCGAGGTGGAAGTGCTCAAGGAGCCGCCGCAAATCATCCAGACCGCCGATGCCAGGGTGCAGCCATGAGCGGCAGTCGCTCGCCCTCAGCCTGGTGCGTTGATCACCCGGTCGCCACCCTGCTGCTGACATTTGCCCTGGTGCTGCTGGGCATCATTGCCTTCCCGCGACTGGCCGTGGCGCCACTGCCGGAAGCGGAATTTCCGACGATCCAGGTCACGGCCCAGTTACCCGGCGCCAGCCCGGACACCATGGCCTCCTCGGTGGCGACGCCGCTTGAGGTGCAATTCAGCGCCATCCCCGGCATGACCCAGATGACCTCCAGCAGCGCCTTGGGCTCGAGCCTGTTGACCCTGCAATTCACCCTGGACAAAAGCATCGACACCGCCGCCCAGGAAGTGCAGGCCGCGATCAACACCGCCTCCGGCAAGCTGCCCGGCGATATGCCAAGCCTGCCGACCTGGAAGAAGGTCAACCCGGCCGACAGCCCGGTGCTGATCCTCAGCGTCAGCTCCGCCAGCATGCCCGGCACCGAACTGAGCGACTACGTGGAAACCCTGCTGGCGCGCCAGATCAGCCAGATCGACGGTGTCGGCCAGATCAACATCACCGGCCAGCAACGCCCGGCGATTCGCGTGCAGGCCTCCCCCGACAAACTCGCGGCGGTCGGCCTGACGCTCGCGGACATCCGCCTGGCCATCCAGCAGTCCAGCCTGAACCTGGCCAAGGGCGCGATCTACGGCGCAGACAGCGTGTCGACCCTGTCGACCAACGACCAACTGTTTCACCCCGACGAATACGGCCAGTTGATTGTGTCCTACAAAAATGGCGCGCCGGTGCAGTTGCGTGATATCGCCAGGGTCGTCAACGGTGCGGAAAACGCCTACGTGCAGGCCTGGTCCGGCGATACCCCGGGGGTCAACCTGGTGATCTCGCGCCAGCCGGGCGCGAATATCGTCGACACGGTCGACCGCATCCAGCAAGCGCTGCCACGCCTGGAAGCGATGCTGCCGGCCTCGGTGCAGGTCAGCGTATTGACCGACCGCACCAAGACCATCCGCGCCTCCCTGCATGAAGTGGAAATGACCCTGCTGATCGCCATCCTGCTGGTGGTGGCGGTGATGGCGCTGTTCCTGCGCCAACTGTCGGCGACGTTGATTGTGTCGGCCGTGCTCGGTGTTTCGCTGGTGGCCACTTTCGCGCTGATGTATGTGATGGGCTTCAGCCTGAACAACCTGACGCTGGTCGCCATCGTGATTGCCGTGGGCTTTGTGGTGGACGATGCGATTGTGGTGGTGGAGAACATCCATCGGCATCTGGAGGCCGGGCTGGGCAAGCGCGAGGCCGCGATCAAAGGCTCGGGCGAAATCGGCTTTACCGTGGTGTCCATCAGCTTCTCGCTGGTGGCGGCATTCATTCCGCTGCTGTTCATGGGCGGCGTGGTCGGGCGGCTGTTCAAGGAGTTTGCGCTGACCGCCACCTCGACCATCCTGATTTCGGTGGTGGTCTCGCTGACCCTGGCGCCCACCCTCGCGGCACTGTTCATGGGTGCGCCGACCCATCCTGCCCATGCCAAGCCCACGTTCAGCGAGCGCCTGCTGACCGGTTATGCGCGCAACCTGCGCCGCGCCCTGGCCCATCAACGCAGCATGGCGGCGATCTTCGTGGTGACCCTGGCCCTGGCCGTGGTCGGCTACGTGTTTATCCCCAAGGGATTCTTCCCGGTGCAGGACACCGGTTTTGTGCTCGGCACCAGCGAGGCGGCGGCCGATGTGTCGTACCCGGACATGGTCGCCAAGCACAAGGCCCTGGCCGAGATCGTCAAGGCCGACCCGGCGGTGCAGGCGTTCTCCCACTCGGTGGGGGTGACCGGCAGCAACCAGACTATCGCCAACGGCCGCTTCTGGATTGCCTTGAAAGACCGCGCCGACCGCGACGTGTCCGCCAGCCAGTTCATCGACCGCATCCGCCCGCAGTTGGCGAAGGTGCCGGGCATCGTCCTGTACCTGCGCGCCGGCCAGGACATCAACTTGAGCTCCGGCCCCAGCCGCGCCCAGTACCAATACGTGCTCAAGAGCAACGACGGTCCGACACTGAACACCTGGACCCAGCGACTCACCGAAAAACTGCGCACCAACCCGGCGTTTCGTGACCTGTCCAACGACCTGCAACTGGGCGGCAGCATCACCCACATCACGATCGACCGCCAGGCCGCCGCGCGCTTCGGCCTGAACGCCACCGATGTCGACCAGGCGCTGTACGATGCCTTCGGCCAGCGCCAGATCAACGAGTACCAGACCGAAATCAACCAGTACCAGGTGGTGCTGGAGCTGGACCGCCAACAGCGCGGCAAGGCCGAGAGCCTGAACTATTTTTACCTGCGCTCGCCACTGACCAACGAGATGGTGCCCCTGTCGGCGCTGGCCAGGGTCGACCCGCCGACCGTGGGGCCGTTGTCCATCAGCCATGACGGCATGTTCCCCGCCGCCAACCTGTCGTTCAACCTGGCCCCCGGGGTGGCGCTGGGCGACGCGGTGATCATGCTCAACCAGGCCAAGAACGACATCGGCATGCCCGCTGCGATCATCGGTAATTTCCAGGGCGCGGCCCAGGCGTTCCAGAGTTCGCTGGCCAGCCAGCCGTGGTTGATCCTCGCGGCACTGGTGGCGGTCTACATTATCCTGGGCGTGCTGTACGAGAGTTTCGTGCACCCGCTGACAATCATTTCCACCCTGCCCTCGGCAGGCCTGGGCGCGTTGATCATGCTGTGGCTGTTGGGCCAAGACTTTTCGATCATGGCCCTGATCGGCCTGGTGCTGCTGATCGGTATCGTCAAGAAAAACGGCATCCTGATGATCGACTTCGCCCTGGAGGCCCAGCGCGTGCGTGGCCTGCCACCTGAGGATGCGATCTATGAAGCCTGTGTCACGCGGTTCCGGCCGATCATCATGACCACCCTCGCCGCCTTGCTTGGCGCGGTGCCGTTGATGCTCGGTTCCGGCCCCGGCGCGGAGCTGCGCCAACCGCTGGGCATCGCGGTGGTCGGTGGCTTGCTGGTGAGCCAGGCGCTGACGCTGTTCACCACGCCGGTCATATACTTGTACCTTGAACGTTTTTTCCACAGGCCCAAACCGGCGCTCGCGCCGGCGACCACACACTGAGGCCAAGGCCCCGCCCTGGAACAAAAGGCTGATGCGCGTCCTGATTATTGAAGATGAAGAAAAAACCGCGGACTACCTGCACCGCGGCCTGACGGAGCAAGGCTACACCGTCGACGTGGCGCGCGAAGGCGTCGAGGGTTTGCACCTGGCGCTGGAGAACGATTACGCGGTGATCGTGCTCGACGTGATGCTGCCGGCGCTCGACGGCTTCGGCGTGTTGCGCGCCTTGCGTGCGCGCAAACAGACCCCGGTGATCATGCTCACTGCCCGCGAACGTGTGGAAGATCGCATCCGTGGCCTGCGCGAAGGCGCCGACGACTATCTGGGCAAGCCTTTTTCCTTCCTGGAACTGGTGGCGCGCCTGCAAGCACTGACCCGACGCAGCGGCGGCCATGAGCCGGTGCAGGTGACGGTGGCCGACCTGTGGATCGACCTGATCAGCCGCAAGGCCAGCCGCAACGGCGTGCGCCTGGACTTGACCGCCAAGGAGTTCTCGCTGCTCAGCGTATTGGCGCGACGCCAGGGCGAAATCCTGTCCAAGACCGCGATTGCCGAGATGGTCTGGGACATCAATTTCGACAGCGACGCCAACGTCGTCGAAGTGGCAATCAAACGCCTGCGCGCCAAACTCGACGGGCCCTTCGAGCACAAGCTGCTGCACACCATCCGTGGCATGGGCTACGTGCTGGAGAACCGAAGTGTCGGCTAACTCCATCGCCCTGCGCCTGAGCGGCATGTTCAGCCTGGTGGCGCTGCTGATCTTCGTGCTGATCGGCGGCGCGCTCTACCAGCAAGTGGACCGCGGCCTGGGGCTGTTGCCGGGGGCCGAACTGGATGCGCGCTACAGCGTGCTGGAATCCTCGGTGAACCGCTTCGGTACGCCCGAGCATTGGGTCAAGATAAAGGCCAAGCTCAAGCTGCTGGGCGAAGAAGACAAGCGCATTCGCTTCTGGGTGGTCAGCAGCGACCCGGGTTACGAATACGGCGAGCCCGATGCGCAGATTCGTGCGTTTGCCCAGGGCCCGACGGGTAAACGCGACCTGCGCCTGCCCGGCCACGATTATCCGTTCAAGGTGCTGGTCAGCCAGTTTGCCGCCAAGGAGCAACGCCCACCGCTGCGCTTCATGATCGCCATCGACACCGAGAATTTCCGCGCCACCCAGCACCATCTGCTGGTGGCGCTGGTCAGCCTGGCGCTGGTCGGCGTGGTGATGGCCTCGCTGCTGGGTTTCTGGGTGTCGCGCATCGGCCTCAAACCCCTGGAAAAACTTTCGGCCGAAGCGCGCAAACTTGCGCCGCCCAAGCTCTCCGGGCGCCTGCAACTGTCACCGCTGCCGCCGGAACTGAGCCAGTTCGTCAACTCGTTCAACGCCACCCTCGACCGCGTCGAACTCGCCTACTCGCGCCTGGAATCCTTCAACGCCGACGTGGCCCACGAACTGCGCTCGCCGCTGACCAACCTGATCGGCCAGACCCAGGTCGCACTGACCCGCGGGCGCTCGGCCGAGCATTATTTCGAGGTGCTGCAATCGAACCTGGAAGAACTGGAGCGGCTGCGCTCGATCATCAACGACATGCTGTTCCTCGCCAGTGCCGACCAGGGCAGCAAGGCCACCAAGCTGATCGAAAGCGCCCTGGCCGATGAAGTCGCCACCACCCTCGACTACCTGGACTTCATCCTGGAAGACGCCCAGGTAACCGTGCGTGTGCACGGCGATGCTCGGGTGCAGATCGAAAAGGCCCACCTGCGCCGCGCGCTGATCAACCTGCTGAGCAATGCCGTGCAACACACCGCGCCGGGGCAGGTCATCGACGTGCATATAGAAGTGCAGGGCCAACAGGTAATGATCGGCGTGACCAATCCCGGTGAGGCGATTGCCGACGAACACCTGCCGCGCCTGTTCGAACGGTTTTATCGAGTGGACGCGTCGCGCAGCAACAGTGGAGCGAATCACGGGCTGGGACTGGCCATCGTCAAGGCGATTGCGTTGATGCATGGCGGGGATGTATTTGTGCGCAGCGAGGGTGGCGGCAATACCTTCGGCATGACCCTGCCTGTCTAAGTCTGGAGAACACCTCAGTCAAAAATGTGGGAGGGGGCTTGCCCCCGATTGCGGTATGCCTGCTACAGATGAGTCGGCTGATCCACCGCCATCGGGGGCAAGCCCCCTCCCACAGTTAGAATAGGCATACCCGTACAAACTGTTGCAATTTGGGCAACAGTCATTATCTTGTTACACTCTGTATCACAGCACTCACCTGCGTTACTTTGACGCATCGATGAGCGCGCCGGCAAAGGCAGCTGACCCTCACCCGAATTTCCCTCGACTTATTTCCAGGGCTCTACACTGGGAATCTGTCTTAAAGCCGCTGACTTCAGCGGCTTTTTTTTGCCGTGAAAAAAGGCCGGGCACACCCCCACGACACTGGCCGTTCATGCTTGACCAAAGGAGCTCCACCGGTGAAGAACTCGCTGACGTTGACCCCGTTATTCCTCGCAATCGCAGCAACGATCACCCCCCTTGCCCACGCGGCAGACACCACACTCGACGAAGGTTTCATCGAGGGTTCGCACCTCACGATCAACACCCGCAACTACTACATGAACCGCGACCGCCGCGACCTTCACACCGATGACAGCAAGGAGTGGGGCCAGGGCTTTATCGGCACCTTCACGTCCGGTTACACCCAGGGCGCGGTCGGTTTCGGCCTGGACCTCAACGCCATGCTCGGCCTCAAGCTCGACGGCGGTGGCGGCACGGACGGCTCCACCATCCTTCCGTACGGCAGCGGTAACGGCAAGGCGCCCGGTGCGTTTTCCACCGCTGGCGGCACCTTGAAAATGCGTGCGTTCGATACCGAGTTGAAGGCCGGCGACCTGTTCCTCAACAACCCGGTGATTGCCGGCGGCATGACGCGCATGCTGCCCCAGACGTTTCGCGGTGTGAGCCTGAGCAACCACAGTCTCGATGGCTGGATGTTCGAAGGCGGCCAGGCCAGCTTTACCAAGCTCTACAACCAGAGCGGCCACCGGCGCATCGGCACCAGCTACGGCGCGTTGCCGGCCAACGCCGACAGCCGGCACCTGAACTGGGCCGGTGTCTCGTTCAGCGCAATCCCGGCGCTGACCAGCAACCTGTACGCCGCTGAGCTCAAGGACGTATGGCACCAGTACTACTACGACCTTGAATACACCTACGCACTGAACGACCTGGTCAGCCTGACCCCCGGCCTGCACTACTACCACACCCAGGACACCGGCCAGGCGCTGCTCGGCGATATCGACAACAACACCTACAGCCTGCATGTCACCGTGGGCGTGGGCAACCACAGCGTCACCGCTGCGTACCAGCGGGTCAACGGCAACACGCCGTTCGACTACATCACCCAGGGCGACAGCGTGTACCTGGACAACTCCCAGCAATACTCGGACTTCAACGGCCCCAACGAGCGTTCGTGGAAGCTCAAGTACGCCTACGATTTTGCCGGTGTCGGCCTGCCGGGCCTGACGTCCGCCGTGTCCTATATCAGCGGCAAGACCGACCTGACCCGCGTCGACCCCAACAGCCGCGGCTACGGCAACTGGTACAGCGCCGATGGCAAGAACGCCAGGCACTGGGAGCGGGACATCGACCTGAAGTACGTGGTGCAAGATGGCAAGGCCAAGGACCTGGCGGTGCGCCTGCAATGGGCGACCCACCGGGGTGGCAATGGCTATTCGGCGGTGGACCGGGATGTGGATGAGTACCGGGTGATTGTGGACTATCCGATCAACGTGTTCTGAGGACGATCGTTCTGACGATGAAGATCCAATGTGGGAGGGGGCTTGCCCCCTCCCACATTTGGATCTGCGCCATATTCCGGAGTTGCTACTACGCTAAGGGCATCTCAACGCAGAAGTACGTCCGATGAGCCCAAGCCCTGCCCGCCCTACCCGCCGCCCGGAGCGCTTGCTGATCCTGGGCAGCACCCTCACGGTATTGCTGATCGTAGGCATCGTCACCGCCTTGTTGATTCGTGAACACGCCAATACCTTGCAGACCGCCAAGCGCACCGCCAACACCATCACTCAATTGATCGACGCCGATGTGCTGCGCAACGTCGAGCTGTATGACATGGCGCTGGAAGGCCTGATCGCCGCGACCGCGCGCACCGACCTGCAGGACCTGCCCGCCAGCATCCGGCACCTGGTGCTGTTCGACCGCTCCAACGCAGCGCCCTACAAGGGCGACATCCTGCTGCTGGGTCCAGGCGGCGAGGTGATAGCCGACTCATCCCTGCTCACACCCAAGTCCGGCAACTTCGCCGACCGCGACTATTTCCAGATTCACCGTGGCAGTTCCGACATCGGGCTGTATATCAGTCGCCCGTTCATGGCCCGCTGTGAATGCGAAGACCCCTGGCGCATTGCATTCAGCCGCCGCCTTTCATCGGCGGACGGGCGCTTTCAAGGGGTGGCCGTCGCCTCCATGCGTCTTTCGTACTTCCACCAACTGTTCAGCAGCCTGAATATTGGCGCCGGCAGCACCATCACTCTGCTCAACCATCAAGGCATCCTGTTGGCGCAGGAGCCTTTGCTGGAAGCGGACATGATCAACAAGGACCTGAGTGCGCGGCCCAATGTGGCACGCATGCTGCGCGAGCGGGACGGCAATTTTCGCAGCGTATCCAGTGTCGACCATCGGGGGCGGCTCTACAGTTTCTCGAGTGTCGGCAATTTGCCGTTGATCGTCGCGGTGGCCCTGGCCAGCGATGAGGTATTCGCGCCCTGGCGACGCGCCGCTTGGTTGGTCGGCCTCGCAACGGGGGTGTTGTGCATTGGCCTGTTATGGCTGACCTGGGCGCTGAGCAAGGAGCTGCGCCGGCGCCACCGGGTCGAGCAGGTGCTGTCAGAACTGGCAGGAACCGATGCCCTTACCGGCCTGGCCAACCGCCGCACCCTGGACGAGCGCCTGCGCCTGGAATGGGACCGCGCACAACGCTCGACCGAGCCGCTGACGGTGCTGATGATCGATGTCGACCACTTCAAGGCTTTCAACGACCGCCATGGTCACCAGGGCGGAGATGATGCGCTGCGCGCCGTGGCGCAGGTAATAGACAGCAATATCCGCCGCCCGGCCGACCTGGCGGCGCGTTATGGCGGTGAAGAATTTGCGGTAGTGCTGCCCCACACCGATGCCAAGGGCGCGTGGGTGATTGCCGAGCGTATCCGCCAGAGCGTCCAGTACTTGCCACGGATGGCCGGGGATGATCAGCCGATCACGGTGAGCATCGGCATGAGCACCTGGCACAAACACAGCCGTAATACCCTTGAGGATCTGCTGTTCAAGGCCGACCAGGCGTTGTACGAGGCCAAGCACAGCGGGCGCAATCGGACGATGGATGCGACAACCCTGCCCGTGTAGGAACGATCTATCAGCGCATAAAAAAAGGCCACCCGAAGGCAGCCTTTAAAAACTAAAGAAAGAGAGTTGTTACTTACACCGCCGCAACGGGACGCATGTAAGAGATCGGTGCGGTGCTGGCATCTTCGAAGGTCACGACTTCCCAAGCGTCTGTCTGCTCAATCAACTTGCGCAGCAGCTGGTTGTTAAGGGCGTGGCCCGACTTGAAGCCTTTGAACTCGCCTATCAGGCTATTGCCCAGCAGGTAGAGGTCACCGATTGCATCGAGGATCTTGTGCTTGACGAATTCGTCTTCGTAGCGAAGACCGTCTTCGTTCAGTACACCATCCGCGTCGACCACAATGGCGTTTTCAACGCTGCCGCCGAGTGCGAGGTTGTGCTTGCGCAGGTACTCGATGTCACTCATGAAACCAAAGGTACGGGCGCGGCTGACTTCTTTTACGAACGAAGTGCTGGAAAAATCCACGCTTGCACTCTGGGTGCGGTCACGGAATACCGGGTGATCGAAATCGATCTCAAAGCTCACTTTAAAGCCTTCGAACGGGACGAAGGTAGCGCGCTTGTCGCCGTCTTCTACTGTCACTTCCCGCAGAATGCGAATGAACTTCTTGGCTGCGTCCTGTTCTTCCAGGCCGGCAGATTGAATCAGGAATACGAAGGGTCCAGCGCTGCCATCCATGATCGGGACTTCGGACGCGGAGAGCTCGACGTAGGCGTTATCGATGCCCAGGCCAGCCATGGCCGAGAGCAAATGCTCCACCGTATCCACTTTGACGTCACCGTTGACCAGTGTGGTCGACATCGTGGTTTCGCCAACGTTTTCCGCGCGAGCAGGAATCTGCACAACAGGGTCCAGGTCGGCACGCACAAACACGATGCCGGTGTCGACAGGTGCAGGCTTGAGGGTCAGGTATACCTTCTCCCCGGAGTGCAGACCTACACCTGTGGCACGAATAATATTCTTCAGGGTGCGTTGTTTAATCATGGCTTGGACCGCTTCAGCGCAAATTGCGAACTGGTATCAACAAAGGCTGGCGATAATAGCAGACCAGACCTTTGCTGAACACCAATCACCTTCATAGCCCTGATACATTCCATTAATCGGCCTGACGACGCAGGAATGCCGGGATATCCAGGTAGTCCAGATCGTCTTGCGGATTCGGGCTACGGGACGCCGCAGCACCGGCCTGAGCCTGGTTGCGCATCACGGTCGGACGGTCCAGGTCACGGTAGTTCACCGACGGCAGTTCCTGGCGCGAAGGCGCTGGAGCGGCAGCCGACTGGCTGGCGTGGCTGGCCTGGCTGTTGTGCAGGGTGTTGTCGATGACCTTCACAGGCTTCTCGATTTTCGCACCCAGGCCGGTCGCAACCACGGTCACGTGCAGCTCGTCGCGCATGTCCGGATCGATAACGGTACCGACCTTGACCATGGCGTGCTCGGAAGCGAAGGCTTCGATGATGCTACCCACGTCGGAGTACTCACCCAGGGACAGGTCAGGGCCGGCGGTGATATTCACCAGGATGCCGCGTGCACCTTGCAGGTTCACGTCTTCCAGCAGCGGGTTGCGGATGGCCGCTTCGGTGGCTTCGCGTGCACGGTTCGGACCGCTGGCGCAGCCGGTGCCCATCATCGCCATGCCCATTTCACTCATGACAGTACGTACGTCGGCAAAGTCGACGTTGATCATTCCCGGGCGCTTGATGATGTCGGAGATACCGCGAACGGCACCGGCCAGTACATCGTCAGCCTTGGCGAACGCGGACAGCAGGCTTGCGTCCTTGCCCAGGATGGTCAGCAGTTTCTCGTTGGGAATGGTGATCAACGAGTCGACGCTTTCAGACAGCAGACGGATACCTTCGTCGGCGATCTGCATACGCTTGCGGCCTTCGAACGGGAACGGACGGGTTACGACAGCAACCGTCAGGATCCCCATTTCCTTGGCCACTTCGGCAATGATCGGCGCTGCACCGGTACCGGTACCGCCGCCCATGCCGGTGGTGATGAACACCATGTTGGTGCCTTGCAGCACTTCGGCAATACGCTCGCGGTCTTCCAGAGCGGCTTGACGGCCGACTTCCGGATTGGCGCCAGCGCCGAGGCCCTTGGTCACGGCTGTGCCCAATTGCAGGATGGTCCGCGCGCCGATACTTTTCAGCGCCTGGGCATCAGTGTTGGCGCAGATGAATTCAACGCCTTCAATGTTGCTCTTGACCATATGGTTGACAGCGTTGCCGCCGCCACCGCCGACACCGATTACTTTGATAACCGGGCTAGCGGGGATGTTGTCTACGAGTTCAAACATGTTCCCTCTCCTTTCGTTTTCTCTAGTTTTTTCGCCTACTGCTTGTTACGGGTGTTGCGGTGTCACGGTAAGTCTTTAGAAATTGCCTTTGACCCACGCCTGCAGCCGCTCGAACAACGGCGCCTTGGCTTCGTCATCGCTGCGGTAGCTGTCACGGATACTCGGGCCCGACAGGGAAATGCCGTCGGTCTGCTTTTGCAGTCCGTACAACAGCAAGCCCACACCGGTGGAATAAATCGGGTTGCGCACCACGTCGCCCAGGCCCTTGACGCCATGGGGCACGCCCAGGCGCACCGGCATGTGGAAGATTTCCTCGGCCAGTTCGACCGCGCCTTCCATCTTCGAGGTGCCACCGGTCAGCACGATGCCGGCCGGGATCAAATCTTCGTAGCCGCTGCGACGCAGCTCGGCCTGGATCAGGGTGAACAGCTCGTCGTAACGCGGCTCGACCACTTCGGCCAGGGCCTGGCGCGACAGTTCGCGCGGCGGACGGTCGCCGACGCTCGGCACCTTGATGGTTTCACCGGCACCGGCCAGCTTGGCCAGGGCGCAGGCGTAGCGGATCTTGATTTCTTCGGCGTACTGGGTCGGTGTACGCAAGGCCATGGCGATGTCGTTGGTGACCTGGTCGCCGGCGATCGGGATCACGGCGGTGTGACGGATCGCACCCTCGGTGAAGATCGCGATGTCGGTGGTGCCGCCGCCGATGTCCACCAGGCACACGCCCAGTTCTTTTTCGTCATCGGTCAGTACCGAATACGCGGACGCCAACTGCTCGAGAATGATGTCGTCGATTTCCAGGCCACAGCGGCGCACGCATTTTTCAATGTTCTGTGCAGCGTTGACGGCGCAGGTCACCACGTGGACCTTGGCTTCCAGGCGCACGCCGGACATGCCCAGCGGCTCGCGCACGCCTTCCTGGTTATCGATCACGTAGTCCTGCGGCAAGGTGTGCAGCACACGTTGGTCAGCCGGGATCGCCACGGCCTGGGCGGCGTCGAGGACGCGCTCGAGGTCGGCCGCGCTGACCTCACGGTCGCGGATCGCCACGATGCCGTGGGAGTTCAGGCTGCGGATATGGTTGCCGGCCACGCCGACGAACGCCGAGTGAATCCGGCAACCGGCCATCAGCTGCGCTTCTTCGATGGCGCGCTGGATCGATTGCACGGTGGACTCGATGTTCACCACCACGCCCTTCTTCAGGCCCCGGGACGGATGCGTGCCAATACCGACGATTTCGATCGTGCCGTCTTCACCGACCTCGCCGACCAGCGCCACCACCTTGGAGGTGCCGATATCGAGACCGACGATCATTTTGCCGCTTTGCACGTTTGCCATGGGTCCTGCCTCTTCTTAATTCTTCGCGACAGCGGGTTGTGCTGCCGTGGGCGCCGCCGGTACACGCCAACCGACGGCCAGGCCGTTGGCGTAACGCAGGTCGACGCTCGCAATGTTCGTGATCTGTTCTTTCAAGGTTTTTTCATAGATGGCAATAAAGCGGCGCATCTTTTCCACCAAGCGGTCGCGTCCCAGCAACAACTCGATGCCCGGGCCGGAACTGCCTGCCCCGGTCGTCAGAAACCAGCTGCCCCTTTCACGCAATTCCAGGCGTGCAATGGAGAAACCCAGTGGCCGCAGCATCTGGCTCAGGGCCTGATACTGCTGCATCACTTGCTGTTGCGCCCGCTGCGGCCCGAACAGCTGCGGCAGGTGCTCATAGTTCGCCACTTCACGCGGCGCAAACGCCTGCCCCTGGTTGTTCAACAGTGCACCGTCGCCCCAGCGGGCCACGGGCAGTTGTTCTTCCAGGCGGATCGTGACCTGGTCCGGCCATACGCGACGGACTTCGGCGTGGGCGATCCACGGCATCTGTTCCAGCTCGGCGCGCATGCCGGCCAGGTCGATGGTGAAGAAGCTCGCCGCCAGGAACGGGCTGATGCGCTGCTGCACCGCTTGCTGGCTGATGTAGCTCAAGTCGCCCTGCACGCTGATTTTGGTGATCGGCCGGTCGGCATACGGCAACAGACGCTGCGCGCCCTCGTAGGTGCCAAAACCCAGCACCACCAGCAACACCGGCCAGAACAGCGCCTTGATGAAACCAAAGTTGGCTTTGGGCAGGCGCGCCGACATCGGCTCTTTGGCCACCATGCGGCTGGCACCCCGTGGCACCGGCTTGCGGCTCGGTGCTTGTGGGGGCTGATGACGAAGCGATGCGCCTTTCATGTCTTAGCCTCTTGGCTCGATGCTGGCGGCCAGGATCGCCAGCACCAACTGCTGGAAATCCAGGCCGGCGGCACGGGCGGCCATGGGGACCAGGCTGTGGTCGGTCATGCCCGGTGCGGTGTTGACTTCCAGGAACCAGAAATTGCCCTGGTCATCCTGCATCACGTCTGCCCGCGCCCAGCCGGCGATACCCAGCGCCTCACAGGCTTTCGCCGTGAGGTCCATCAAGTGTTGTTCCTTGGTTGCGTCAAGACCGCAGGGAATCCGGTACTGGGTATCGGAAGCCACGTACTTGGCGTCGTAATCGTAAAAAGTGTGGGGCGTGCCCAATGCGATGGGCGGCAATACCTGGCCACGCAGGGTGGCGATGGTGTACTCGGGACCCTGGATCCACTGTTCCACCATCACTTGCGAATCGTAGGTGCTTGCCGCTTTCCATGCGTCGATCAATTCGGCGGCCGAGTTCACTTTGGCCATGCCGATACTGGAGCCTTCATGGGCTGGTTTGACGATCAAAGGCAGGCCCAGTTCCTTGGCTGCAGAAATACAATCGTCTTCGCTGCACAGCACGGCATGACGCGGCGTTGGAATCCCCAGGCTGTGCCACACCTGCTTGGTGCGCAACTTGTCCATCGCCAGCGCCGACGCCAGGATGCCGCTGCCGGTGTAGGGAATGCCGGCGCACTCGAGCAGGCCCTGCATGCTGCCGTCTTCACCGCCACGGCCATGCAGAATGATGAAGGCGCGGTCGATCTTTTCGGCCTGCAGGCGGGCGAGGAAGTCATCGCCCACGTCGATGCCGAATGCATTCACACCGGCACTTTGCAAGGCTTCAAGCACGGCATTGCCGGACTTGAGTGACACTTCGCGCTCGGCGCTCTTGCCGCCGAACAGCACCGCGACGCGACCGAAGTCGGCCGGCGCGACCGTGGAGAACAGGGAGGCGTAATCAGTGATCATTTCGATGCTCCCTTCTCGGCGGTGAACAAAGGACTCGCGAGCAGTTTGGGGGCAAGACCACCGATATCACCGGCACCCTGGCACAGCAGGATGTCGCCGGCGCGCAGCAGCGGCTTGACGATCGGCGCCAGGTCCACACCACGCTCGATGTAGATCGGGTCCAACTGCCCGCGCTGACGGATGCTGTTGCACAGCTTGCGGCTGTCGGCGCCCGGGATCGGTTCTTCACCGGCCGGGTAGACTTCCATCAGCAGCAGCACGTTGGCATCGGCCAAGACATTGACGAAGTCGTCGTACAGGTCGCGGGTGCGGCTGTAGCGGTGCGGCTGGTAGACCATCACCAGGCGGCGCTCCGGCCAGCCACCGCGCACGGCCTTGATCACGGCGGCGACTTCGGTCGGGTGGTGACCGTAGTCGTCCACCAGCATCACGTCGCCGCCTTCGACCGGCAGTTGACCGTAGACCTGGAAGCGTCGGCCGACACCGGCAAAGCGCGACAGGCCTTCGACAATGGCTTCATCGCTGACGCCCTCATCGGTGGCGATGCAGATGGTCGCCAGGGAGTTCAGTACGTTGTGGTTGCCCGGCATATTCACCGAGACATCCAGCGGCTCGCGGTCGGGGCGCAGCACGGTGAAGAAGGTCTGCATGCCTTGCTGGCGTACATTGATCGCGCGCACGTCGGCGTCTTCGCTGAAGCCGTAGGTCACGGTCGGGCGCTTGACCTGCGGCAGGATTTCACGCACCACCGGGTCGTCCAGGCACACCACCGCCAACCCGTAGAACGGCAGGTTGTGCAGGAAGTCGACGAAGGTTTTCTTCAACTTGTTGAAGTCACCGTCGTAGGTCGCCATGTGGTCTTCGTCGATGTTGGTGACGACGGCGACCAGCGGTTGCAGGTGCAGGAAGCTCGCGTCACTTTCATCGGCTTCGGCGATCAGGTAGCGGCTGGTGCCGAGCTGAGCATTGGTGCCGGCTGCATTCAGGCGGCCACCGATGACGAAGGTCGGGTCCAGGCCACCGGCGGCGAACACCGAGGCGATCAGGCTGGTGGTGGTGGTCTTGCCGTGAGTACCGGCGACGGCGATGCCGTGGCGGTAGCGCATCAGCTCGGCGAGCATCTCGGCGCGCGGCACCACGGGGATACGACGCTCGAGGGCGGTGGCCACTTCCGGGTTGGAGGTATTCACAGCGCTGGATACCACCAGCACATCAGCCTCGGCGGCATTCTCGGCACGGTGGCCGATAAAGATCTGCGCGCCAAAGGACTTCAGGCGCTCGGTGACCGGCGACTCTTTCAAATCGGAGCCGGACACCTGATAGCCCAGGTTCAGCAATACTTCGGCAATGCCGCACATGCCCACGCCGCCGATACCGACGAAGTGGATGCGACGGATGCGGCGCATTTCCGGTTGCGGCATGGCTTTCTGATTCTCAACCATGGGCCACCTCCAGGCAGATATCGACCACGGTGCGGGTTGCGTCAGGTTTGGCCAGGCGGCTTGCGGTGCTCGCCATGCTGTTGAGTCGTTCCGGTTGCATCAAAACCTCGGTCAGGCGTGCGGCCAAATCGGCGGCGCCAGTCGTTCTTTGCGGCAGCAGGAAGGCAGCGCCCTCCCCGGCCAAATATTCGGCGTTGCGGGTCTGGTGATCGTCGATTGCATGGGGCAGAGGCACCAGCAATGACGGCAGACCGGCGGCAGCCAGTTCACTGACGGTCAGCGCACCAGCGCGACAGACCACCAGGTCGGCCCAGCCATAGGCGTGGGCCATGTCTTTGATGAAGGGCTGTACGTTCGCCTCGACACCGGCTTCGCGATAGCGCGTGGCGGTGACTTCATCGTGGTTTTTGCCGGCCTGATGGAAGATTTCCGGACGCAGTGCTTCGGGCAGTTGCGCAACGGCTTCAGGCAGCAATTTGTTCAGCGGCTCGGCGCCCAGGCTTCCGCCGAGGATCAGCAGGTGTGCCTTGCGTCCGGCCAGCGCTTCACGTGCGATGGCCATGAACAGCTCGGTACGCACCGGGTTGCCAGTGGTGCGAAGCTTGTCCGAAGCCGCGAACGTTTTCGGGAAGGCTTCACACACCCGCGCGGCCAACGGCACCAACAGACGGTTGGCGGTACCGGCGACGGCGTTCTGTTCATGGACAATCACCGGTACGCCGGCGAGTTTCGCCGCCACGCCACCGGGGCCGGTCACATAACCGCCAAAGCCGAGCACACACACCGGCTTCAGTTCACGGATGATCTTGCGTGCCTGCATGACCGCCTTGAGCAACACGAACGGCGCCTTGAGCAGGGACAATTTGCCCTTGCCACGCAGGCCGGTGACGTTGATCAGGTGCAGCGGCAAACCGGCGTTCGGCACCAGCTCGTTCTCGATGCCACGCGGCGTGCCCAGCCAGTGCACGCTGTAGCCACGGCTCTGGAATTCGCGCGCGCAGGCCAGGGCCGGGAACACATGGCCCCCGGTGCCGCCGGCCATGATCAGCACGTTAGCGCCCATGGGTCGGCTCCTCGGCGAAGTCGCTTTCGCTGAACTCCATCTCTTCGCTGCCCAGGTGCGTACGACTTTCCCACTCGATGCGCAGCAACAAGCCCAGGCAAGCGCAGCAAATCACCAACGAACTGCCGCCGTAACTGAGGAACGGCAGGGTCAGGCCCTTGGTCGGCAGCAAGCCGACGTTCACACCGATATTGATCAGGAACTGGCCGATCCACAGGAACGACAAGCCGTACGCCACATAGGCGGCGAAATACTGTTTGGCTTTCTCGGCCCACAAGCCGATGTACATGCCGCGCACGCACACAAATACGAACAGCGCGACGGTGCACAGCGAACCGACCACGCCCAGTTCCTCGGCGAGCACCGAGAACACGAAGTCGGTGTGCGCTTCCGGCAGGTAGAACTGCTTCTGCACGCTGTTGCCCAGGCCCACGCCCAGCCACTCGCCGCGCCCGAACGCGATCAACGCCTGGGTCAGCTGATAACCGGAGCCGAACTGGTCGGACCACGGGTCGGTAAAGGTAATCAGGCGCGCCATCCGGTAGGGTTGCGCCTGCACCAGGATCGTCACGGCCGCAACGGCCAGCACCACCATCAAGGTGAAGCGGAACAGACCGACACCGCCGAGGAACAGCATCGCGGCGGCAGCCCCCATCATCACCACGGTGGCACCGAAGTCGGGCTCCATCAGCAGCAGGCCGGCCATGGGCAGCAGCACGATGAACGGCTTGAAGAAGCCCATCCAGCTTTCGCGCACTTCTTTCTGACGGCGTACCAGGTAACCGGCCAGGTAAATCACCACGAACACCTTGGCGATTTCCGACGGCTGTACGTTGAATGCACCGAAGCCGATCCAGCGCATCGAACCGTTCACCTCGCGGCCGATGCCGGGCAGGATCACCATGACCAGCAAACCGAACGCGCCGATCAGCATCAGCCAACCCAGGCGCTGCCAGGTGGCGATCGGAATCATCATAGTGACGATGCACGCACCGAGGCCGATCACCAGGTACACCAGGTGGCGGATCATCATGTACAGGGTGTTGCCCGACTGCACGGCAGCCACTTCGGAGGATGCCGAGGTGATCATCACCAGGCCCAGGCCGAGCAGCGCCAGGCAACCGGCGAGCATTGGGAAGTCAAGGTCGATGCCGCGCCCGGTAATGATCGGCGACGGGTACGGCTTGATAATGTTCTTCAGGTTGAGGCTCATGCCAAAGCCTCCACGGCGCGGGCGAACAGCTGGCCGCGCTCTTCATAGTTCTTGAACATGTCGAAACTGGCGCAGGCCGGCGACAGCAGCACCGCATCACCCGGCTGGGCCAGGGCCTTGCACCGGGCAATCGCGTCATCCAGGGAAGTGGCACGCACCTGCGGCACAGCGTCACCCAGGGCGGCGGCGATCAGGTCCGAATCGCGGCCCATCAACACCACGGCGCGGCAATGCGCAGCCACCGGGCCTTTAAGGTCCTTGAAGTCGGCACCCTTGCCGTCGCCACCGGCGATCAGCACCACCTTGCCGTCGATATCGGCACCCAGGCCTTCGATGGCTGCCAGGGCAGCACCGACATTGGTGGCTTTGGAATCGTTGTAATAGCTGACGCCATCGAGGTCGCGCACCCACTGGCAGCGATGCTCAAGGCCGGCGAACGTGCGCAGGGCGGCGAGCATGGCGTCGAACGGCAGGCCAACCGCGTGGCCGAGCGCCAGAGCTGCCAGGGCATTGGATTGGTTATGGGCGCCACGGATTTTCAGTTCGCGCGCCGGCATCAGGTTCTGGAATTCGAAGGCCAGGTACTTCTCGCCGTTCTCTTCGCGAATGCCGAATGCCTTGAAGTCGGGCTTGCCCAGGCCGAAGGTCCAGCACGGCATGCCCTCGCCGATCAGTGGACGGCTCAGGGCATCCTGGCGGTTGACCACAAACTGCCTGGCACCGCGGAAGATCCGGTGCTTGGCCAGGTGATAAGCCGGCAGGCCGCTGTAGCGGTCCATGTGGTCTTCGCTGACGTTCAACACGGTGGCGACTTCGGCACCCAGCTCGTGAGTGGTTTCCAGCTGGAAACTCGACAGTTCCATCACGTACAGCTCGACGTCGTCGCTGAGCAGGTCCAGCGCAGGCATCCCCAGGTTGCCGCCCACCGCCACGCGCTTGCCGGCCGCAGCCGCCATTTCGCCGACCAGGGTGGTCACGGTGCTTTTTGCGTTGGAACCGCTGATGGCCACGATCGGCGCCTTGGCGTTGCGCGCAAACAGGTCGATATCGCCGGACAGCTTCACGCCCCGCGCCGCAGCGGCTTGCAGGGCCGGTGTGGCCAGCGCCAGGCCGGGGCTCACGTAGAGCTCATCGGCGCGGCACAGAAACTCGACATCCAGTTCGCCACAGCGCACTTCCACGTGCGGGTAGTCACGGCGCAGCGTGACCAGCTCCGGTGGATTTTCCCGCGTATCGGCCACGGCGAACGACGTGCCCCGGTTCGCCAGGAAGCGAACCAGGGACATGCCGCTCTTGCCGAGGCCGACAACGATGCGGAAGTGGTCTGAAGCGATCAGGGACACTCGTTTCTACCTCAGTTTCAGGGTGGCAAGGCCGACCAGTACCAGAATCACGGTGATGATCCAGAAACGGACGATCACGCGTGGCTCGGGCCAGCCCTTGAGTTCAAAGTGGTGGTGAATCGGCGCCATGCGAAATACGCGGCGCCCGGTCAATTTGAAGGAGGCCACCTGGATGACCACCGACAGGGTTTCCATCACGAACACACCGCCCATGATGAACAGCACGATTTCCTGACGCACGATCACCGCGATGGTGCCCAGTGCCGCGCCCAGCGCCAGTGCGCCGACGTCGCCCATGAACACTTGCGCCGGGTAGGTGTTGAACCACAGGAACCCCAGGCCGGCGCCAATCAGCGCGCCGCAGAACACAATCAACTCGCCCGCGCCCGGCACATAGGGAATCAGCAGGTATTCAGCGAATTTCACGTTACCCGACAGGTAGCAGAAGATGCCGAGCGCGCCGCCCACCATCACCGTCGGCATGATCGCCAGGCCGTCGAGGCCGTCGGTCAGGTTCACCGCGTTGCTGGAGCCGACAATCACGAAATAGGTCAGCACCACGAAGCCGATGCCCAGTGGAATGCTGGCGTCCTTGAGCATCGGGATGATCAGGGTGGTTTCCACGGCGCTGGGCGCGGTGGTGTAGAGGAAGATCGCCGCCGCCAGGCCGAATACCGATTGCCAGAAATACTTCCAGCGGCTTGGCAGGCCCTTGGAGTTTTTCTCGATCACTTTACGGTAGTCATCCACCCAGCCGATGGCGCCGAACAGCAGGGTCACCAGCAGCACCACCCACACATAGCGGTTATGCAGGTCCGCCCAGAGCAGGGTGCTGACGCCGATGGACGACAGGATCAACGCACCGCCCATGGTCGGGGTGCCGGACTTGGACAGGTGCGACTGCGGGCCGTCATTGCGAACCGATTGACCAATTTGCAGGTTCTGCAGGGTGCGGATCATCCACGGCCCCAGGAACAGCGACAAACACAGCGCGGTCAGCACACCCAGGATCCCGCGCAGGGTCAGGTACTGAAAGACCGCGAAGCCTTTGTGGAACTGTTGCAGATACTCAGCCAGCAGCAGCAGCATTAATGTTTCTCCGTACTTGAGCCACACAAGGCTGCGACGACGTTTTCCATCACCGCGCTGCGCGATCCCTTGATCAAAATGGTTGTGTGTTTATCGCGCTCGACCGCAGCCAACGCCTGGATCAATTCGGCCTGGGTCGCGAAATGGCGCGCGCCGGGGCCGAAGGCGTCTACCGCGTGAGCCATGTTCGGGCCGACCGCGTAGAGCGCGTCGACTTTACCGGCGGCATAGGCACCGACTTCGCGGTGGCCTTGCTCGGCCCAGTCGCCCAGTTCGCCGATATCGCCGAGTACCAGCACTTTGCGCCCATCAAAGCCTGTGAGCAGGTCCACGGCGGCATTGATGGAAGACGGGTTGGCGTTGTAGGTGTCATCGATCACGCGCATGCCGTTACTGGCCAATTGCGCCACGGTGCGCCCCTTGACCGGCTGCACCGCGCCCAGGCCTGTGGCGATGCCGAACAGCGACACGCCCAGGGCGTAAGCGGCAGCGGCGGCGGCCAGGGCGTTGGCGACGTTATGGTTGCCCAGCAGGTTCAGTTGCACGTGCTCATTGCCTTGCGGGGTATGCAAGGTGAAGGACGGGCAACCCCGTGCATCGACGGTAATGTTGGAGGCGTGGAAATCGGCCGCAGCGTTCAGCACGGCAAACGTCAGTACCTTGCGACCGGCAGCGCGTGCACGCCAGGTCTCGAACGCCTTGTCATCCAGATTCAGTACAGCAGTGCCCGAAGCGTCGAGGCCTTCAAGGATTTCACCCTTGGCTTCGACGATTTTTTCCGGGCCACCGAACTCACCGACGTGGGCGGTGCCGGCGTTATTGATAATTGCGACGTGAGGCTGGGTCAGCGCCACGGTGTAGGCAATCTCGCCGATGCGTGAAGCGCCCAACTCGATCACCGCCGCCGTGTGTTCCGGGGCCAGTTCGAGCAGGGTCAGCGGTGCGCCGAAATCATTGTTCAGGTTGCCACGGGTAGCGAGCACCGGCCCGCGCGTGCGCAGTACACCGGCCAACAGCTCTTTGACGGTGGTCTTGCCACTGGAACCGGTGACGGCGGCAACCGGCTTGTCGAAGGCGGCGCGGTTCAGCGCGCCCAGTTGACCCAGGGCCAGGCGGGTATCGGCGACCAGCAGCTGCGGCAAGGTGGCGTGTGCCACTTCGCGTTGCACCAGGACACCCACGGCGCCTTTGGCGGCGACTTCGTTAAGGTAGTCGTGGCCATCGAAGCGCGGGCCTGCGAGGGCGACGAACAACTGGCCCGGCGTGATGTCGCGGCTGTCGATACTGACGCCGTCGAACGTGCAATCGCTGGACAGCACGCGGGCGGACAACGCCTGGGCCAGTTCGCTGAATGTCATCGCCTTAAGCATGGGCGACCTCCCAGGCAGTCAAGGCGCGATCCGCCTCGACCAGATCGGAAAAGGCATGACGCTCGCCGTTGATTTCCTGGTAATCCTCATGCCCCTTGCCGGCCAGCACGACCACGTCATCCGCGCTGGCGCTGGCGATCAATTGCGCGATGGCGGTGCCGCGACCGGCCACGAAGGTGACGTTGGCGGTGTCTTTGAAGCCTTCGCGGATATCGTCGAAAATCCGCCCCGGGTCTTCGCTGCGCGGGTTGTCGTCGGTCACCAGCACGCCATCAGCCAGGCGCTCGACAATCTCGGCCATCAACGGACGCTTGCCGCGATCGCGGTCGCCGCCGCAGCCGAACAGGCACAACAGCTTGCCCCTGGCATGGGGGCGCAGCGCCAGCAGGACTTTTTCCAGGGCGTCAGGGGTGTGGGCGTAGTCGACCACCACCAGCGGTTGTGTGCCGCCACCCAGGCGCTGCATGCGACCGGCCGGGCCTTCCAGCTTCGGCAACACCTTGAGGATTTCGTCGAGGGCGTAATCCAGGCCGAGCAGCGCGCCGATAGCGGCGAGCACGTTGCTCAGGTTGAAGCGACCGAGCAAGGTGCTGCGCAAATGGTGTTCGCCCTGAGGCGTAACCAACGTAGCGCGCACGCCTTCGTCATTGAATTGGGCCTCACGGCAATACAGGTAGGCGCTGGAATCCTCCAGGCTGTAGCTGATCAGGCGCGCTTCGCTGTCCTGGGCAGCCAGCTGGCGGCCAAACGCGTCGTCGAGGTTGACCACCCGGCATTTCAGATCATTCCAGGCGAACAGCTTGGCCTTGGCGGCGGCGTATGCCTCCATGGTGCCGTGGTAGTCCAGATGATCCCGCGACAGGTTGGTCATCACGGCCACATCAAACGCCAACGCCGTCACGCGGCCCTGGTCCAGGCCATGGGACGAGACTTCCATGGCAACCGCCCTGGCACCGGCCTTTTTCAGGTCGGCCAGGGTCGCCTGCACGGCAATCGGGTTCGGCGTGGTGTGCAGGCCGCTTTGCAACGCGCCATAAAAGCCGGTGCCCAGGGTACCGACGATGCCGCAATGCTGGCCCAGCAGGTCCAGCGCCTGGGCGACCAGCTGAGTCACGCTGGTCTTGCCGTTGGTGCCGGTCACGCCGACCAGGTTGAGGTGGCGGCTCGGCTCGCCATAGAAGCGCCCGGCAATGTCGGACAGCTGGGCGGCCAGGTTCTTCACCGGAATCAACGGCACATCGGTGATTGGCAGCACGGTGGCGCCATCCACTTCATAGGCCACGGCGGCAGCGCCACGCTGCAGCGCATCGGCGATATGCGCACGGCCATCGAATTTGCCACCGGGCACCGCCAGGAACAAGTCACCGGCGCGTACCGTGCGGCTGTCCAGGCTCAACTCGCGGATCAACAGATCGCGGCCGGCGTGGGCAAAAATCTTGTTCAGGCTAAGAGACATCAGCCGCGCCCTCCATTGGCTTTTACAGCGGCTACCGGCGGTGCGGCGTTCGCTTGCTGGGTCGGCGGCAGATTGTCCGGCGTGATGTTCATCAGGCGCAGGGTGCCGGACATGACTTTGCTGAACACCGGCGCCGAGACCAGGCCACCGAAGTAACCGGCCTTGCTCGGCTCATCGATCACCACGACGATGGCGTAGCGTGGGTCGCTCATCGGGCCGAAACCGGCGAACAGCGAGCGATAGGAGTTTTCCGCATAGCCCTTGGTACCGACCGAGGTTTTACGTGCGGTACCGGACTTGCCGGCCACGTGATAAGCCGGCACCTGGGCGCGGAATACACCACGCGGCGCCTCGATCACTTGTTGCAGCATGCCTTGCATGGTCTTGGCGACTTTTTCCGGGATCACCTGGGTGGCTTTCGGCGCTTCGTCGACATGGATCAGGCTCAGCGGAACCATGCGGCCGTTATTGGCCAATACAGAGAAAGCATGGGCCAGCTGGATCGCGGTCACCGACAGGCCGTAGCCGTAGGACAGCGTGGCGGTCTCGGCTTTTTTCCAGTCACGGTAGTTCGGCAGGTTGCCTACGCGCTCACCGGGGAAGTCGAGCCCGGTGGGTTGACCCAGGCCGATTTTCTGCGCCAGGTGGTAGATGGTCTCGCCGCCGATATCAAAGGCGACCTTGCTCATGCCCACGTTACTGGAGTTGATCAGGATGCCGGTCAGGTCCAGCACCGGGCCCTCGGTACGGGACACGTCACGAATGGTGTATTTGCCCAACTGCAACGTACCTGGATACACCTCGACCTTGTCGCTGGGCTTCCAGCGTCCGGTTTCCAGGGCGGCGCTCATGGAGATGGCTTTCATGGTCGAACCCGGCTCGAACACGTCGATCATGGCGCGGTTGCGCATCATCGCCGGTTGCAGGTTGCGACGGTTGTTCGGGTTGTACGTCGGTTGGTTGACCATGGCGAGGATCTCGCCAGTCTTCACGTCCATGATCACCAGGCTGCCGGCTTTTGCGCCGTTCTCGATGATCGCGTTACGCAGTTCACGGTTGGCCAGGTACTGCAGGCGCAAGTCAATCGACAACGCCAAGGGCTTGCCGGCCTTGGCGTTCTTGGTGACCTGTACATCCTTGATCAGTCTGCCGCGCCGATCCTTGATGACCTGGCGCTTGCCCGGAACCCCGGCCAGCCATTCGTCGTAGGCCAACTCGACCCCTTCGCGGCCATGGTCATCGATATCGGTAAAACCGACCATGTGCGCAGTGGTTTCCCCGGCCGGGTAGAAACGACGAAATTCCTCGATGCCATAGACACCGGGGATTTTAAGGTCGAGCACTTGCTGACCCTGCTCAGGGGTGAGCCCGCGAACCAGGTAGATGAATTCTTTATTGGCCTGGGCTTCCAGGCGCTCGGTCAGGGCCTTGCGATCCTGCCCCAGGGCAGCGGCGAGTTCGGGCCACTTTTCCTTGGCCACCTGCAATTCCTTGGCGTTGGCCCACAGGGTGGTCACCGGCGTACTCACGGCCAGGGGCTCGCCGTTACGGTCGGTGATCAGGCCGCGGTGCGCTGGAATCGGAATATGTCGCAGGCTACGGGCGTCGCCCTGGCCGATCAGGAAGTCACGGTCGACCACCTGCAGGTCGAAGATCCGCCAGACGATCGCGCCTACCATCAACGCCAGCAAGCCGAGCATCAGACGGAAGCGCCATGGGTAGAGTGCGCCCTCGAGCTTCATCATGGCGCCACCATGCGAACGTCGGCAGCGCCCGGAATGTGCATTTTCAGTTGTTCGGTGGCCAGCACTTCGATACGGCTATGGGCCGTCCAGGTGCTCTGCTCCAGGATCAGCCGACCCCATTCCGCCTGCGCCTTGTCGCGCACGCTCAATTCCCCGTAGAGGGTATTGAGCAACTGACGGTTCCAATGCGCGCTGTAGGACACCGCAATCGCGGACACCAGCACGCCGACAAACAGCAGCAACATAAAGAAGCTGCCGCCCGGCAGGGGTTTGGCGAAAAGCTTGCTCACCGCAACTTCTCCGCGACGCGCATGACGGCGCTACGGGAACGTGGGTTGGCCTTGAGTTCGGCTTCGGAGGCGAACTGCGCTTTGCCATGGATTTTGATTTTCGGCACAAAGGCTTCGAAACGCACCGGCAGGTTGCGCGGCAGGTTGTCCGATTCGCCCTTGACCAAGCGCCGCATGAACAGTTTGACGATGCGGTCTTCCAGGGAATGGAAACTGATCACCACCAGGCGACCGCCCACTTCCAGCGCCTCGAGGGCAGCCTCGAGGCCGGCCTCCAGATCGCCCAATTCGTTGTTGACGTGAATGCGCAAGCCCTGGAACGCACGGGTCGCCGGGTTCTTGCCCTTCTCCCAGGCCGGGTTGGCGACCTTGAGCACTTCGGCCAGGTCGGCGGTGCGTTCGAACGGCTGGATCTCGCGGCGCTCGACCACGGCGCGAGCCATGCGGCCGGCGAAGCGCTCTTCACCGTATTCCTTGAACACCCGGGCGATTTCTTCGACTGGCGCGGTGGCGATGAACTGCGCGGCGCTGACGCCACGCGTCGGGTCCATGCGCATGTCGAGGGGGCCGTCGTTCATGAAGCTGAAGCCGCGCTCCGGGTCATCGAGCTGCGGCGAGGACACGCCCAGGTCGAGCAGAACCCCGGCCACCTTGCCCGCCATGCCGCGCTCGGCGACTTCAGCGCCAAGCTCGGCAAAGCTGCGCTGCACAACGACAAAGCGGCCGTCTTCGGCCGCTAGCGCTTGCCCGGTGGCAATCGCTTGAGGGTCTTTGTCGAACCCGAGGAGTTTACCGTTGGGCCCGAGCTGGCTGAGTATCAACCGACTGTGCCCGCCCCTGCCGAAGGTGCCGTCCAGATAGCAGCCATCCGCGCGTACGGCGAGAGCCTCAACGGCTTCGTCAAGCAGTACGGTGATGTGGTTAAAGCCGCTATCAATAGTCACAGGATCAAATCACGCAGTTCATCAGGCATGGCGCCCGGTTGTTGAATAGCAGCCAGGTCAGCTGCAGAAACAGCATCCCAGGCATCTTCGTCCCACAATTGGAACTTGTTCAGTTGGCCTACCAACATCGCGCGCTTGTCGAGCCTGGCGTATTCGCGCAACCGCGGAGGCACCAGGAAACGACCGCTGCCATCGAGTTCAAGGTCGACGGCATTACCGATCAGCAAACGCTGCAGGCGGCGGTTTTCTTCACGCAATGAAGGGAGCGCGCGCAACTTGGTTTCGATCAACTCCCACTCATCGAGGGGGTAAACACATAAACAAGGGTCAACAGCGTCAATCGTGATGATTAACTGCCCTGAACTTCGCGAAATGAGCTCGTCACGATACCGGCTCGGCATGGCGAGACGGCCTTTTGCATCGAGACTGATAGCGTTAGCTCCGCGAAACACAGATGCGTTTCTCCAAATTTTAGCGTTTTACGTTCAAAAAACCCACTTTGTGCCACTTTCCGCCACTTGCGCACACTATAGGAATGCGCCCACCACACCGTCAAGGCGCGGATAGAAGGAAAAGCCTTACAGAACGGAGATTTACGAGCGTAAAGAGAGGAGAAACCCGACTTCAGCGTTGTTTTTGACTCAACAAGCGCAAAGAACTCAAAGAGCTGAGGCTCAAAGTTAAAGTAATTTATTAAGAGTAAGATTTTTTTGGTATTACGAAGACGCATCTGCCAATGATTTGGCAGGGAGGGATTCTTGCGTTACTACCGGTTTCTGCCCGAGATTCGGACGGAAGGAAAAAGGTGGAGAGTCGATCTGTAAGCCGGGTTCTGTCTTGAACAGTCATTCGTCTACGATGGCCATCACTGGACATCTTTAGCAACCTACCCGGTCCCAGCGCGGGCCACGCCTTGGGACCCTATTTGGTCTTGCTCCAAGTGGGGTTTACCTAGCCACGAACTGTTGCCAGTCGCGCGGTGCGCTCTTACCGCACCTTTTCACCCTTACCGGCACCGAAGTGCTTAGGCGGTTATTTTCTGTGGCACTTTCCGTAGGCTCACGCCTCCCAGGCATTACCTGGCACTTCGCCCTATGGAGCCCGGACTTTCCTCCCCCCCCTAATTTTCATAGAAGGCAGCGACTGTCCAATCGACTCTCCGCCGCGCAGGTTAACGGCACGACGGCTTCAGGACAAGTATTAAAAGTGCAGCATTGCCATCACGTTCGGACGAAACACCGGCCCGCCCCCGGAACTATTCGGCTTTCTGTTTATCGAGCGCGGCTTGATACAACACATTCTTGCGCACCCCGGTAATTTCCGCCGCCAGGGCAGCGGCGCGCTTGAGCGGCATTTCCTTTAACAGCAAATCGAGAATGCGCATGGCCTCGCTACCGACCGCGTCCTCACTCTCGGGAGCCGTCCAGCCGGCCACCAGCACGACGCACTCGCCACGCTGCTGATTGCTGTCACCCTCGACAAACCCGCGCAGCTCTTCCAGGGGCAGGCCCTTGAGGGTCTCGAAGGTCTTGGTCAACTCACGCGCCAGCAGCGCCAGACGCTCGCCGCCGAACACCAGTTCCATATCCTGCAGGCATTCCAGGATGCGGTGCGGGGCTTCGTAGAAAATCAGGGTGCGCGGCTCTTCCTTCAACGCCTGGAGACGGGCGCGACGCCCCACGGTCTTGGCGGGCAGGAAGCCTTCGAAGATAAAACGGTCCGACGGCAAGCCGGCTGCAGATAATGCGGCAATCAGCGCGCACGCTCCCGGAACAGGCACTACATTGATACCTGCGGCGCGCGCCTGGCGGACCAGATGGTACCCGGGGTCGGAAATCAGCGGCGTGCCCGCATCGGAGATCAGCGCAACATCATCACCCGCCAGCAAACGGGTGATAAAACGGCTGCCCTCCTCGCGCTCGTTGTGTTCATGGCACGCCGCCAGTGGCGTGCTGATACCAAAATGCTGCATCAACCGTTGGGAGTGCCGCGTGTCTTCCGCCGCGATCAATTTGACGTCGCGCAACACCTTCAATGCCCGGGCACTGATGTCGTCCAGGTTGCCAATCGGCGTCGCCACCACAAAAAGCGAGCCTGCAGTGGAATTCAAAGGACCTGGAGCAGTCAAAACGCACACCTCGATGATTGGCAAAAGCCACATTGTAGCGCGTCGACGCGCTGAAAATATGCCGTCACGGCGGATGTCGTTTCAGCCACTGTTAGCAACCGGCAACAATTGCACGACCTAAATCCACGGTTTCACGCCACGAACATCGCGCCTGAGCCAGTGCTTGGGTACACTTCCACGCTAATTTGTTCGGTATCAGGAACACTTACATGATCGCTTGCCTGCGGCTGCTCTCCGCCCTCTGCCTCGCTGCCTTGCTGGCCGCTTGCGCCAGCTCGCCCTCGTCGAGTCTTGGCGACCTTCCACGCACCCCGGATGCCAGTATCGAGCAATTGCTTGAACAGGCCACGGCCGCCAGCACACCGGAAAAGGCCGCATTGCTGCGCCTGAGTGCGGCTGACCTGGCCTACCGGCAGAACAATGCTGGCCGTTCCTCGCAGATCCTGGCCCAGGTGCCCCTGAATGTACTGAAGCCGGCCGGGCAGATATTTGCCAGCACCCTGGCAGCGGAACTGGCGATGACCCGCAACCAGCCCAAGGCTGCCTTGACGGCGCTGGACCATCCCAGCCTGCAAAGCCTGAAGGAGCTGCCGGCCGATCAGCAGGTCCGCACCGGCACCGTGCATGCCCGCGCCTATGAAGCCGACGGCCAGACCCTGGCTGCGGCGCGCGAGCGTGTCGCCATGGCACCTCTGCTCAGCGGCGATGCTGCCAACAACAACCACGAAGCGATCTGGGCGTTGATTGCCGCACTGCCGTCCGAGCAGTTGCAAGCGACCGGCAACCCGACGCTGGACGGCTGGATCACCCTGGCCCAGGCGGTCAAGGGCGCCGGCACACTGGAGCAACAGCAAACCGCCATCGACACCTGGCGTGCGCGCAACCCGGGCCATCCGGCGGCTGTGCAATTGCCGACGCCGCTGACCAAACTCAAGGAACTGGCCAGCCAGCCGCTCAACAAGATCGCCCTGCTGCTGCCGCAGGAAGGCGCCCTGGCGGCAGTCGGCAAGGCGTTGCGTGAAGGCTTCATGGCCGCGCACTACCAGGCCGAACAGGCCGGGCAGAAACCGCCCGTGATTGAGTTTTACGACAGCTCGCGCCTGACCTCCATCGACGACTTCTACGCCAAGGCCCAGGCCGCCGGCGTGCAACTGGTGGTCGGCCCGCTGGAAAAGCCGCTGGTCAAACAGCTCAGTGCTCGCCCGCAACTCCCCATCACCACCCTGGCGCTGAACTACAGCGAAACCGATCAAGGCCCGGCGCAACTGTTCCAGTTCGGCCTGGCCGCTGAAGACGAAGCCCGTGAAGTGTCGCGCCGCGCCCGTGCCGACGGCCTGCACCGCGCCGCCGCCATGGTGCCCCGTGGCGAATGGGGCGAGCGTGTGTACAAAGCGTTCCGTCAGGATTGGGAAGCCAACGGCGGCACCGTCATGGGCGTCGAGTACGTCGATCAGCCGGTGGCACTGGCCCAGCAGATCGCCGACCTGTTCCAGCTGCGCAAGAGCGAAGGCCGCGCCAAGAGCCTGCAAAGCACCGTCGGTACTGACGTTGCCGCCCAGCCGTCGCGTCGCCAGGACATCGAGTTCATCTTCCTGGCCGTGACCCCGCAACTGGCCCAGCAGATCAAGCCGACCCTGAACTTCCAATACGCCGGTGATGTGCCTGTCTACGCGACTTCCCACGTATTCAGCGCCAGCGGCGACCGCAACCAGTACCTGGACATGACCAACGTGATGTTCTGCGAAACCCCTTGGCTGCTCAACACCACCGACCCGCTGCGCAACCAGGTTGCCGCACAATGGCCGCAAGCCAATGGCAGCCTGGGCCGCCTCTACGCGATGGGCGTCGATGCCTATCGCCTGGCGCCACGCCTGGGCCAGCTCAAGGCGCTGCCGGACACCCGGGTCGACGGTCTCTCCGGTAACCTGGGCATCGGCGCCAACCAGCGCGTTGACCGCCAGATGCCTTGGGCGAAGTTTGTCGGCGGCGAAATCCAGCGCCTGCCGGACACCCCGCGCTGATGCCCGAGCGGTCCAGCGCACAAAGCGGCAAGGATGCCGAACACCACGCATTGAGCTACCTGCAACAACAGGGTCTGCGCCTTCTGGCGCAGAACTGGTTATGTAAACGCGGTGAGCTTGATCTGGTCATGCTTGACGGCGATACAGTAGTATTCGTCGAAGTCCGCTACAGAAAACACGCACAATGGGGTGGCGCGCTCGCCAGTATCGATGGGCGCAAGCGTCAGAAGCTGATACTCGCCGCGCAGTTTTTCCTGTTAAAAGAGCATCGCTGGGCCAATTCCCCCTGCCGTTTCGATGTGGTTGCCATAGAAAGCACACCGTCGGGCCCTGCTGATCTGAACTGGCTCAAAGATGCCTTCGACAGCTGACTCACCCGGCACCTTCACCACACACTTTTGCTCTTTGCTTTGCGGGCTGCACATTTCCGTGTCAAACAGCCGCGCTAATTAAGGTCACACAGATGGACATGCAATCCCGAATTCGCCAGCTTTTCCAGGCCAGCATCGACACCAAGCAACAGGCGATGGACGTACTTGCACCGCACATCGAGCAAGCCAGTCAGGTCATGGTCAATGCCTTGCTCAACGAAGGCAAAATGCTTTCGTGCGGTAACGGCGGCTCGGCCGGTGACGCCCAGCATTTTTCCTCCGAGCTGCTCAACCGCTTCGAGCGCGAGCGCCCGAGCCTGCCGGCGATCGCCCTGACCACCGACACGTCGACGATTACCTCAATCGCCAACGACTACAGCTACAACGAAATCTTCTCCAAACAGATCCGCGCCCTCGGTCAGCCGGGCGATGTGTTGCTGGCGATTTCCACCAGCGGCAACTCGGCGAACATCATTCAAGCGATCCAGGCCGCACATGATCGCGAAATGATTGTCGTAGCCTTGACCGGGCGCGACGGCGGTGGCATGGCCTCATTGCTGCTGCCTGAGGACGTGGAGATTCGCGTCCCGGCCAATGTCACTGCACGCATTCAAGAAGTCCACCTGCTGGCGATCCACTGCCTGTGCGATCTGATCGACAGCCAACTGTTCGGGAGTGAAGAATGACCGTTAACCGCCTTAGCCTTTTGGCCATCACGCTGTGCCTCGCCATCAGCGGTTGCAGCACGGCAATCACCGCAACACGGGACACCCCCATCCAGGACGACCGGGGCACACGCACCTTCGGCAGCACCATCGATGACTCGCTGATCGAAACCAAGGTCAAGGTCAACGTCGCCAAAGCGGCTACGGACCTGGGTAATGGCGCATCGCGCATCGTCGTGACCAGCTTCAACGGCGTCGTGCTGCTGGCCGGTCAGACGCCGCGCGAAGAGCTCAAGGCCCAGGCCGAACAGGCTGCCTCGACGGTGCAGCGGGTCAAGAAGGTGCACAACGAACTGCAGGTCATGGACCCGATCACCCTGCTGGCGATCAGCAACGATGCGTTGCTGACCACCAAGATCAAGGCGCAGATGCTTACCGACAGCGCCGTACCGGGCTCGCGTATCAAGATCGTCACCGACAACGGCATCGTCTACATGATGGGCCTGCTGACCCAGGCTGAAGCCACTCGCGCGGCCAACCTGGTACAGGGCGTGTCGGGTGTGCAGAAAATCGTGAAGGTGTTCGAATACATCGACTGATGTAACCGTCAGCCATGAAAAAGGGCGCCGTGCATTGACTGCACGGCGCCCTTTTTTGTATCGGTTGTTTACTGGTATTGCGAGTACGGGTTGCCCTGGAACTGGTTGTTCTGCTGCGGCGCCTGTTGCTGGGCGCCCGGCTGGCCGTACTGCTGGCCCGGGATCGGACCAAGGTTCACTTCTACACGACGGTTCTGGGCACGACCATTGACGTCGGCGTTACTGGCAATCGGATTATCCGGGCCGGCACCGCGTGCGCTCAGGTTGGCGGCACTGACGCCCTGGGACGTCAGATAATTGGCCACGCTCTGCGCACGGCGCTGGGACAGGTCCATGTTCAACTGGCGACTGCCGGTGCTGTCGGTGTAGCCGACGATCTGGATGGTGTTCTGGTTGAACTGCTTGAGGGAGTTGGCCAGGTTGTTCAGCGGCTGGTAGAAGCTGCTGGCGATAGCGTCGGAGTTGGTGGCGAAGGTGATATTGCCGGGCATGATCAACTTGATCTGGTCACCCTGGCGTTGCACTTCAACGCCGGTGTTGGCCATGCTTTCGCGCAGTTTTTTCTCTTGCTGGTCGGCGTAGTAGCCATAGCCGGCAGCGCCGGCACCGGCGACCACTGCGCCAATCAGCGCGCCCTTGCCACGGTGGTTATGGTCGATGGCCGCACCGGCCAATGCCCCGGCCAGCGCGCCGAGGCCGCCGTACTTGGCGGTCTTGCTCATGCCGCTCTCGGAACCATTGCCGGCCTGTCCCTGGCTGCCATCATAAGGATTAGGTGAAGCGCAGCCGGATAAAAGGGCTACGGCGGTAGCAACAACAAGCAGACGACGCGGAGTGAACATGAAGGAAGCTCCTACTTTTGCATTCGGTGATGCAGAGGACGTGGGCAACGGGCCTGTGCCGGGTTTGGAACACGACAAGCGGTAAAAATTCCGTGAGCGAGACGCAAACCGGAGCCAGGCCATGAATCATTCAGGTTCGGGAGGTACGTGCTCCCGACAGCGGTGGATCATTCAATTCAACGCTGCACAATGCGCGGCGCCATCAGCCCAGCAGCCCCATCGACTTGGCCCGCGCCACCGCCTGGGTACGGCGTTCCACGCCGAGCTTGCTGTTGATATGGCTGGCGTGGGTTTTCACGGTGTGCAGGGAAATGAACAGCTGGTTGCTGATCTCCTGATTTGAACAGCCCTGGGCGATCAGTTGCAGTACCGCCAGCTCCCGTGTGCTCAGGGTTTCATGGTGAGGGGAGATCTCAACGGCGGCGATTGCCGGTAGCAGTGCCAGCAACGCCTGGTTCAGCACGTTATGTGGATGCTTGCCCAACTGCTCGCGCATCCACTGCGGGTATTGCTCCAGCAACCGCTGGAACGGTTGCAGTGCGCCCCCCGTACCGGCCTCGAGGGCGCGAGCCAGCACCAACCCGGCCCTGGCTTGCTGACCACACGCCAGCAACAAATGCGCCTGCTGGGCCAGGGCGATCAGGGCGATTATCTGGCGACCGCTATTGAGCGCCTGTTGCGCCAAGTCCTCAAGCCGTTGCAGCGCCTTGTCGGGCTGTTGGCGAATGGCATCCAGCGCGGCCTGTTGCAGCTCCACATGTTGCGGCAAGTGCGGGTGAAACTCCGGTGCGGCGGCGGCCTGCTCACCGGTGTAGGTCTGTCCCAGCCGGGCCAGCCAGGCCTCGGCCAGGTCGGTACGGCCCTGGGCCAGCCACAGCTCGCATTTGATCAGGGTGATCATCGCCAGGTAGTAGATCGGCGGCACGTCCCAGATGTGCATCAGGCGTTCAGCCTCGGCCAGTTCGGCAAAAGCCGTGGAAAAATCGCCACGCCGGCCTTCGAAGCTGGCGATCACACAATGCCCGATCAGCACGCTGATATCCCGGCAGGCGCGGGCTTCAGTCAGGCCGGCGCGCAACCGCGCTAGGCCGGCTTCGGGCTGGTAACGCAGCAGCAACAGGAAACCTTCATAGAGCGACAATCGCGCGCGCACGGCATACAGCCGCTGAGCCGCCAGCCCGTGCAGGCGCTGCAGGCCCTGGCGCACTTCGTCCAGGGCACGCAGGACCTCGCCGCGCGCCTGCAGCACCCGGGCGCGGTCGTAATGGGCCAGGGCTTCAAACAGCGGGTTACCGACACGCTGCGCCAATTCCAGGGACTCACGATTCAGGCCACGGGCACGCCACAGATCGGCATCGACGATCGCCAGGTTGGACAAGGTCGACAGGCACATCAGGCGCTGGCCATAACGCTTGTGCGGCAGACTCTCCAACGCCTCGCTGCAATAGCGCTGGGTCAATTCGCGATCCCCTCGCCCACGGGCGATGATCCCGCTCAGTGCCAGCCATTGGGCCAGCATGGATTTCTGCGCGGTGGCCGACGGCGCCGGCAGGAAGCGGCTGAGGTAGCTGGATAATTCCTGCGCCGCGTCCAACTGGCACGCCAACCCCAGCGCCCAACTGTAGAGCACGATCAAGCGCGGCGTGCTGATCAACAGGCTGTCGGGCAAGTCCATTTTCCAGCGCAGCAACATGCCGATATTCTGTTCCGCCAGCAGTTGTTCCTCGGACAGGTTCTGCACCAGGTTCGCCGCCACATCCAGGTGACCGGCCCGCAGCGCCTGCTCCACCGCCTCATCGATCAAGCCCTGGGCGTTGAACCAGCGACAGGCCCGCAGGTGCAGACTGGCCAGGGGCAAGGTGGCGCTCTTCTCGCGGCGCGCGCGCAGCAGGTCGGAAAACAAATGGTGGTAACGGTACCAGTGGCCCTGTTCATCCAACGGCACCAGAAATACCTGGTGGGCCTGCAGGTAGCGCAGGATTTCCGGACTGTCATGGGCCTCGCGGATCGCGTCGCACAGCTCGCTGCAGAAACGCTCCTGGGACGCGGTGTCGTACAGGAACGCCTGCACCTGCGCAGGCAGGCAGTCGATGACCTCTTCCAGCAGATAATCGCGAATCAGTCCTTCGCCGCCGTTCAGGCCCTGGGGCAAGGCACCGCCGCTGCCGGCTTCGGAGGCCGCCAGCAGCCAGAAGCGCAGGCCGGCGACCCAGCCCTCACTGCGACGGATCAGGTTCTCCAGAGCCTCACCGCGCAGCGAACTGCTGTGCCGGTGCAGCACGGCCAGGGATTCGTCATGGGTCAAGCGCAGGTCCTGCTCATGCAGTTCCAGCAGGTGCCGCGACAGGCGCAGGCGCGCCAGGTGCCAGTCCGGACGCTGGCGGCTGGTGACCAGCATCACCAGGCCATCGGGCAGATGATTGAGGAAAAACTGCAGGCAACGGTCCAGCACCGGCCCCTGGGCCAAATGGTAGTCATCGAGCACCAGCAGCAGCGGCGCGTGGACAGACAAATGCACCGTCAGCTCATCGAGCAGGCCATCGAGCCATTCTTCAAAGGCGAAGGGTTGGTGACGCTGACGCATTTTCAGCAAGCCCAGGGACTGGGCACCCAGTTGCGGGAAATACGCGCGCAAGCCTTCGAGCAGGCGCTCGAGAAAACGGCCAGGGTCGTTGTCCCGTGGGCTCAGGCCCAGCCACAGGTTTTGCCAGTGGGCCGGCAGGCTCTGGCAGAACTCGACCGCCAGGGAACTCTTGCCGAACCCCGCCGGCGCGCTGACCAGCAACAGCCGCCCTTCCAGGCCGGCGCCCAGGCGTTCGCACAGGCGTGGACGCAGCACGTAACCGTCGGGCAACGGCGGCCTGTAGAAACGGCCTTCCAGGCTCGGAATCACCGCGCCGGCAGGCCCCTGGATTCGGGACAGATCAGTCATCGCCGGGCTCTTGTAGAAGGCTGTTGTCGGCATTGCAGATGTCCGCAGACTAGCGGTAAAAGCGGCGGGATTGTAGATCTTTGCAACAAATGTCTGAAAAAGAACTGCGACAAAAAATATCCCTACAGACACACCAAACAAATGTGGGAGGGAGCTTGCTCCCGATGGCGATGGGTCAGTCAATACATGCATCGACTGTCGCGCCGCTATCGGGGGCAAGCCCCCTCCCACATTTGAGGATCAGCGCAGGTTAGCGAACGCCGTCCTGGCGCAGGGCTGCCGGGGTGAAGTCGCTGGTGGTGGCGGTGAAGCCGAAGTCATACGCCTGCTTCTCTTCGTTCTTCATGCCCAGGGCCAGGTAGCGGCCGGACTGCAAGTCGTAGAGGGTTTCCAGGGCATACCACGGCACTTGCTTGTCGTAGTAGTTCTCGGCATGGGCTTCGGCGACGCGCCACAGTTGGCCACGGCCGTCGTAATGGTCGATCACCGCAGCTTGCCAGGTGTCCTCGTCGATGTAGAAGTCACGTTTGGCATAGATGTGGCGCTGACCTTCCTTCAAGGTCGCGACCACATGCCAGACGCGGCGCAGCTCGTAGCGCGTCAGGTCCTGGTTGATGTGGCCGGCCTTGATGATGTCGGCGTATTTCAACTTCGGATCGTCGATCTTGTAGCTGTTGGCGGCGATGTAGATTTCCTTCTTGCCTTCCAGTTTCCAGTCGTAGCGGTCCGGCGCGCCGTTGTACATGTCGAGGTTGTCGGAGGTGCGCAGGCCATCGGCGGCCGTGCCCGGCCCGTCATAGGACACCTGCGGCGCCCGGCGCACGCGGCGTTGCCCGGCGTTGTAGACCCACGCCGAACGCGGTTCCTTGACCTGGTCCAGAGTCTCGTGCACCAGCAGAACACCACCGGCCAGACGCGCCGGCGCGGTGACTTGCTGCTTGAAGTAGAACAGCACATTGCCGGGGTTTTTCGGGTCGAAGTCCTTCATTTTGTCGCGGAACACAAACTGGTCGCGAAAGTACACCAGGCTGTAGGAACCGTTGGTTTGCGGCGTGGCCTGGGTCACCAGGCGGGTGACGCTGCCGCCGCGATAACGGGTGATGTGGTTCCAGATCACCTCGACGCCGCTTTTCGGAATCGGGAACGGCACCGCCGTCTCGAAGTTTTCCAGGCCGTTGCCGCCGGACACCAGGTTGGTCGTGGTGGCGTTTTTCTTGATGGAGGCGAACACGTCAGCCGGCACCGTGGCGCCGCGATGGGTCGGGTACACCGGCATCTTGAAGCTGTCCGGGTAACGCTTGAACATCGCGTACTGCCCGGGGGCCAGTTTGTCTTTGTATTGCTCGACGTTCTGCGCGGTGATGGTGAACTGCGGTTGTTCGCTGGCGTACGGGTTGGCCAGGAAACCCTTGGCATCCACCGCCCCTGCGTTCACCGGCATCGGCGACCATTTGGGGATGGTGCCGGCTGCGTTCCCGGCCATTTCGGCGCCCATCGGGGTCAGGCTGGTGCCCAGCTTGGCTGCTTCATCCGCCGACACCGCCGCCATGACGTTGCTCGCCAGGATCGACAGCCCAAGCACACCCACGTGCAACAGACTTTTAGTTATTTTCATGTTCTGGACTTCCTGAATACATACCACTTGAAAAGAGTGTGCTTAGAAGTTGGCGCCGAAGCTCAGCGCGACAAAGTCGCGGTCATCCACGGTGCTGAACTTGCCACCAAAGAAGTTGGTGTAGGCCAGGCTGGCGGTGTAGGTGTTCTGGTATTCGGCATCCAGGCCCAGGCTGACCGCCTTGCGCCCTTCTTCGAAGTTGCCGCCAGGGCCTGGCGAGTAACCTTTGACGTCATGGGACCAGGCGACGTTGGGCTTGAGGTTGACCCCGGCGAACACGTCCGGGTATTCCCAGATGGCACGGGCGCGGTAGCCCCAGGAGGTTGCGGTGGTGTAGCCGTCGTTGTTGCAGTTGGTGTTCAGGCCGGCAGCGTTGGGCAGGCCGGCACCGGTTGCGGTCGAATTGTTGAGGGCGTTGCAGAACCCACCTGGCAAGCTGCCAGGGCCAAATACCGGGTCGCGGCCATAGCGGGCCTGGGATTTGCTTTCCAGGCCACCCACATGGGTCACGCCGATTTCACCGACGGTGGTCAGGCGGCTGGCGCCCATCACCTGGTCGAAGAAGTGCGTGAAGGTGGTCTGGAACTGGGTCACTTCCTTGCGGTTGTAGCCGTGCAGGTCCTGGCCCGGCGTGCCCTTGAGCACGGACGCATTGCCAAACCCCGGGATCGGCGTAACACCGGCGAACAGAATGTCGGTGGTGCTCAACTGCACCGGCGCATTCGGCCGGTAGCTCAACTCACCGCTCCACGCGGTGCCCGTGGGCAAGGTGGTGGAGAAGCTCAGGCCGTAGAGGCGGATATCTTCCGGGTACTCGACGAAGTAGTTCGAACTGCCCGCCACGATCAGCGGACGCAATGCCCCCAGCGGGCCCAGCGGACGGGTGTAGGCCGCCGATGGCGCGCCCTGTGCGCTGAAGATCGGCGCACGGCTGTGGTAGTTCATGAAGTAGGCGCCGAATTCGGTATCCAGCGGTTCGAAGTTATAGTGCATGGCCACGCCGAACTGGCCGCTGTCGCGGGCATCACGGTCCGGGCCACGGCGCACGAGTACGCCTTCGCTGTTGACGTCCACACCCAGCGCGCCCAGGGTCGGCAGCGCTGCGGCAGGGATGGTCGAGCGCTTGTTGAGTACCCGCAGGTTGTTGCTGCAGCCGTCGGAAATAACGTCCGGCTGCGAGAAGAAGGTGCCGCAGTTGTCGGTGACGGTCTGGTCCCATTCCAATTGGTAAAACGCCTCGGCCGACAGGTTGTCGGTGAGGGTCTGGGACACGTAGAACATGTTGACCGGAATCAAGCCTTCCTTGATCTCGGCCCCCGGACGGCGAAACGCCGAGACGTCGATCGGGTTGATCGAGTTGATACCGCCGCCAATGAAGGTACTTTCGCCCCAGCTCACGACCTGCTTGCCGAAACGCACGGAACCCGGCGCGTCGGCGATCGAGTAGTTGTGGTAGACGAACGCATCGAGGATCTGCCCGCCGGAAGACTTGGCGCCTTCCTTGCGGTTGTTGTCGCTGATGTCCTTGAACGGACGGCTTTCGTCCTTGAGTTCAAAGTCGTACCAGTACTTGCCACGCACAAACACACCGGTGTCGCCGTATTTCAGTTCCAGGTCGTGGATACCTTTGAAGATCTTCGAAAAGGTTTCTCCGCGCTTGAAGTTCAGGTGCCCGTCATCGGAGGTCTGGGACAGGCCCCTGCCGCCGTTATTGGCGCCGATCAGGTCGCGATTGGCCTTGGACGTGCTCCAACTGGCGCCTACCGACAGGGATGAGTCAAAGCTCCCTTCGATTTCGCCAATGTTGAAACTGACGCCGAATGCGGGCCCGGCGAGCGTAGAAGCGAGACTGACGGCCAGGGGCAGACGTGCCCGGCGCCAGAACTGGTTTACTGAGGTCATCGACGCTACTCCATGTGCATTTTATTGTTATGGCAGCGAGCTCTTTCGGAAGATGCATGTAACGGCCGGGATACAACGATTCCAATGCCGAGCGACAACCGGGCCACCTTCACCCGAAGCGCAACATCCGCGAAAAACTCTGGAAGGGACTATAGCCAGCAGGGGGTAGTGCTTGATCCCTCTAAAGTGTGATTTGCATCACCAACCCGTCTGCCCCGACCCTTTCGCCACGCCGACGAAGGTCGACGCGGCAAGGATGGCTGAAATTCCACAAATCACAAGTAAAGGCCTGAGATAGAGCATTGCCGCCCCCGAACGGGGACGGCAAGCGGCGTCACAGGGTCGACAGGAACGTGCTGTTGTTGGCCTGCCATTCGATGATGTCGATACGGATACGTTTTTTGTCGAGCTTGCCGACGCTGGTCTTGGGAATTTCAGTAACAACGGCGATCTGGCTCGGAATCGCCCACTTGCTCAAGTGGCCCAATTCAACGAACGGCTTGAGGTGTTCCTTGAGCTCACGAGCCCCTATCACATGGCCATCACGCAACACCAACAGGGCAAACGGGCGCTCGCCCCACTGCGGGTCGGCCATCCCCACCACCGCTACTTCGCGTACCGCCGGGTGGCGGCTGACCAGGTCTTCCAGGGCCAGGGACGAGACCCACTCGCCACCGGTCTTGATCACATCCTTGATGCGGTCACGGATATCGATCACGCCGAACGCATCCAGAGTGGCGACATCACCGGTGTGCATCCAGCCACCGGCCCACAGCTCGGCGCCCTTTTGCGGCTCGTTGTAATAGCCCTCGGTGAGCCAGGGTGCGCGCAGTACCAGCTCGCCCTGGGATTCGCCATCGGCAGGCAGGAAGTTGCCATCGGTGTCCATGATCGCCGCCTCCACCAGCGGCCCGGGCACACCGGCCTTGATCCGATAGGTGGTACGTTCGTCTTCGCTGCCGGCCATCAGCTCGTCATTGAGATGAGCACAGGACACCAGCGGCCCGGTCTCGGACATGCCGTACGCAGCCGTCAACTGAATGCCACGGGCCTTGGCGGCCTCGTACAGCGAACGGTTGAGGGCGCTGCCGCCGATGACGATTTTCCAACCGCCGAAATCCACGTCCTGGGCGGCCTTGGCATTGAGCACCATTTGCAGGATGGTCGGCACACAATGGGAAAAGGTGACCTTTTCCTTGCGCCATAGCTCCACCAGGTATTCAGGGTCGTAGCGGCCGGGGTAGACCTGCTTCAAACCGAGCATGGTCGCCACGTAAGGCAGGCCCCAGGCATGCACGTGGAACATTGGTGTGATGGGCATGTACACGTCGTTGGTGCCGAGCAAACGCACGCTGTCGACACTGCCCATGATGGTCGCCACGCCGATGGTGTGCAGCACCAGTTGGCGATGGGTGAAATACACGCCCTTGGGGTTGCCGGTGGTGCCGGTGGTGTAGAAGGTGGTGGCCACGGAGTTCTCGTCGAAATCCTCGAAGTGGTACGTCGGGCTCGCCGCCGCCAGCAGGGTTTCGTACTCGCCCACCAGGTTGGGCAGGTCGGCTGTCTTGCTGTCGCCGTCGGTGATCAGCACGGTCTTGTCGACGCTGGTGAGCTGTCCGGCGATCGCCTGGTAAAGCCCCACGAACTCGCTGTTGACCAGCACAAAGCGGTCCTCGGCGTGGTTCATGGTGTAGAGGATCTGTTCCGGCGACAGGCGCACGTTGATGGTGTGGATCACCGCGCCGATCATCGGGATGGCGAACATGCACTCCAGGTAACGATGGCTGTCCCAGTCCATCACCGCCACCGTATCACCGGCCTTGACCCCGGCTTCGGTCAGCACATTGGCCAGGCGCGCGACGCGCTCGATCAGCGTCGGGTAGGTGTAGCGCAGTTTGTCGCGGTAAATGATTTCCCGGGTTTTCTCGTAACGCGCCCCGGACATCAACAGGCGTTTGATCAACAGCGGGTATTGGTAAGCGCCTTCGGCGGGTGGGATAACACGGGTCTGCAACATACGACTCCCTTTTATGACTGCGCGGTCTTGGCGTGAAGACCTGCACTGTAGAGAGGTTATGTTGCAGCTAAATCAGCCAAAGGAATGATTTGCAGGGTCCGGTAAATGCTAGCTTTTAGCCATGATCTTGGACGCATGCCGATCCAATGTGGGAGGGGGCTTGCCCCCGATGGCGGCCTCTGGGCCGACCAGGATGTTGGATCAGATCGAGTCCATATCCGTTTCTGCGGTAACGGCTGCTATGGGTTCCGCTTTTACAGCGGCTCACTTTTGAAAAGCGCAAAAGTAAGCAAAACGCTCTTGCCCCACCACTCGGCACCTCGCCCAGGCTCGGTGTGCCCGAACGAAGGCTTGAATCCGTGGGCCGCCGCAATGGGCCATCCCTGGCCCAGTGCGGCTAACCCGGCGTCCTGCCGGGTTACCCACGGATTCAAGCCTGCGTTCGGCCAGCGTGGTTTAACGGGGCGCCTGAGATCAAGATCAAAAGCCAGATCAAGAGCGGCTCGCTTCGCATCGTGGTTGCGGTTGGGTGCTACGCAGGTGTGTAGATACCTATGGCTATCGGGGGCAAGCCCCCTCCCACATTTTGACCGTGCCGGCTTGAGTGAGCGGCGCTTATTTCATGCTGGTAAATGCCAACTTCACCCCAATCGCGATCAAGACCGCGCCCATGGTGCGATCGAACCAATGCCCCATCTTCGCAAACCCGGCGCGTACGCGCTGCTGGCTGAACAGCATGGCCACCAGGCAAAACCACAGCGCCGTCGCCACCGCCAGGTACACGCCATAACCAGCCTGCACCGCCAGCGGTGTGTGCGGGTTGATCACTACCGTGAACAGTGACAGGAAAAACAGCGTGGCCTTGGGATTCAAACCGTTAGTCACGAAACCTGCGGTAAACGCGCCCCGCGGGGTGCGCTCGCCCACTTCGCGATGCAACTCGCCTTCCACCGGCGGCTTGGCCGGTTGCGCGCGCAGCGCCTTGAAGCCGATATACAGCAGGTACGCCGCCGCCGCCCATTTCAATGCATTGAACAGCACGATGGACTGGGACACGATCAAGCCGATGCCCAGCAACGAGTAGCCAACGTGGAGGAAAATCGCCGAACCGACGCCCAGCGCAGTCCATGTGCCGGCGCGACGGCCATGGGTCACACTTTCACGCACCACCACGGCGAAGTCCGGCCCGGGGCTGGCGACCGCCAACAAGTGAATCAAGGCTACGGTCAAAAACTCGGCGACGTACATGCGCACTCCATTAAGTAACGGATTATTTCATCTGATAGGCTCAGCAGATTACGCCTTCGAACTCCGCCGCAAAAGGTACAGTTGATGATGAACAAGCGCCGCGCCGTTTTCCTCGATCACCCCTCCCTGGACCTCGGCGACCTCGACCTCAGCGGGTTGCGTGACTGCTTCAGCGAGCTGCAGCTGTGCGAGCAGACCACGCCGCAGAATGTGCGCGAACGCTTGCAGGGCGCTCAAGTCGCCATCACTAACAAAGTTCCGCTCAGCGCCGAGCTCCTGGCGGCCTGCCCCGAGCTCAAGCTGATCCTGGTGTCGGCCACCGGCACCAATAACATCGACCTTGAAGCCGCCCGTGCCCAGGGCATCACCGTGAGCAACTGCCACGGCTACGGCACGCCATCGGTGGCGCAACATACGATCATGCTGCTGCTGAACCTGGCCACGCACTTGAAGGACTATCAGCGCGATGTGGCAGCCGGCAAATGGCAGCAGGCCAGGCAGTTCTGCCTGCTGGACTACCCGATTGTCGAGCTGGAAGGCAAGACCCTCGGCCTGCTCGGCCATGGCGAACTGGGCAGCGCCGTGGCACGTCTGGCCGAAGCCTTTGGCATGCGCGTGGTGCTGGGCGCGATTCCCGGGCGCCCTGCCCGCGCCGACCGCATGCCGCTGGATGAATTGCTGGCACAGGTCGACGCGCTGACCTTGCACTGCCCGCTCAACGAGCACACCCGCGATTTTATCGGGGCGCGCGAACTAGCCTTGCTCAAGCCCGGCGCGTTTATCGTCAACACCGCACGCGGTGGCTTGATCAACGAACAGGCCCTGGCCGACGCATTGCGCAACGGCCACCTGGGTGGTGCGGCCACCGATGTGTTGAGCGTCGAGCCTCCGGTAAACGGCAACCCGCTGCTGGCCGGTGATATCCCTCGGCTGATCGTCACGCCCCATAATGCCTGGGGCAGCCGTGAAGCGCGGCAGCGGATCGTCGCGCAATTGAGCGAAAACGCCCTGGGCTTTTTCAACGGTGCCCCGCTGCGCGTCGTCGCTTGATAAACTGCGCCCCTTTTCAAGGAGCAGACCATGGATCCGCGCAGTGAAGTACTGCTTCGCCAGGCCGAACTTTTTCAAGGCAACCTGCTGCTGGTCGGCTTGCCTGCCGACGATTTGCTCGGCCGCCTGCCCAACGCCCACGGCTGGAGCTGGCACGCCGGCGATCAGGCGGCGTTGGAGGCGCGTTTTCCCGAGCGCAGCCAGTTCGGCGTGAAGGTGCCCGAACGCGCATTTGATGCCGCGGTGATTTTCCTGCCCAAGTCCAAAGACCTCACCGACTACCTGCTCAACGCCGTGGCCGCGCGCCTGCCCGGCGCCGAGCTGTTTCTAGTGGGCGAAAAAAAGGCCGGCATCGAAAGCGCGGCCAAGCAGATGATCCCCTTCGGCAAACCGCGCAAGCTGGATAACGCGCGGCACTGCCAGCTCTGGCAGGTCACGGTGGGCAACGCGCCGCAAGCGCCCGACCTGGATAGCCTGGCGCAGACCTTTGAGGTACCGCTGGTCGACGGGCCGCTCAAGGTGGTGAGCCTGCCGGGCGTGTTCAGCCATGGTCGCCTGGACCGGGGCACCGAACTGTTGCTGGAACACCTGGACAAGCTGCCCAGCGGGCATTTGCTCGACTTTGGCTGCGGCGCCGGCGTATTGGGAGCAGCGGTGAAACGTCGCTACCCGCACAACACCGTGACCCTGCTTGATGTGGACGCCTTCGCCGCCGCCAGCAGCCGCCTGACCCTGGCTGCCAATGACCTGGAAGCCGAAGTACTGACCGGTGACGGCATCGACGCCGCACCGATGGGTTTGAACGCGATTTTAAGCAACCCGCCGTTCCATGTCGGGGTGCACACGGATTACTTCGCTACGGAAAACCTGCTGCGAAAAGCAGGTAAACATCTGGCAAAAGGCGGCGAACTGCGCCTGGTCGCCAATAGCTTCCTGAAATACCAGCCGCTGATCGAAGAGCATCTGGGCATCTGCGCGATCAAGGCCGAGGGCAATGGTTTTCGCATCTACCGGGCCAAGCGTCCCTGACGGGCGTTTGAAAAAGAACGCTTGCCGAAAGGGTTTTGCCTAGGCAGAATCCGCAGCGTCCTAGGGGAGTAGTCTCCCACGAGCGCCATGCTCGTCCGGCATACGTCAACATACTTGGTCAGCAGACCATGGCGTATGCGACCCAGGAGTCCGCACAGACGGACCGGGGTCTGACAAGACCTATGACACGCACACCTTACCCGGGGCGGGAAGGCTGTACGTGTCATAGCCGTGTCGACCCGCCCCTGGAAACCTACCTGATGCTGGATTCATTGCTCGTACCTACCGCAATCGTTGCCCTGGCCGAAATCGGCGACAAGACGCAACTGCTCGCGCTCATTCTCGCTGCCCGCTTTCGCAAGCCCTGGCCCATCATCGCCGGCATCGTCGCCGCGACCCTGGCCAACCATGCGGCTGCCGGTGCAGTGGGAGCCTGGTTCGGAAGTTTCTTCTCCGACGCGGTGCTGCACTGGATTCTCGCGGCAAGCTTCTGCGCCACGGCGCTGTGGACCCTGGTGCCGGACAAACTCGACGATGACGAAGCCAGCACCACGCGCAAGTTCGGGCCGTTCCTGACCACGTTGATTGCATTCTTCCTCGCGGAAATCGGTGACAAGACCCAGATCGCCACGGTGATGCTGGCAGCCCAGTATCCGGAATTGTGGCTGGTGATTATCGGGACCACCCTGGGCATGTTGATTGCCAACGTGCCGGTGGTGCTGGCGGGGAATTTTGCGGCGGAGAAGCTGCCGTTGACGTTGATTCGGCGTTTGGCGGCTACGGCGTTTTTTGTACTGGCGATTGTGGCGGTGTACAAGGCCATGCAGAGCAGTGGCTGGATCTAAGGAACCAGGGCTGTAAACCCAATCCAATGTGGGAGGGGGCTTGCCCCCGATAGCGGTGGATCAGCTTATAAATATTTAGCTGAAACACCGCTATCGGGGGCAAGCCCCCTCCCACATTTGGATCTTTACCAGACTTGGAATATCAGGATTTTTTGGCCTGTTGGTACAGCGGCATGACCTTCGGAATCGCCGCCTGCAACGAGGCAATGCGGCTATCAGACGCCGGGTGAGTACTCATGAACTCCGGCGGCGCGCCTTCCGAGGCCTTGGCCATCTTGTTCCACAGCGTGATGGCCGCGTTCGGGTTGTAACCGGCGCGGGCGGCCAGTTCGAGGCCGATCAGGTCGGCTTCGTTCTCATTGCTGCGGCTGTTGGGCAAGGTCATGCCATAGTTGGCCACGGTATCGGCCAGCGCCAGGCTGTCCTGGCCGAGCCCGAATATCGCACCGGCGCCCTGTTTGGCCATTTCGATACCGTAGGCCTTGGACATGGCTTCGCGGCCGTGTTCGCGCAAGGCGTGGGCGATTTCATGGCCCATCACGGCGGCGAGTTCATCATCGGTGAGCTTGAGATTATCGATCAATGCGCTGTACACCAGGATCTTGCCACCCGGCCCGCAGTTGGCGTTCATCTCGTCGCTCTTGATCAGGTTCACTTCCCACTTCCATTGCGCCGCATCCGGGCGGAAGGTCGGTGCCTGGGCGATCAGGCGATTGGCAATGGCCTGCACGCGCTTGGCGTTGGCGCTGGTCTTGTCCAGAATCCCTTTGCCACTGGCCTCGCCCAGGGTCTGCTGGTAGGACTGGGCGTACATCTGATCGACTTCCTGGCTCGACAGCATGCTGAACATGTACTGCTTGCGCTCAACCCCCACCGCGCCGCCGCTGGTAGTGTTGACCGACTGACACCCGGCCAGCAGCATCGCTGCAACCAACCCACTTACCGCCAATGACTTATTCATGAACACGCTCCCTGGAAACATGGCGCGTATCGTAGGCGGACATTTGTATCCGCGCCAGATACATCAGACGTTTAACGGGTGTATTTCGGATCCATCCCACGTGCCGGCCGATAAGCTCAGGCTCAAGCCGGGGTCAGGCACTCCGGCCCGTTGAGCTTGGGATCGTTGACCATATTGGCCAGCACCCGCTCGCGCAACGCGGCGGGTTCACCGGCCAGCAGGCTTTGCAGCACATGCAGCGGCGTCTCGGGGTCCAGCCAGGCGGCCTGCCCCGCCTCATCCAGGATCAACGGTCGGCGCTGGGCCTGCGCCGCTTGAGTGATGACCGCCGTGCTCAGCCACACCTGCTCCTGCACCGGGTACGCCTCCCAGATCGCCGCAAAAAACAGCGTGGAGCCTTCCCCCGGCGTCAGCCAGTACGGGCGCTTGCGCTGGGTGCCGCGCCATTCGTAAAAACCGTTGGCGGGCAGCAGGCAGCGGCGCTGGCGGAACGCTTCGCGAAACATCGGCTGCTCGGCCACGGTTTCGGCGCGGGCGTGGGCGGGGGTGCGGGAGAGGTCGGTGAGCCACGGCGGTGTGAGCCCCCAGCGCGCACGCGCCAGGCTGAGCTGGCCATCGATGGCACGCTGGATCAGCACCGAATCATTGGGGGAGATATTCCACTGGGCCTGCTGGTCGGCCGGGAAACCCGGCAAGGCAGCAAAGGCGGGGTTCCAGCGAAACAGGGCATAACGTCCACACATGGGGCAACACGACTCTTGGGTAAACCAACCGACAGCCTAACAGACCAATACGTCGGGCAAGCTGTCGGCGTCATCAAAGGGTAAGGGCTGCGCGTCGTTATAGGCGGTTATGAGCTCGCGTGCGCAAGCGGCTTGATCATTATCGACCTCCAGTCCCAGCAAGCCGAAGATCGGCAGCTCACCCGTGCCACCGAGCAAATGGCGACCCACCAGGTGCGCCTCGATGCCTTCGCTGGCAAGCATCTGTTGCAGCAGCTCGCCTTCCATGAGGTTTTCCGGTTCGTAGATTCGCTGCATGGAAATACCTGTTGTTTATTCGTTCTCGCTGCGGGTTTCGAGCATCCACTCGTCCACATGAACCTGCAGATCGAAAGTGATTGGTCGGCAACACACCTGACAGTCTTCTATATAAACCTGATCACCGCCGGACAAATCCACCATCGTTTCGACCGTTTCCCCACAATAAGGACAATCGTACAGCGCAGTTTCGAGCATCGCAGTCTCCCAGGTGACTTGTGCGTATAATCGCCGGTCTATTGACAGGGCTATTCCCGGCTGAGCCCGTTTACTCAAGCCGCCCCTGGTATTTCCTTTACTTACCCTAGCCGTTTCTAACAAGAGAGCATGATGGGCGAATTCGATACCATCCGACCTTACAACGACAGCGAAGTCCCCGCAGTACTGGACCGGCTGTTCAGTGACAAGGCCTTTCTGGACATCCTGACTCACTTTCGCTTCCCGCGCTTTGCCGGCGCGCTGGGCTGGCTGCTCAAGCCGATGATCGCGCGCAAACTGCGCCGTGAGTTTGCCGGCGTCACCACCGTGGCGACGCTGCAGGATAAAGTCGAGTATTACGTCGACCATACCATCGACCGCGCGACCGACGGCGTGACCTACACCGGCGTCGAGCAATTGAAGTCCGGCACCGCCTACCTGTTCCTGGCCAACCACCGTGACATCGTGATGGACCCGGCCTTCGTCAACTACGCCGTCTACCATGCCGGCCTGCCGACGCCGCGCATCGCCATCGGCGACAACCTGCTGCAAAAACCGTTTGTCAGCGACCTGATGCGCTTGAACAAGAGCTTCATCGTGCACCGCTCGATCACCGGGCGAAAGGAAAAGATGGCGGCCTACCAGTTGCTGTCGGCCTACATCAACCATTCGATCCGCAACGACTGCCAGTCGATCTGGATCGCCCAGGCGGAAGGCCGGGCCAAGGATGGGGATGATCGCACCGAATCGGCGATCCTCAAGATGTTCCACGTCAGCCGCAAGGACGAGCCGTTCGCCGAAGTCATCCAGTCGTTGAACCTGACGCCGGTGTCGATCAGCTACGAGTATGATCCGTGCGACGCCGCCAAGGCGCGCGAGCTGTATATCCGCGCCACCACCGGCACCTACAGCAAGGCGCCGGGCGAGGATGACGTGAGCATTGCGCTGGGCATCACCGGTTACAAAGGCCGGGTGCACGTGAATTTCGCGCCACCGATTACCGAGCGCTTCGAGGACACCAAGTTGCTGGCGGTCGAAATGGACCGGCAGATTCTCGGCGGTTATCGGCTGTTCCCGGTGCACTACCTGGCTTACGCCCAATGGAACGATGCCGACCCGCAACTGGACGTGCCCAAGGCCGAAGACGTATTTCCGGCCGATGAGCTGGCCAAGGCGAAGGCGGAGTGGGAACGGCGCTTGAATGAATGCCCGTCCGAGCATCGTCCGTATCTGGTGACGCAATATGCGACGCCGGTGCGCAATCAATACCGGGTCAAGGCCGGGATCGCGCTGTAAACATCGATCCAATGTGGGAGGGGGCTTGCCCCCGATTGCAGTGTGTCAGTAAGCCTATCTGTATCTGACCCACCGCTATCGGGGGCAAGCCCCCTCCCACATTTGTCTGCAGGTGTTCTTAGAAGTGGGTACTGAGCCAGGAAATGGCCAGCGCCAACCCCAGGCCGGCGAACCCGATGCGGTAAGCCTGGCGATGCGCCCGTTCGGTGCGCGTGTCCAGAAACAGCATCGGCTGGTCAATGGCGCGCTCTTCACTTTGCGCGGTGAGTTCGGCCATCGCCCGTTGCGCCCGCAGGCGAGTGATGAACAGCAGTATGGCGCCGCAGCAGGCAACCATCAGGGCAACAGCATTGATCAGCAGCGCCATCGCAAAACCTCGGCGAAACAGTATTCGGGTATCGGTCCAGATACGAACCTGAACGATAGTGGCTCCCTGCGCCTTTAAAGCTCCCTCCCCGTTGACGGTTTAATGTATCCAGTAATTTACAGCGTCACCTGAACGTCACCTTAACAGGCCACTCTGTTGCCCTTCGACGTTTGAGGAGCTTGTCATGCTGCACGCGCAAAACCAGGACCGGCTGTATCTGATCGCCCCGAGCGATGAACAGGAAGCCCTGATCGGCGGCCTTGCCTTCAATGTCCAGGACCGCCATTGGCTGGTGTATTGCGCCCTCGCCGGGCACCCGCATGCCGACTTGCCGGAACTGGATTTACTCACGGGCGTGAGCATGCTGGATTTTTACGTCGATACCGCCGCCTAAAAGCGACAGGCATAAAAAAACCGGGCTCAGCGATGAGCCCGGTTTGACGTGAACAGCTTATTGCGAACTGAGCAACTGGCCGATGCTCGGGTCCTTGAACAGTCGGGTAAAGGCATCGCTGAGCACGTCGCTGACCAGCTTGGTGTTGGTTTCCTGGTTCGGCGACATGCCGAAGCGCTGGTTTAGGGAGGCGGCGTAGCGGCCGCTGTAGCGACGGGTACCGGCGCTGACGTCGGACTTGAAGGTTGCGCCGATGGACGCTTCGGTCACATACAGGCCTTCCTTGGGCGACTGGTATTTCAGTTCGGCCAGGGTAACGGTCAGTTGCGGCGCGCCGGGCGAATTGGTCGGGGTAAAGCCCAGCAGACGCACAGCGGCTTCAGCCTGGGCCTGCAGCTTGGGCAGCACGTCCTGGCCGGTCACCGAAATCAGCGCGGTCTCCGGGTACAGGCCGCCACGGGAACCGAGGGTCGGTGACGGGCGACCGTCCACTACACGCACCGATACAGGCTGGCCGTGACCGACCGGCGCCAACTGCGCCGTGACTTTAGGTTGCGGGCTGAGTTGTTGCGGGCTGTTGGCGCAGCCAACCAAAGCCAAACTGGTCACAGTGATCAAACCGAACAACAGGCGTTGCAACATACTCATTTCTCCAGGACTAGGCGCACACAGGCCGCCAGTATAACGGTGCACGCGCGTCACCCACCAGCGATCCTGAACCGCAGCTGAAGACATCGGCAAATTACAATTTCCCATCAAAACGTCATTCCCCTGTCATGCCAGACTGACAACCTTCAAGCATGTAACGCAACCGGTACACAGCCATGCGCCTTCTCAAGTCATTGTTCCTGTCACACAGCCGCCACCGCCACTTTGCCCTGCTCGATGCCCACGGTTATTGCCTGGCGTTCAAGCAATGCAGCCTGCCGCCCGTCGGTGAAGGCTGGGTCGAAGTCGCGGAGACGCATCTGGGCTGGATGCACCGCCCGCTGCCGGCCAGTGCCAGGGTCAGCCCTCAGTTTGTACGCGCACAATCGCACCAAGCGTTGGCCTCCTGACCGGCGCACTAATAAAAGTCATAAAACACGCCCATTTCCATGGCGTTCTTCGCTACAATCTCCCCCCGATTATAAGGACGTCTCCTGATCGGGCCCCGCAGCATCGTTATTGCCTCGGCATTAACCTCCCAATCGCCCACAGAGAGCCGCCCACACAGATCGAGTGAAGCTGGCGTGCTTGCTGTTTCCTGTGCAAACCACCCGTCTTTATCGAATCTGCCAGAGCTGCCATTGCGCTCGGCCACTTGAGTTGTTTGCCCGTTTCGCGGGCCAGGTGCCAGGCTGGGGCAGCCCTTTTTTGAGGTTCACGTCTTCAAAAGAGCGTGAAAAAAACGGGTTTTCACAACTTCACAAGAGTGTGGCGAGCAAATGAATAGTTTGGCGTTTGTACAAGCACCATCAGCGTCTGAAACAGCCCAACACAGGACCGAGCGTTCCTCAATAAGCGGAGCTTGAGCCTGTCCGCTACGGATTGGTTGCACGAATCGCACGCTTTGACCATAAGTCGAATTGCCACAGGCGCCCATGAATGCGTTCATAGGCAGATTAGCCGGGCAGGAAGCGTGCGCTGAAGTTGCAAAGAATTGCGAAACGGACATGGCGATCCTGGCCATGGGTAACCTGGGGCAACACGTGAATCGCCCCGTCACTCCTGGCAGCCATGCCGTCAATTTGGTGCTGCAGATTTTGGAGACGCGTTAAATGGCGCATAACGAAGCAGTCGACGTAGTTCTGGTAGGGGCCGGCATCATGAGTGCCACCCTGGCCGTACTGCTCAAGGAGCTCGACCCCGGCCTCAAGCTGGAAGTCGTTGAGCTGATGGACTCGGGTGCCGCGGAGAGTTCCAACCCCTGGAACAACGCCGGTACCGGCCACGCCGGGCTCTGTGAGCTGAACTACACGCCGCAGGCCGCCGATGGTTCCATCGACATCAAGAAGGCCGTGCACATCAACACCCAGTTCGAGGTATCAAAGCAGTTCTGGGCGTACCTGGCCAAAAAGGGCACCTTTGGCTCGTGCAAGTCCTTTATCAGCCCGGTCCCGCACTTGAGTTTCGTGCAGGGCGACAACGGCGTTGCCTTCCTCAAGAAGCGTTTTGAAACCCTCGTCCAGCACCATGCGTTTTCGGACATGCACTACACCGAAGACCGCAGCGAGATGGCCGAGTGGATGCCGCTGATGATGCCGGGCCGCCCGCTCGATGAAAAAATCGCCGCCACCCGCGTGATCAATGGCACTGACGTCAACTTTGGCGCCCTGACCAACCAACTGCTCAACCACCTGACCAGTTCGCCGGACGCCCAGGTCAAGTACTGCAAGCGTGTCACCGACCTCAAGCGCAATGGTGCGGGCTGGACCGTCAGCATCAAGGACGTCAACAGCGGCAACAGCCGCGAAGTGGACGCCCGCTTCGTGTTCCTCGGCGCCGGTGGCGCGGCCCTGCCGCTGCTGCAGGCTTCGGGCATCGAAGAAAGCAAAGGCTTCGGCGGTTTCCCGGTCAGCGGCCAGTGGCTGCGTTGCGATAACCCGGAAGTGGTCAAGCAGCACCAGGCCAAGGTCTATAGCCAGGCGGCCGTGGGTTCGCCACCGATGTCCGTGCCGCACCTGGACACCCGCGTGGTGGATGGCCAGAAGTCGCTGTTGTTCGGCCCCTACGCCGGGTTCACCACCAAGTTCCTCAAGCACGGCTCGTTCCTGGACCTGCCGATGTCGATTCGTGCCGGCAACATCGGCCCGATGCTGGCAGTGGCTCGCGACAACATGGACCTGACCAAGTACCTGGTCAGCGAAGTGCGCCAGTCCATGGAGCAGCGCCTGGAATCCCTGCGCCGCTTCTACCCCGAAGCGAAAGCCGAAGACTGGCGCCTGGAAGTGGCCGGCCAACGCGTGCAGATCATCAAGAAGGACCCGAAGAAAGGCGGCGTACTGCAATTTGGCACCGAGCTGGTTGCCGCCGCGGATGGTTCGCTGGCGGCGCTGCTGGGCGCCTCGCCGGGCGCTTCGGTGACGGTGTCGATCATGCTGGATTTGATCGAGCGCTGCTTCCCGGAGAAAGCCAACGGTGAATGGGCGACCAAGCTGCATGAGATCTTCCCGGCGCGCGAAAAAGTGCTGGAGACGGATGCCGAGCTATATCGCACGATCAATACGCAGAACAACATCAGCCTTGAGCTGGTGGAGCCTGTAGGAGCGAGCTCGCTCGCGAAAAACGTCAACGATAACGCAGCGCAAGTGGATTAACGCGGCGCTCTCAGGTTCTTCGCGAGCAAGCTCGCTCCTACCGTTAAAAGCGAAACGCCCCGGACTCTTATGAGGCCGGGGCGTTTTTTATTGCTTCGGATAATCAGCCGCGAGCGTTGTCGATCAGCGCGATGTACTCGGCGGCGTTGCGCTGGTCCTTGATCAGGTCGACAAAGGTCTGGCCATGCTCATCCTTGCCGTCCAGGTCCAGGCCGGCAGCCTTGAAGAACCCCAGGAAGCGCTCGAAGTCGTCGATACGCAGGCCGCGATAGGCCTTGATCAGTTTGTGCAGGGACGGAGAAGTCGCATCGACCGGCTCGAAGTTCAGGAACAACTTGATCTGGTCGTCGCCGATCTCGTCACCGATCACCTGTATTTTATCTTTACGCATTACCGACTCCAGCCTGCAGACATTGACACGGGGTTTGAAGTCTACCTGTGGTGCACAGGCTTCGAAAGCGTTGAAGAGCCCCCTCCCACATTTGGATTTTGGTCAGCTCACTCGAACTGAGCGAGCATCCAGCGCTGGTAGTCGGCCACACCGGCATCGCCTTCGCGCGGCGCCCAGGCGGCCAGTTCACCCTCCCCCACTGGCCGATAAGGCCCGGCCTTGCATTCGAACATCACCGTATCGGGTTCCAGCACCGCCAGGCCATGGAATACGCCGGGCGGCAGGTCGACGCCCGCGCACTCGCCGCCCGCCTGCATGACACGCTTGGCGATGACTTCACCGGTTTCGCTGAATATCAGCAAACCCAAGCGGCCCTTTAGCACCAGCAAGGTTTCCGCCTTGTCCGCGCTCAGGTGCCGATGAGGCGGCACATAGGTACTCGGTTGCAGGGCCACGGCGAGGCGATGACACGGCTCTTCCATCTGGTGGAAGTTGTGATGGTGCCGGCCACGGGGGCTGTCGCCCGCTTTCTCGGCCAACTCTGCAAATAAGGTCTGATCAAGAAAACGGGCCATCGATTACATTCCTTTAACGGCGTAGATGCCATTGGCGTTACGCCAGTAGCCCTTATAGTCCATGCCATAACCGAAGATATAGCGGTCGATGCACGGCAGCCCGACGAAATCGGCTTTCAGCTCGGGGCGCGCCTTGCGATCGTGGTCTTTGTCGATCAACACGGCGGTGTGCACTTTACGCGCGCCGGCATGTTTGCAGAAGTCGATGATCGCGCCCAGGGTATGCCCTTCGTCGAGGATATCATCGATGATCAGCACGTCACGGTCGATAAATGACACTTCCGGCTTGGCTTTCCAGAACAGATCGCCGCCACTGGTTTCGTTGCGATAGCGGGTGGCGTGCAGGTAAGAAGCTTCCAACGGAAATTGCAGATGGGTAAGCAATTTGCCGGCGAAGATCAGGCCACCGTTCATCACGCAAAAAACCACTGGGTTGGTGTCGGCCATTTCGCGGGTGATGTGCGCGCCGACCTTGGCAATCGCTGCTTCGACTTGCGCTTCGGTGTACAGGCAGTCAGCCTCGTGCATGATTTGACGGATATGCTCGAGATCAGCGGACATGGCGCTCTCCAGGGGGTGCTGTGGCAAGAAAAGCGGGCGAAGGTACGCTTCTACTGCGCTCCAATCAAGCCTTTATGGACTAACGTACTTGATGTCTATAGGACAACACCCTCGGATAGATTAATCTAGGCCGGTTTTTTTGCCCGCCGCCGGAGCCTTTCCCATGCCCACTCGCGAGATCCGCCACCCGCTGATCCGACACAAACTCGGCCTTATGCGCCGCGCCGACATCAGCACGAAGAACTTCCGTGAGCTTGCTCAGGAAGTCGGAGCGCTGCTCACTTACGAAGCCACCAAGGATTTGCCCCTGGAGACCTACGAGATCCCCGGTTGGGCCGGTCCCGTACAAGTGGAGAAAATCGCCGGTAAGAAAATCACCGTGGTCCCGATCCTGCGCGCCGGTATCGGCATGCTCGAAGGCGTACTCAGCCTGATCCCGGGCGCCAAGGTCAGCGCCGTGGGCGTGGCCCGCAATGAAGAAACCTTGCAGGCCCACACCTACCTGGAAAAACTCGTCCCGGAAATCAACGAGCGCCTGGCCATGATCATCGACCCGATGCTCGCCACCGGCAGTTCCATGGTCGCCACCATCGACCTGCTGAAAAAAGCCGGTTGCCGCGACATTCGCGCCATGGTGCTGGTGGCCGCCCCCGAAGGCATCGCCGCCGTCGAGAAAGCGCACCCTGACGTGCAGATCTACACCGCCTCCATCGACGAACGCCTGAATGAACACGGCTACATCATCCCGGGCCTGGGCGATGCCGGTGACAAGATCTTCGGCACCAAGCAGAAGGACGCGTGACCATGCAGGATGAATTCAACGACCCGCTTTGGCGCCAGATCCTGTCTGGCGCACAAATGCTCTTCGTAGCATTTGGCGCGCTGGTGTTGATGCCGCTGATCACAGGTCTTGATCCAAACGTCGCACTGTTCACCGCAGGCCTGGGCACGCTGTTGTTCCAGGTGGTGACCGGACGGCAAGTGCCGGTGTTCCTGGCATCGAGCTTTGCGTTCATCACCCCGATCATTCTCGCCAAGGGCCAGTTCGGCCTGGCGGCGACCATGGGTGGGGTGATGGCGGCGGGTTTCGTCTATACCTTCCTGGGCCTTGCCGTGAAGGTCAAAGGCACCGGTTTCATCGACCGACTGCTGCCGCCGGTCGTCATCGGCCCGGTGATCATTTCCATCGGCCTGGCCATGGCGCCGATTGCCGCCAATATGGCCATGGGCAAGTCCGGCGACGGCGCCGAGTTGATCCACTACCAGACGGCCATGCTGATCTCGATGCCCGCTCTGCTGACCACCTTGATCGTGGCCGTGTTCGGCAAGGGCATTTTCCGCCTGGTGCCGATCATCTCCGGCGTACTGGTGGGTTTTGCCATGTCGTTCTACTTCGGCGTGGTCGACACGGCAAAGATCGCCGCCGCACCGTGGTTCGCCCTGCCCCACTTCACCGCGCCGGAGTTCAACTGGCAGGCGATCCTGTTTATCGTGCCGGTGGCCCTGGCCCCTGCGATCGAACATATCGGTGGCGTGATTGCGGTAGGCAGCGTGACCGGTCGCGACTACCTGAAGAAGCCAGGGCTGCATCGCACCTTGCTGGGTGACGGGATTGCCACCACGGCCGCCGGCCTGTTTGGCGGCCCGCCCAACACCACCTACGCCGAAGTGACGGGGGCGGTGATGCTGACCAAGAACTACAACCCGAAAATCATGACCTGGGCCGCGGTATTCGCGATCAGCCTGGCGTTCATCGGCAAGTTCGGCGCGCTGCTGCAAAGCATTCCGGTGCCGGTGATGGGCGGGATTCTGTGCCTGCTGTTCGGCTCGATTGCGGCGGTGGGGATGAATACGCTGATCCGCCACAGGATCGACCTGGGTGAAGCGCGCAATCTGGTGATTGTGTCGGTGACCCTGGTGTTCGGGATTGGTGGTGTGCTGGTAGGCACCGGCACCGGCCCGGACGATTTCGGCCTCAAGGGCATCGCCCTGTGTGCGGTGGTGGCGATTGGTTTGAACCTGCTGCTGCCGGGCAATGATGGCTGGAAGAACAAGAAGCCTGACGAACCGCTGCTCTAACTAACACCTTGGAACCCAATGTGGGAGGGGGCTTGCCCCCGATGGCAGTGTGTCAGTCAATACATCTATTGACTGACACAGCCTCATCGGGGCATAGGTATCTACACAACTCTGTAACGCTCAACCGTAACCACGATGCGCAGCGAGTCGCTCTTGATCTTGATCTGCTTTTGATCTTGATCTCAGGCGCCCCGTTAAACCACGCTGGCCGAACGCAGGCT
>NZ_CVTK01000044.1:0-95412 GCF_900004785.1 Pseudomonas sp. 28 E 9 | reverse complement strand
AGTGAGGGCACACCGAGCATTAGCGAGGTGCCGAGTGGTGGGGCAAGAGCCCTTTGCTTACTTTGGGGCTTTTCCAAAGTGAGCCGCCGTCAGGAACCCTAAGTGGCCGTTACCGCAGAAACGGATATGTACTCGATCTGATCCAACATCCTGGTCGGCCCAGAGGCGCCATCGGGGGCAAGCCCCCTCCCACATTTTTATCTCCAGTGTGGCTTAGAGCTCGCCCAGGCCATCAATCAGCGCCTGGTTCTGCTCCGGCGTTCCGATGCTGATCCGCAGGAACTGGGCAATCCGCTCCTGCTTGAAGTGCCGCACGATCACACCCTGCTCACGCAACCTGGCCGCCAGGCCGGCAGCGTCGTGTCGCGGGTGACGAGCGAAAATGAAGTTGGCGGCTGACGGCAGCACTTCGAAGCCTTTATCTTCCAGTTGTGCGACCACCTTGTTGCGGCTGTCGATCACCCATTGGCACGTCTTCTCGAAGTACTCACGGTCCTCGAACGCCGCCGCCGCGCCTGCAATCGCCAGCCGATCCAGCGGGTAGGAATTGAAGCTGTTCTTGACCCGCTCAAGCGCCTCGATGAGGTCCGGGTGGCCCACGGCCAGGCCCACCCGCAAACCGGCCAGTGAGCGCGATTTGGACAGGGTCTGGGTCACCAGCAGGTTCGGATAGCGGTCCACCAGGCTGATGGCCGTCTCGCCGCCGAAGTCGATATAGGCTTCATCGACCACCACCACCGAGTCCGGGCTGGCCTTGAGGATCTGCTCCACGGCGTCCAGCGCCAGCACACAGCCGGTCGGCGCGTTCGGGTTGGGGAAAATGATCCCGCCGTTGGGCCGCGCATAGTCGGCCACGCGAATCTGGAACTGCTCGTCCAATCGCACCGCGTCGAAGGTGATGCCATACAGGCCGCAATACACTGGATAGAAGCTGTAGCTGATATCCGGGAACAGCAGCGGCAGGTCGTGCTGGAACAAGCCGTGAAAGATGTGCGCCAGGACTTCGTCGGAACCGTTGCCGAGGAAGACCTTGCCCGCATCGATCCCGTAATGGCTGGCTACGGCCTGCTTGAGCAGGTCGCTGTTGGGGTCCGGGTACAGACGCAAGTTGTCGTTCAACTCGGCCTGCATCGCCGCCAGCGCCCTGGGCGATGGGCCGTAGGGGTTTTCGTTGGTGTTGAGCTTGACCAGTTTGCTCAGCTTCGGCTGTTCACCGGGCACGTATGGCACCAGATCCTTGACGAAAGGGCTCCAGAATTTACTCATGCCTTATTTCCCCTCTTCAAGAATGCGGTATTCAGCACTGCGCGCGTGGGCGCTCAGTGACTCGCCACGGGCCAGCACCGAGGCGGTCTTGCCCAGTTCGGACGCGCCCTGGGGCGAACAGAAGATGATCGACGAGCGCTTCTGGAAGTCATACACCCCCAGCGGCGACGAAAAACGTGCGGTGCCGGAGGTCGGCAGTACGTGGTTAGGGCCTGCGCAGTAGTCGCCCAGGGCTTCACTGGTGTGGCGCCCCATGAAGATCGCGCCGGCGTGACGAATCAACGGCAGCCAGGCCTGTGGGTCCGCCACGGACAGCTCAAGGTGCTCCGGCGCGATACGGTTGGCCACTTCGATGGCTTGCTCCATGTCGCTCACCAGAATCAGCGCGCCGCGGCCATTGATCGATTTCTCGATGATCGCGGCGCGCTCCATGGTCGGCAACAGCTTGTCGATGCTGGCGGCAACCTGGTCGAGGAACGCAGCGTCGGGGCTGACCAGGATCGCCTGGGCGTCTTCGTCGTGCTCGGCCTGGGAGAACAGGTCCATGGCGATCCAGTCCGGGTCGGTCTGGCCGTCACACACCACGAGGATTTCCGAAGGCCCGGCGATCATGTCGATACCGACCTGGCCGAACACATGGCGCTTGGCGGTGGCGACGTAGATATTGCCCGGCCCCACCACTTTGTCGACCTTCGGCACGCTTTCAGTGCCATAGGCCAGGGCAGCCACTGCCTGGGCGCCGCCGATGGTAAACACCCGGTCGACACCGGCGATGCAGGCGGCGGCCAATACCAGTTCGTTGAGTTCGCCACGCGGGGTCGGCACCACCATGACCACCTCGGTCACGCCCGCCACCTTGGCCGGGATCGCGTTCATCAACACCGACGATGGGTACGAGGCTTTGCCCCCCGGCACATATAGGCCGGCGCGGTCCAGCGGCGTGACCTTCTGGCCCAGCACGGTGCCGTCGGCCTCGGTGTAGCTCCAGGAATCCTGTTTCTGTTTTTCGTGATAGCTGCGCACCCGCGCCGCCGCCACTTCCAGCGCTTCACGCTGGGGCGCGGTGATACGCGTCAGGGCCAGTTCCAGGCGTTCACGGGGCAGGATCAGGTCGGCCATGGACTTGACGTCCAGGCCGTCGAACTGACGGGTGAAGTCCACCAGTGCCGCATCGCCGCGCTCGCGCACGGCTTTGATGATGTCGAGCACCCGCTGGTTGACCGAGTCGTCGGACACGCTTTCCCAGCTCAGCAGATGATCCAGATGATGGGCGAAATCCGGGTCGGCAGCGTTGAGTCGGGCAATTGCAGTGGACGTGGTCATAGCGAGGGCCTCATAGGATTGGCAAAAAACTCAGGCGCCCTAAACTACCGTTCGCTCCGCTTGGGCACCTGAGAATTCTGGCTATGAGGCGGATAGACGGGCGCAGCCTTTGGGCTACGCAGGTGAGTCAACCGCGGTGTCGAGACTCCACTGCCTTGCGCAGGGTGTCGATCAACGCCTGGATACGGGCGTGCTGCATCTTCATCGATGCTTTGTTGACGATCAGGCGCGAGCTGATGTCGGCAATGAAATCCTGGGGTTCGAGACCGTTGGCGCGCAGGGTGTTGCCGGTGTCGACCACGTCGATGATCTTGTCGGCCAGGCCGATCAGCGGCGCCAGCTCCATCGAGCCGTAGAGCTTGATGATATCGACTTGACGGCCTTGTTCGGCGTAGTAGCGTTTGGCGACGTTGACGAACTTGGTCGCCACGCGCAGGCGGCCCTTGGGTTCGACGTCGCCGACACGGCCGGCGGTCATCAGTTTGCACAGGGCGATACGCAGGTCCAATGGCTCGTAGAGCCCCTGGCCACCGTATTCCATCAGCACATCCTTGCCGGCGACACCCAGGTCGGCGGCGCCATGTTCAACATAGGTCGGCACGTCGGTAGCCCGCACGATCAGCAGGCGCACGTCGTCCTGGGTCGTGGGGATGATCAGCTTGCGGCTCTTGTCCGGATTCTCGGTCGGCACGATGCCCGCTTCAGCCAGAAGCGGCAACGTGTCGTCAAGGATGCGGCCCTTGGACAGTGCGATGGTCAACATGGGAAATGTCAGTCCTTCATCAGGCTATTGCTGTCCGGTCGCAAACGGCGCCAGACACAGATCGAGGCCGTTACAGCCTCGATTTGAAACAAACCAGTGTTTTTGTAGGAGCGAGCTTGCTCGCGAAGAACGTCAACGATAACGCGTTCACTCAGAGTCAACGCGGTGTACATGAGTTTTTCGCGAGCAAGCTCGCTCCTACAATGCAGCAGGGACTAGCCCGGGACGCGGCGGATTTTAGCGCCGAGCATCTGCAGCTTTTCTTCGATGCACTCGTAGCCACGGTCTATATGGTAGATGCGGTCGATCAGGGTGTCGCCGTCAGCGCACAGTGCCGAAATCACCAGGCTGGCCGAGGCACGCAGGTCGGTGGCCATCACTGGCGCGCCCTTGAGCTTGTCGATGCCGGTAACGATGGCGGTGTTGCCCTCGACCTGGATCTTGGCGCCCATGCGGTGCAGTTCGTACACATGCATGAAGCGGTTTTCGAAGATGGTCTCGATCACGGCGCCGGTGCCTTCAGCGATCGCGTTCAAGGAAATGAACTGCGCCTGCATGTCGGTCGGGAATGCCGGGTACGGGGCCGTACGCACATTGACGGCTTTTGGCCGCTTGCCGTGCATGTTCAGCTCGATCCAGTCTTCACCGGTGGTGATTTCAGCGCCGGCTTCCTTGAGTTTTTCCAGGACGGCTTCGAGGATGGTCGGATCGGTGTCCTTGACCTTCACGCGGCCACCGGTCACGGCAGCGGCAACCAGGTACGTGCCGGTCTCGATGCGGTCAGGCATGACTTTGTAGGTGGCGGTGTGCAGACGCTTTACACCATCAATAGTGATGGTGTCGGTGCCGGCGCCGGAAACCTTCGCGCCCATGGCGTTGAGGAAGTTGGCCAGGTCGACCACCTCCGGCTCGCGCGCGGCGTTTTGCAGGACGCTGCGGCCATTGGCCAGGGCAGCGGCCATCATGATGTTCTCGGTACCGGTCACGCTGACGGTATCAAAGAAGAAATTCGCGCCACGCAGGCCGCCTTCCGGCGCCTTGGCCTTGATGTAGCCGCCTTCGACGTCGATGATCGCGCCCATGGCTTCCAGGCCACGGATGTGCAGGTCGACCGGACGCGAGCCAATGGCGCAACCGCCAGGCAGGGCCACTTCGGCTTCACCGAAACGCGCGACCATCGGGCCGAGTACCAGAATCGACGCACGCATGGTTTTCACCAGTTCGTACGGCGCGATCAGGGTCTTGATGGTGCGAGGGTCGATTTCGACGGACAATTTCTCGTCGATCACAGGCTCGATACCCATGCGACCGAACAGCTCGATCATGGTGGTGATGTCGTGCAGGTGCGGCAAGTTGGCCACAGTCACAGGGCCGTCGCACAGCAGGGTCGCCGCCAGGATCGGCAAGGCGGAGTTTTTCGCACCGGAAATGCGGATTTCGCCATCGAGGCGGGCACCACCGGTAATAATCAATTTATCCATAAGAATCTCGACGCCTTGGGGGCTCAGGTGCGCTCGGCCCAGGCCGCGCGGCTGAAAAATTTCATAGTGACCGCATGGATGCTGCCATCGGTGATCCATGGGTTCAAATGGGCATAGATCTGCTGCTGACGCTTGACCGGGCTCAATGCCGCCAGTTCATCGCTAATCACGTTCAGCTGGAAATTGCAGCCTTCGCCTTCAACTTCTACAGCCGTTTCAGGCAGCTTTCCTTCAAGGAAGCTCTTAACTTCTAGGGCCTGCATGCTCAACCTCTATCGGCGCCCAGTGCGCACGGGTCGCACATCATACAAAAAAGCCCCGCGCCTGCGAACCCCGCATAGCAGGACTCTGACGGGGGGCTTTTTTGATAAATGTGTATTAAGGGTGTGCCAACAGCTCGGTCAGACCGGAAACCTCGGCAATCTCGCGCATGTCTTCAGGCAATGCACGGATACTGAGTGGCTTTTTTGCCGCTTCGGCATCACGCATAAAGCACAGCAGCAACGACAGCCCGACGCTGCTGGACTTGGTCACCGCCGAGCAATCGACCACCAGCGCAGGCGCGCTGCTGGCCTTGATCAGAGCCTGGCCCTGCTTGCGCAGGTCAGGCCCGGTGCGGTAATCGAGCACGCCGCTGAGCAACAGCTCGCCGGCGTCGCCGATACGAACAGCCGACTCGGTCATTGCGCTGGCTTCCCGGCTTCCTTATCGGAAGTTTCCTTGGCCTTGGCCACTTCGCCGGCCCAACCATCAATGGTCTTGTCCAGGTTGTTGCCATTGCGCTGCATCGCGTCGGCGAACTGATCACGGAACAGCTTGCCGATATTGATACCGTTGATGATCACGTTGCGCAGTTTCCACTCGCCGTTGACCTTCTCCAGCGTGTACTGCACAGGGTACACGGCGCCATTGTTGCCCTTGACGCTCATGTTGACGCTGGTGCGATCACCCGACTCATCACCGGCCGGAGCCACGGTAATGCCCTGGTTGTTGTATTCAAGCAAGGCGTTGCCGTAGAACTGGAACAGGCCGCGTTTGAAGTTTTCCTGGAAACGCTGCATCTGCGCAGGTGTGGCCTTGCGCGAGTACTTGACGGTCATGATGCTGCGGGAGATGCCTTCGGCATCGACCACCGGACCAACAATGCTGTTGAGCGCGTTGTAGAACAGGCTCGGGTCCTGTTTGTACTTTTCCTTGTTGGCCGACAGGTCAGCCAGCATTTTGTTGGTGGTGTCCTGCACCAGTTCGTGGGCGGAACCGGCTGCGTTGGCCATCAACGGCAGCGCTGCAAGCAGCACCAGAAGGCCGCGTCGCAAGGTAGAGATCATGAACAGATTCCTCATTTGGCGTCTTTATTGACCGTGTTGAGCAGGAATTTACCGATCAAGTCTTCAAGTACCAACGACGACTGTGTGTCGTGGATTGTCGAACCATCCTTGAGCAGGGCTGTTTCCCCGCCAACGCTGAGACCGATGTACTTCTCGCCCAGCAGACCCGCAGTGAGGATGGATGCGGTGGAGTCCGTCGGCAGATTATCCACCTTCTTGTCCACTTGCATCGTCACTCGCCCGGTGAAGCTGTCGCGATCCAGATCGATTGCCGTGACCTTGCCGACGGTTACGCCAGCCATGGTCACTTTAGCTCTGACCGTCAAACCGGCGATATTGTCGAAGTACGCATAAAGTTTATAAGTGTCGGCGGTGGGGCTGGCCGAGAGGCCACTGACCCGCAGGGCCAGCAACAGTAAAGCCAGGATGCCAGCCAGCAAGAAAAGGCCGACACCGATTTCCACAGTGCGGTTTTGCATCAGAAATCTCCAAACATCAAGGCAGTCAAAATGAAGTCAAGGCCCAGTACCGCCAGCGAGGCGTACACAACGGTCTTGGTGGTGGCGCGACTGATCCCTTCTGAAGTGGGCTCACAGTCATAGCCTTGGAATACGGCGATCCAGGTCACTACAAAGGCGAAGACGATGCTCTTTATGATGCCGTTGAGCACGTCGCCCGTGAAGGTCACGCTGTTTTGCATGTTGGCCCAGTAGGAACCGTCATAGACGCCCAACCAGTCCACCGCCACCCATGAGCCTCCCCAGATCCCGACCACGCTGAAGATCATCGCCAGCAGCGGCAGGGAAATGAAGCCGGCCCACAGGCGCGGGGCAACAATGTACTTGAGCGGGTCCACGCCGATCATTTCCAGGCTGGACAGCTGTTCGGTGGACTTCATGTTGCCGATTTCGGCGGTCAGCGCCGAACCGGCACGCCCGGCGAACAACAACGCAGTGACCACCGGCCCCAGTTCACGCAACAGCGTCAGGGCGACCATCTGCCCTACTGCCTGCTCGGAACCGTAGCTGGACAGAATGTTGAAGCCTTGCAGCGCCAGCACCATGCCGATGAACACCCCGGAAACCACGATGATCACCAGGGACATCACGCCAACCGCATGCAGTTGCTTGAGCAGCAAGCCAAAGCCGCCACCGATGCCGCCGCGGCCGAGCAGGGCGTGGAACAGGAAAATAGTCGAACGCCCGAGGACTTCGACGATGTCGATGCCCGAGCGACCGAAAAGGCGAACCTTCTCGATAATAGATGTTTTGCGCATCAGCGCTTCCCCAGGAGATCTGCGCGGTAGTCCGCTGCCGGAAAGTGAAAAGGCACCGGGCCATCGGGATCGCCGGTCATGAATTGACGAATGCGCGGGTTATCGGCGTTCATCAGCTCTTCCGGCGTCCCCTGCCCCAGCACCTGGCCATCCCCCACGACATAAAGGTAGTCGGCGATGCTCGCGGTTTCGGCCAGGTCGTGGGACACCACGATGCTGGTGATCCCCAATGCGTCGTTGAGCAGGCGGATCAGGCGCACCAGCACGCCCATGGCGATCGGGTCCTGGCCCACGAACGGCTCGTCATACATGAGGATCTGCGGGTCCAGTGCGATGGCTCGCGCCAGGGCGACGCGGCGCTTCATGCCGCCGGACAATTCGTCAGGCATCAGGTCGATGGCCCCGCGAAGCCCTACCGCCTGCAGTTTGAGCAGCACAATGTCCCGAATCATCTCATCGGACAGCTGGGTGTGCACCCGCAGCGGGAACGCAACGTTTTCGAACACATCGAGATCAGTAAACAACGCGCCGCTCTGGAACAGGACCCCCATGTGCTTGCGCGCATCGAACAGATCACTGCGCGACAGGGTCGGCAGGTTCTGGCCGTTGACCCACACTTCGCCGGCACTGGGGCGCAATTGCATGCCCATCAGGCGCAGCAAGGTGGTCTTGCCGCAACCGGAAGGCCCCATGATGCCCGTGACTTTTCCGCGAGGAATGCGAATATCGACGTTATTGAAGATGCTGCGCGTACCGCGCTTGAAGGAAAGGCCCTTCAGCTCGACCGCGTAGGCGTTATCGGCACTCATCTAATCTCCTTGGGATGCAGCCTTTCACTCAGACACCATGTATGCGACTTTCGTTTACCGCGGATGCGCAAATGTTTGCGCCATGGGTTGGGCGGACCGAACTGGCCGCGAACTATATCACTGCTGGTACAGCGCCCCCAAGGCCGGAACAGTGCTTGTTCAGATTCAGGACAGCGAAAAAAACGTAGCGGGTTGTGATATTGAGACGAATCCGGGAGACCTTCGGAATAAAGCCTGACGAACTTGCGTGAGGGAATTGATCATTACCGCTATAATCGCCGACTTTTCGTCAGGCTATACGATTTCAGACATGAGCCAATCCAGCGACCTTATTCAATCCGCACAACGCACCATCCGCCTCGAGCTGGAAGCCGTAGAAGGTTTGCTGGCCCATATCGACGCAGATTTCGTACGCGCCTGCGAGATGATTCTGGCCAGCAAAGGCCGCGTTGTCGTGGTTGGCATGGGCAAATCCGGCCACATCGGCAACAAGATCGCCGCGACGCTGGCAAGCACCGGCACCACGGCGTTCTTCGTGCACCCGGCCGAGGCCAGTCACGGCGATATGGGCATGATCACCCGGGATGACGTGATTCTGGCACTGTCCAACTCGGGCACCACCAACGAAATCGTGACCCTGCTGCCACTGATCAAGCGCCTGGGCATCAAGCTGATCAGCGTCACCGGCAACCCGGACTCGACGCTGGCCAAGGCCGCCGAAGTGAACCTGAACGTTCATGTCGCCCATGAAGCCTGCCCACTGAACCTGGCGCCCACCTCCTCCACGACCGCCGCGCTGGTCATGGGCGACGCCCTGGCGGTGGCCTTGCTGGAAGCCCGCGGGTTCACGGCTGAAGATTTCGCCTTTTCCCACCCCGGTGGCGCGCTGGGCCGTCGCTTGCTGCTGAAAGTGGAAAACGTCATGCATGCGGGCGATGAATTGCCCCATGTACAACGCGGCACCCTGCTCAAGGATGCGCTGATGGAAATGACCCGCAAGGGCCTGGGCATGACCGTGATCCTGGAAGCCGACGGGCGACTGGCCGGCGTGTTCACCGACGGCGATTTGCGTCGTACCCTGGACCGCACCATCGACATCCACACCGCGACCATCGATGCCGTGATGACGCCCCACGGCAAGACCGCCCGCCCCGAGATGCTGGCGGCCGAAGCCCTGAAGATCATGGAAGACCACAAGATCGGCGCGCTGGTGGTGGTCGATGACAATGACCGCCCGATCGGCGCCCTGAACATGCACGACTTGTTGCGTGCAGGAGTGATGTAAATGACCAGCGACCTGTTGCAACGCGGTAAACACATCAAGTTGGCGATATTCGACGTCGATGGCGTGCTGACCGATGGCCGCCTGTACTTCCTCGAAGACGGCAGCGAATTCAAGACATTCAATACACTCGACGGCCAGGGCATCAAAATGTTGATGGCCGCCGGCGTGCAAACCGCGATTATCAGTGGTCGAAAGACCCCCGTTGTGGAACGCCGCGCACAAAACCTGGGGATTGCTCACCTGTATCAGGGCCGCGAGGATAAACTGGTGGTGCTGGACGAGCTTCTTGGCCAAATCAACCTAAGCTATGAACAGGTCGCCTATCTGGGTGACGACCTGCCTGACCTGCCGGTGATCCGCCGGGTAGGCCTGGGCATGGCCGTCGCCAATGCTGCAGCGTTTGTGCGCGAACATGCCCATGGCATTACCACCGCCCGTGGCGGCGAGGGTGCCGCCCGCGAGTTCTGCGAATTGATCCTGCGTGCCCAGGGCAGTCTTGAAGCGGCCCACGCCGCCTACCTATAGAGCCTTATATGCTGAGCAAAAAGATTCGCAACTTTCTGTTATTCGGGGTCATCGCCGCGCTGTTCCTCGCGGTGGGCTACTGGAATATCAGCCCGGAGCGCTTTCTCGACAAACCTGTCGTGCAGGTTGATGAAAGCATCATCGATAACTTCGCCACCAACACCCACACCGTGCAGTTTCTGCCCGATGGCAAGGTGCAGTACGTGCTGGCTTCCGACAAGGTCGAGCGCTTGAAGGCCTCGGAAGTCAGCCTGCTGACCAATCCGGACCTGAACCTCTACCGTGGCACCGAACTGCCGTGGCATGTCACCAGCCTGCGTGGCGAGGTCAATCCGGACGGCACCCAGATCGAACTGATCGACTCGGTGCGCGTCGCACGTACAGACGCGCAGAAGCGTGACACCATCATTACCAGCAGTCGCATGACGGTATTCCCACAACAGCAATATGCGCAGACCGAGCAAGACGTTAGAATCGACGGCGCTGGCGGTGTATCGACTGGCAAGGGAATGAAAGCGTATTTGAAAGAAAGCAGGATACACCTGCTATCGAACGTAAGAGGACAGTATGAGGCTCGTTAAAACCCTCCCTATTTTGCTCGGTCTGGGCGCAGCACTGGGAAGCGTGAGCGCCTGGGCTCTGCCGAACGATAGCCAGCAACCGATCCACATCTCGGCTGACGATGCGCAGCTGGATGACAAACAAGGCGTCGCAACCTACACAGGTGGCGTCATCATCACCCAGGGCTCGATGAAGATCACCGGTAACACGGTGACCCTGACGCGTACCCAGGCCGGCGATATCGATGTCGTGACCTCGGTGGGCAACCTGGCTTACTTCGAGCAGCAGCAAAAGGCGGAAGACCCAGGCCCGATGAAGGGCTACGGCAAGACCATTCAATACCATGCCCAGCAAAATCGCATCGTATTGATTGACCAGGCCAAGGTACTCAGTGCCGACGGCAACTCGACCGAAGGCGAGAAAATCGTCTACAACACCAAGACCCAGGTCGCCCAGGCCGGTCGCGCCAATGGCAACAAGCTCAGCACACCTCGCCCACGGATCGACATGGTCATCCAGCCGAAGAAGAAGGCCGAGTAATGGCAACCCTGAAAGCCCAGCATCTGGCCAAGGCCTATAAAAGCCGTCAGGTGGTACGCGATGTGAGCCTGTCGATCGACAGCGGCCAGATCGTCGGCTTGCTCGGCCCCAACGGCGCCGGCAAGACCACCTGCTTCTATATGATCGTCGGGCTGGTCCAGGCGGACCAGGGACGCGTATTGATCGACGACCTGGACGTCAGCCACCAGCCAATGCACGGCCGTGCGCGCGCAGGTATCGGCTATCTTCCCCAGGAGGCGTCGATCTTCCGCAAACTGTCGGTGGCCGACAACATCATGGCGATCCTCGAGACCCGCAAGGAACTCGACCGCGATGGCCGCCGCCAGGAGCTGGAAAGCCTGCTGCAGGAATTCCACATCAACCACATTCGCGACAACCTCGGCATGAGCCTGTCCGGGGGTGAGCGTCGTCGTGTGGAAATCGCCCGCGCCCTGGCAACCGCGCCGAAATTCATCCTGCTGGACGAACCGTTTGCCGGTGTCGACCCGATCTCGGTGGGCGATATCAAGCAGATCATCCATCACCTCAAGGCCAAGGGCATTGGTGTGTTGATCACCGACCACAACGTGCGTGAAACCCTGGATATCTGCGAAACCGCTTACATCGTCAACGATGGGCAACTGATCGCCGAAGGTGATTCCGCGACGATCCTGGCCAACGAACTGGTGAAAGAAGTTTACCTGGGTCACGAGTTCCGCCTGTAGACACGGTGATATCGGGCCATTGGCAAGAGTGCGAGCGAGTCAATGAAAACCTCGGGTTTTTTTATTGTTACCGCGCTCTAGGCAAAGGCCCTGATTTCAGGCATATAATTTGCTTATGTTTGGCGCTCACGCGCCCTGTCGTGGATGGCGCATTGCGCCGGCGAATAAGGTGTTAAGCCCCTGCCATGAAACCATCGCTAGTCCTGAGAATGGGCCAGCAGCTGACGATGACACCGCAGCTGCAACAGGCCATCCGCCTGCTCCAATTGTCGACCCTGGACCTGCAACAGGAAATCCAGGAGGCCCTGGAGTCCAATCCGATGCTCGAACGCCAGGAAGAAGGCGACGACTTCGACAACACAGACCCTTTGGCCGACAACATCGAGCAAAAGCCCAATCCCGACGTGCAGGAACCGTCCTATCAGGAAACCGCCCCTACGGTGGATAACCTGGAGGACGGCGAATGGAACGAACGCATTCCCAACGAGCTTCCCGTGGATACCGCCTGGGAAGACGTGTACCAGACCAGCGCCAGCAGCCTGCCCAGCAATGATGACGACGAATGGGACTTCACCACCCGTACGTCCGTGGGCGAAAGCCTGCAGAGTCACCTGTTGTGGCAACTGAACCTGGCGCCGATGTCCGACACCGATCGCCTGATCGCCGTCACCCTGATCGATTGCATCAACAACCAGGGATACCTGGACGAGACGCTGGAAGAAATTCTTGAGGCGTTCGACCCGGAGCTGGATATCGAGTTGGACGAGATCGAAGCTGTCCTGCACCGCATCCAGCAATTCGAGCCCGCCGGGATTGGCGCCCGTACGCTCAGCGAGTGCCTGTTGCTGCAACTGCGCCAACTGCCGGCCAAGACCCCCTGGCTGGCTGAAGCCAAGCGCCTGGTCAGCGACTACATCGACCTGCTGGGCAGCCGCGACTACAGCCAGCTGATGCGTCGCATGAAACTCAAGGAAGACGAGCTGCGCCAGGTCATCGAGCTGGTGCAGAGCCTCAACCCTCGGCCGGGCTCGCAGATCGAGTCCAGCGAAGCCGAGTACGTCGTACCTGACGTGATCGTGCGCAAGGACAACGAGCGCTGGCTGGTGGAATTGAACCAGGAGTCGGTGCCACGCCTGCGGGTCAACCCGCAATACGCCGGTTTCGTGCGCCGCGCCGATACCAGCGCCGACAATACCTTCATGCGCAACCAGTTGCAGGAAGCGCGCTGGTTCATAAAGAGCCTGCAAAGCCGCAACGAAACCCTGATGAAAGTCGCCACCCAGATCGTCGAGCACCAGCGCGGCTTCCTGGAATATGGTGACGAAGCCATGAAACCGCTGGTGCTGCATGACATCGCCGAGGCCGTCGGCATGCATGAATCGACGATTTCACGGGTGACCACGCAAAAATTCATGCATACCCCACGGGGCATATATGAGCTGAAATACTTTTTCTCCAGCCACGTAAGCACCTCCGAAGGCGGCGAATGCTCGTCCACGGCGATCCGCGCGATCATCAAAAAACTGGTTGCCGCGGAAAATCAGAAAAAGCCGTTGAGTGACAGCAAGATCGCTGGTTTACTGGAGGCACAAGGCATTCAGGTCGCCCGTCGAACCGTCGCCAAGTACCGCGAGTCCCTCGGGATCGCGCCTTCCAGCGAGCGTAAGCGTTTGATGTGACGGGCGGGGCATAGCGTTCCAGTGGCAGGCGCTTTTCGCCTGCCGCTTTATGCACTGGCAACGAAGGAGAAGCTGTATGCAAGTCAACATCAGTGGACACCATGTAGAAGTCACCCCTCCAATGCGCGAATACGTCGAACTGAAGCTGAAGAAGCTTGAAGGACATTTCGACAAGATCACCAACGTGCAGGTCATCATGAAGGTCGACAAGCTTCAGCAGAAAATCGAAGCGACCCTGCAGATACCCGGTGGCGAAGTGGTTGCTAATGCCGAGCATGAAGACATGTATGCATCGATCGACTTGCTCACCGACAAGCTTGACCGCCAACTCAAAAAGCATAAGGAAAAGAATCTGCACCTGATGCAAGGTACAGGTCGTTAACTCTCCCCCCATGATCCGACTTGAAACCATCCTGACCCCCGGCCGTTCCCTCGTGAACGTGCCGGGCGGCAGCAAGAAGAAAGCCCTCGAGCAAATTGCCAATCTGATCAGCAGCCAAGTGCCTGAACTGGAGATGCAAGATGTATTCGAGGCGCTGATTGCCCGTGAAAAACTCGGTTCGACCGGTTTTGGCAACGGCATCGCCATCCCCCACTGCCGCCTCAAAGGCTGCGAAACACCGGTCAGCGCTTTGCTGCACCTGGATCACCCTATCGATTTCGATGCCATCGACGGCGCCCCGGTCGACCTGCTGTTCGTTCTGCTGGTCCCACAAGCGGCCACCGATGCCCACCTGGAGCTGCTCCGGCAGATCGCCAGCATGCTCGACCGTAAGGAAGTGCGCGACAAATTGCGCAGCGCCAGCAGTAATGAGGCGCTGTATCAGGTCGTCCTGGATGAGCAAAGCGGGCAGTAATCATGCGTTTGATCATCGTCAGCGGCCGTTCCGGCTCGGGTAAGAGCACTGCGCTTAACGTTCTTGAAGACAGCGGCTTCTATTGCATCGATAACCTGCCCGCCGGCTTGCTGCCGGAATTGGCGGAACGCGCCCTGATCCACACCGAACTGGCGCAACCGCTGGTCGCTGTGTCGATCGACGCCCGTAACCTGCCCAGCCACCTCTCACGGTTCCCCGAACTGCTTGAGGAGGTGCGCGCCAAGCATATTCATTGCGACGTGCTGTACCTGGACGCCGACGAGGAAACCCTGCTCAAGCGGTTCTCCGAAACCCGTCGACGTCACCCGCTCAGCAGCGCCAACCGTTCCCTGGCCGAAGCCATCGAGGACGAAACCAAACTGCTGGGGCCCATCATCGATCTGGCCGACCTCAAGATCAACACCACCAACCTGAACCTGTACCAACTGCGCGATGCGATCAAGCTGCGATTGCTGAACCAGCCGGAGCCTGGCACGGCGTTTCTGGTCGAGTCGTTTGGCTTCAAGCGCGGCATGCCGGTGGACGCCGACCTGGTGTTCGACGTGCGCTGCCTGCCCAATCCCTATTGGAAACCGGAGTTGCGCGATCAGTCCGGGCTTGACCAACCCGTGATCGACTACCTGGCGGCACAACCGGATGTGGAAGATATGTTCCAGGATATCTCCACCTACCTGCTCAAATGGTTGCCGCGCTTTGCTGCCAGCAACCGCGCCTATGTCACCATTGCCATCGGCTGCACCGGCGGCCACCACCGTTCCGTCTATCTGACGGAGCGACTGGGCCAGGTGCTGCAACAAACCCTCAAGAACGTCCAGGTTCGCCACCGCGACCTTAGCTGAAAGGAACACCACTGCGATGCCGGCTCGGGAAATTGAAATCATCAACAAGCTGGGCTTGCACGCCCGCGCATCAGCCAAGTTTGTCGGTGTCGCCGGGCAGTTCCCCTGCCAGATCCGCGCCGGGCGTGACCCTGAATCGATGGTCGACGGCAAGAGCATCATGGCAATGATGATGCTCGCCGCAGGCAAGGGCACTAAAATCCATCTCAAAACCGAGGGTGAACAAGAGCAGGAAGCGATGGACGCATTAGTCGCGCTGATCAACAACTACTTCGACGAGGGCGAATAACGCCTTCCTCTTGCGGGAGCGAACTGGCTCGCTCCTGCTATCCCAACGCCGTATCCATCACCATCATCAAGCAAAACCCGATGCACAATCCCAGGCTGGCGAGTTTGTCGTGACCGTTGCGGCGTGACTCAGGGATGACCTCATGGGTCACCACCAGCAGCATCGCCCCCGCAGCGAGTGCCAGGCCCAAGGGCAGCAGTACTTCGGCAAGGCTCACCAACCACGCGCATAACACGGCAAAGACGGGCTCGACCAATCCCGACGCGGCGCCAATCAGAAACGCCTTGATCCGCGACATCCCCGCCCCAGCCAATACCAGCGCAATCACCAGGCCTTCCGGTACGTCCTGCAGGGCAATGCCCATGGCGAGGCTGTCGGCATCCGCCATGCCGCCGCCGGCAGAAACACCCACGGCCATGCCTTCCGGGATGTTGTGGGCAATGATGGCGAACACGAAGAGCCAGATACGCGGCGGGATCACCGGCTTATCCGGCGTGCCCACCAGCATTTCCGGGCTGGCGCCCGAGACCTTGCGGTCGACAAGATACAGCCCGAACGCACCCAGCATGATGCCGAAGCTGATCAAGCCTCCCGCCCCCCAGGGCGTGAGCCCGAGGTTTTCTGCGGCGGCAATCCCCGGCACCACCAGCGAAAAGGCGGTCGCCGCCAGCATGACCCCCGCACCAAAACCCAGCAGGGTGTCGCTCAACGCCGCCGGCATCCGGCGAATCACCAGCACCGGCACCGCGCCCAGCGCAGTACCGAGCGCACAGATCGCCCCGCCCTGCAGCGCTCGCAAGATGCGCGGCTCCAGGTCGAGCCAGGCCAGGCCATGAGCCACCAGCAATGCCGTACCGACTAATAGAAGCAGGGAGCCAAATGCGTAGCGAAATAATCGCACGCTGCTGATCGCCAGTGTTTCAGTGCCCATGGTCGGCCTTAGGTCTTGTTGTGGAGTGAATATCAGGCCAATGCAGCCTGGTAGCGTGCGGCAACCTCGGGCCAGTTGATGACGCTATAGAATGCATTGATGTACTCCGGTCGTCGGTTTTGATACAGCAGGTAGTAGGCGTGTTCCCAGACGTCCAGGCCGAGGATCGGCGTATTGCCGCTCATCAACGGGCTATCCTGGTTACCGCTGCTTTCCACCACCAGGGTCTTTTGCGGGGTGACGCTCAACCAGGCCCAGCCGCTGCCGAAGCGGGTCAACGCCGCCTTGGTAAAAGCCTCCTTGAAGCTGTCGAAGCCCCCCAACTGCTCGTCGATGGCCCGGCCCAGAACACCTTCGGGTTTTCCGCCACCCGTCGGCGACATGACCGCCCAGAACAACGAGTGGTTGGCATGGCCGCCTCCCTGGTTGACCACGGCAGTGCGCAATTTCTCCGGGAGTTTTTCAACGCTGGACACCAGCTTCTCCACCGGCCAGCCCGCGAACTCAGTGCCCTCGACCGCTGCATTGAGATTATTGATGTACGTCTGGTGGTGCTTGGTGTAGTGAATTTCCATGGTTTGCGCATCGATATGGGGTTCGAGTGCGTCAAAGGCATAAGGCAGGGCCGGCAGGGTGTAGGTCATATCAATGTGCTCCATATTGAGAGGGGGTCGGTTGCCTCGCAGCACCGCCCAGCAAACGATGGGTGCGCGGGTATTCGCCGTGATCGCTGATGAAATTCAACAGTTCGACATAGGTTTTGCTGCTCTGGCGCAGCGCGGCCTCACGTAACTGCGGACTGAGCCGTGGGTCCTGCATGGTCTGCAGCAGCCGTTGGTGAATGGCGCAGAGGTATTCCGCGCTTTCCTCAGGCTGGTTGAGACGCAGGTGCAGGTCTGCCAGGTTGTGGTGGGAGATAACGCAAGCCGCAACCGCTTCATCGGCATCCGCCCAGCGTTCGAACAACACTTGGGCCAGGGCCAGGGCTTGCAGGTAGGCCTCGCGGGCGTCTACCAGCTCGCCTGCCATAAAGCAGCGATTGGCCCGTTCGATCGTGCGTTTCCAGTGCTCCATGGTGAACCTCCAAAGCGCGGTCGATGATCACACGCCGCCAGCCGTGAGCTTTTCCGGGTCCAGCAGGACTTCCAGTTGGCTGCGCGGCAAGTCGGTGTGTTCGAGGGCGACATCGATCACCGGACGGCCTTGCTGATAAGCCTGCTTGGCGATTTCGGCGGCCTTTTGGTAACCAATGATCGGGTTGAGGGCGGTGACTAGAATCGGGTTGCGCGACAATGCTTCCTTGAGCTTCGCTTCGTTGACCTTGAAGCTGGCGATGGCCTTGTCTGCCAGCAAACGGCTGGCGTTGGCCAGCAGCTCCAGGCTGCTGAGCAGGTTCTGGGCGATGATCGGCAGCATCACGTTCAGTTCGAAGTTGCCCGATTGGCCGGCCACGGTAATCACCGTATCGTTGCCGATGACTTGCGCGGCCACCATGGCCGTGGCCTCGGGGATTACCGGATTGACCTTGCCCGGCATGATCGAAGAACCCGGCTGCAGCGCCTCCAGTTCGATTTCGCCCAGACCAGCCAGCGGGCCGGAGTTCATCCAGCGCAGGTCATTGGCGATCTTCATCAGCGACACCGCAGTGGCTTTCAACTGGCCGGAGACGGCGACGGCGGTGTCCTGGGAGCCAATCAACGCAAACAGGTTCTTGCCCGGCGTGAACTTCACCTGGGTCAGGTGGCTCAGGTGCCCGCTGAAGCGTGCGGCAAACTCAGGGTGGGCGTTGATGCCGGTGCCTACGGCCGTGCCACCCTGGGCCAGCGCCTGCAGTGCCGGCAACAGGTCCTGCAAGTGGCCGATATTGGCCTTGAGTTGCTGCGCCCAGCCATTGAGCACCTGGCTCATGCGCACAGGCATGGCATCCATCAAGTGGGTGCGCCCGGTCTTGATGAACGGGTGAACCGCTTCGGCTTTTTGCTCGATCACCTGCACCAGGTGCAGCAAGGCCGGCAGCGTCTGCTCGTGCAGCACCAGCGCGGCGCTGACATGAATGGTGGTAGGAATGATGTCGTTACTGCTTTGCCCGCAGTTGACGTGGTCGTTGGGGTTTACCACCTCGCCCAGCAAGCGACTGGCCAGGGTTGCAATCACTTCGTTGGCGTTCATGTTGGAACTGGTGCCGGAGCCGGTCTGGAAAATATCCACCGGAAAGTGCTGCATGTAGTCGCCCTCCAACAGACCCTGGGCGGCATCGACAATGGCCTTGCCCTGCCCTTCGCTGATTTGCTTGAGGTCGACGTTGGCCCTGGCTGCGGCGGCTTTGGCCAGGATGAGCGCGCGAACGAATTGCGCCGGCATGCGCTGGTGGCTGATCGGAAAGTTGTTCACCGCGCGCTGGGTTTGCGCGCCGTACAGGGCTTCGGCGGGGACTTGCAGTTCGCCCATGCTGTCGCGTTCGATACGGGTGTTACTCATCATTTGATCCTTGCACCAGGTCGGAGAAAGAGAGGGATGGCAGCAATTGGCAGGTCGCCAACTGCCAGGCAAACGCCTGCCAGCGCTTGAGCCGGCAGGCGCAGTGGGAGAGTTTTTCCATGTCACGCAGCGGGCGCCAGGCCTGGTCCAGGCACAGGGCGCGCCAATGCCACGGCAGCGCGATATCGTTGGCGGTGTCGATGAGCAGGCGAAATGAGGTTTCGGCGATGGTCCACGGGTGCGTCGCGGTGCAACACGCCAGGTACCGCCCTTCATTGAGGTAATGTTCGATCAGGCGAGGTTCATTGGGATCGAGCCCGCAACGGATCTGCCGACTCATCCAGCGCCAACTTTCCAGGTACGGGTCCTCACGCAAGACAGAACTCATGATCCACACTCATCCAGTAATGATATTCATTATTAAATGATATTGAGAATCAAAACAAGAACAGTGGGTCGATCCTGCCTCACAGAGCCACAAAAAAAGGCGCGCCATCATCGAGATGGCGCGCCTTTTTGGTGAAGCGGCGCAGGTCAGCTGCCGGCGACAGTCATCCGTTCAATCAACACGGAGCCGGTGCGGATATTGCTGCGCAGCTCCAGATCGTTACCCACGGCAACGATCTGCTTGAACATATCGCGCATGTTGCCGGCGATGGTCACTTCCTGGACGGCAAACTGAATCTCGCCGTTTTCCACCCAGAATCCCGCCGCGCCACGGGAATAGTCACCCGTCACCATGTTCAGGCCGTGGCCCATCAATTCGGTCACCAGCAGGCCGCGGCCCATGCGACGCAACAGCGCTGCCTGGTCTTCATCGCCATGGGTCACGAACAGGTTATGGACGCCGCCGGAGTTGGCGGTGCTCGGCAGGCCAAGCTTGCGGCCCGCGTAGGTGCCCAATACATAAGACACCAACTCGCCTTTCTCGACGAACGGCTTGGCGTAAGTGGCCAGGCCATCGCCGTCGAACGAGGCGCTGCCCATGGCGCGCATGAGGTGCGGACGCTCATCGATGGTCAGCCATTCAGGGAACAGCTGCTGGCCGATCGCGCCTTCCAGGAACGAAGATTTGCGATAGAGGTTGCCGCCGGAAATCGCCCCGAGGAAACTGCCGAACAGGCCACCGGCCAATTCGGCGGAAAACAGCACCGGCACCTCGCACGTGGGTACCGGGCGTGCGCCCAGGCGACTGGCAGCACGCTGCGCAGCGCGCTGGCCAATGCTTACCGGGTCTGCCAGCAACTCACCCTGGCGATTCACGTCATACCAGTAATCCCGCTGCATCTGGCCATTGGCTTCAGCGATCATCACGCAGCTCAGGCTGTGACGGGTGGACGCATAGCCCCCGATAAAACCATGGCTGTTGCCGTACACACGGCAACCCTGATGGGTGCTCAGCGTGGTGCCGTCGGCGTTCTTGATGCGAGCATCGGCGTCGAACGCTGCCGCTTCGCAGGTCAGCGCCTGCTCGATGGCTTGCTCGGGCGTGATGTCCCAGGCGTGGAACAGATCGAAATCCTGCAAGTCCTTGGCCATCAACGCTTTGTCGGCCAAGCCCGAGCTTTCATCCTCGGAGGTGTGCTTGGCGATTGCCAAAGCAGCGGCGACGGTCTCGCGAATCGCCTCCGGGCCGCTGGCCGACGTGCTGGCCGAGCCCTTGCGCTGGCCCACGTACAAGGTAATGCCGAACCCCTGGTCGCGGTTGAATTCGACGGTTTCCACTTCCCGCTGACGTACCGACGTCGACAGCCCCTGCTCCAGCGACACCGCTACTTCACAGGCGCTGGCCCCCTGGCGCTTGGCCTCGGCAAGGATCTGCTCGACTTGTTCCTGCAGTGCCGGTAACGCTTGCGGACCGACGCTTTGGGCTGCACTCATGGTTTTCTCCACTCAAATTCTGCTCTCGGTTAAGGCCATCGAGCGACCGGGCCGGACAAGCGGCCCCCGACTGGTTATCATGGCGGCGTTTCTTTGCGGACTGCCACCATGGTTGATTCTTACGACGACTCCCTCGATGGGGAGAAAAGCAAAACCCAGGTCAAACGCGAGCTGCATGCTCTGGTTGACCTTGGCGAGCGCCTTACAACGCTCAAGAAAGACTTGATTGCCAAACTGCCACTGACCGACGAAATGCGCCGGGCCTTGGCCGATGCGCCTAAGCACACCGCGAATATCGCGCGCAAACGGCACATCATGTTTATCGGCAAGCTGATGCGCGATCAGGACACTGACGCCATTCTGGCCTTGCTCGATCAAACCGATGCCTCCACTCGCCAGTACAACGAACGCTTCCATAACCTGGAGCGCTGGCGTGACCGCCTGATCTCGGGCGATGACGCCGTGCTGGAAAAATTCGTATTGGACTATCCGGAAGCGGACCGCCAGCAATTGCGCTCCCTGATCCGTCAGGCCCAACACGAACAGGCGCATAACAAGGCGCCTGCCACCAGCCGTAAAATCTTCAAATACATCCGTGAGCTGGACGAGACTCAACGCGGTCTGCGCTGATCCTCTTCCCCGGGTGGCGGCCTTCGCCACCCGAAGCTCCACGGCCTACGACCCTGTGCCACCCACGGTGATCGCATCGATTTTCAAGGTTGGCTGGCCCACGCCCACCGGCACCGACTGCCCATCCTTCCCGCACGTGCCCACACCGCTGTCCAGCGACAGGTCGTTACCGACCATCGACACCTTGCTCATGGCCTCCGGCCCATTACCGATCAATGTCGCGCCCTTGACCGGTGCGGTAATCTTGCCGTCTTCGATCAAGTACGCCTCGCTGGTGGAGAACACGAACTTGCCGCTGGTGATATCCACCTGCCCGCCACCGAGGTTGGCGCAGTAGATCCCGCGCTTCACCGAGGCAATGATTTCTGCCGGATCGCTTTCACCACCGAGCATGTAGGTGTTGGTCATGCGTGGCATCGGCAGGTGGGCATAGGATTCGCGGCGACCGTTGCCGGTGCGCGCCACGCCCATCAGCCGCGCGTTGAGCTTGTCCTGCATGTAGCCCTTGAGCACGCCGTTTTCGATCAGGGTGGTGCACTCCGTCGGCGTGCCCTCGTCATCCACACTTAACGAACCCCGGCGACCCGCCAGGGTGCCGTCATCGACAATGGTGCACAGCTTGGATGCGACCATCTCGCCCATGCGCCCGCTATAGGCCGAACTGCCCTTGCGGTTGAAGTCGCCTTCCAGCCCATGCCCTACGGCTTCGTGCAGCAACACACCGGACCAGCCCGAGCCCAGCACCACCGGCAAGGTACCGGCCGGCGCAGGAATCGCTTCCAGGTTGACCAGTGCCTGGCGCAGCGCTTCACGGGCGTAACCCATGGCGCGGTCTTCAGCGAGGAAATAACGGTAGTCGGTACGCCCGCCGCCGCCATGGCCACCGCGTTCGCGGCGACCGTTCTGCTCGACGATCACACTGACGTTGAAACGCACCAGTGGCCGTACATCCGCCGCCAGCCCGCCGTCGGTGGACGCGACAAGGATGCGCTCCCACACGCCGGCCATGCTCACGGTGACCTGCTGGATACGCGGGTCGAGGGCACGAGTAGCCGCGTCAACACGCTTGAGCAGCTCGACCTTTTCCGCGCGGGTGATCACTTCCAGCGGATTATCCGGCGCGTACAACTGAGCCACGTCCTGGGTACTGAACGCCTGCACCGTGCCGTTCTGACCCGCGCGGGAAATCGAGCGCGCCGCACGCGCCGCCAGGCCCAGGGCCTCCAAGGTAATGGCGTTGCTGTAGGCAAAACCGGTTTTTTCGCCCGATTGCGCGCGAACCCCTACACCCTGGTCAAGGTTGAAACTGCCTTCCTTGACGATGCCGTCTTCCAGCGCCCAGGACTCGGAAATCTGCCCCTGGAAATACAGGTCGGCCGCGTCGATCCCCGGTCCGGCCAGATCGCCCAGCACGGTTTGCAGATTTTCGATGGTCACGCCACCGGGTGCCAGGAGATGTTCACTGACTGAGGACAACAACTCGCTCATAGGTTTGGCCTTAAATTCATCGTTCTGAAGCAGGTCGCTGTGCGCCCTGCGAGAAAAAGCGCCGGTGGTTGACCACCGGCATGCGCGCCCGTATCGACGCCTGTTCACTACTGTCGCGTTCGGCCACCAGCACCGCTTCGCCTTGATCCTGCTGAGTCAATATGCGCCCCCAGGGGTCGATAATCGCCGCGTGTCCATGGGTTTCCCGTGGCCCCGGGTGCACACCGCCCTGGGCGGCCGCCAGCAGGTAACACTGGGTTTCGATGGCCCGCGCGCGAATCAGCACATCCCAATGCGCAGCCCCGGTCACCGCTGTAAAAGCCGAGGGCGCACTGATCAACTCAGCCCCCGCCGCACGCAACTCGCTGTACAACTCGGGGAAGCGCAGGTCGTAACACACCGTCAGCCCCAGGCGCCCCACGGGCGTATCCGCCACGACCACATTGCTTCCGAAAGCATAGTCGTCGGATTCGCGATAGCGACCTCGGGCGTCCGCTACATCCACGTCGAACAAGTGCAGCTTGTCGTAACGAGCGACGACTTCACCGCGGTCGTCGATCAGCAGCGAGCAGGCGTTGGACTTGGCGTCCGGTTGATCCCTGGGTGGCAACGGTATTGTGCCCGCCACTATCCATAAGGTGAGGTCGCGGGCGGTCTGTTTCAACCAGGGCAGGATCGGACCTTCACCCATTGCCTCGGCGCGACCGATATCGGCCATGTCACGGCGGCCCATGGCGGCGAAGTTCTCAGGCAGTACCGCAAGTTTGGCGCCATTCGCCGCCGCGCGCTCCAGCAGGCGGCGTGCCTGGGCCAGGTTAGCCGGTACGTCACTCTGGCTGACCATTTGAATTACCGCAAAGGACATGGGCTGACACTCCGTAAAGGACATGCGGCCATGCTACTCCACAGCCTCTCAGTTTGGCTTTTCAAATGGCTTGTCGAAGGTGATTTTCGGGTCTTTCCAGGGGCCTTGCACGGTGTACTGCACACTGGCGAAGCGCGATACCCGGTCGCCAATCAACTTGTCGATCAGGAACAACGCACCGCCAATGGCCGGCGCGCCGACGATCAACGCCGCGATGGGCAGGTTGTTGGTGACCGGCAGGGTCACCAGCAACTTGGCATCGACGCGATCCGCCACCAGGTCCAGGGTGCCATTGAGCTCAAGGTTGGTGGACGGTCCGGTCATGGTGATGGGCTCACGGGTCACGAACACACCGTCACTGGCCGCCAGCAAACCCTTGACCCGGTCATAGCTCAAGCCCTTGCCGAGCAAGTCGGAGAAGTCCAGGCGCAAACGGCGGCCAATGGAATTGAAGTTAAGCAGGCCGAACACTCGCAGCGCCTGGGCGCCACCCTCCACTTCCACGAACTGGCCTCTACGGAACGCTGCGTCCAGGCTACCGGAGAACCGCTTGGGCCCGACCCAGGCGGGCGAGCCCGGCCAGCGACCATCCACGTCCAGATGAAAGTCCTCGCTGGTCACCGTGGGCGCAAACCCCCACCCCTTGAGTACGTCGGCGATATTCTTGCCGTCCAGTCGTCCTTTGTACCAACTGCTGCTGGCCCCCGGTGCGCCTTCCCAACCACCGGCCCCGTTGAGTTGCATGCCCTTGAGGCCCAGGTTCAGGTTGTTGAAGGCCATGCCCCTGGCGGTCGGGCGGATTTTCAGCGACCACGCGCCCACCAGGTCCGGGCCCTGGAACAGTTGGTCGATGGCGATATCCAGCGCGGGAATCTCCTTGGGGTCGACATCGGCCAACGGGTCCGGCGCGTTCTCGTCAGCCTGCACGGTAGGGTCCACGGCGGGCAGCTTCACGTATTGCAGGTTCACGGCAATGGGCGCGCCCTTGGCATCCGGCAGACTCACCGTGCCCTTGGCTTGCTGGCTATCGAACTGCAGGCCCCAGGCCACGGGCTTGCGATCCAGCTGCAGTTTGACCTGGTCGAATTGAGTACCAAAGCCGGTCAGCTTGCCCACCTTGAAATCGGCGCCACTGAGCAGTTGCTTGGCACTGCCGCCTGGATCGTTACCCGCGTAACGGTTCGCGAGTTTTTTCCACGGGTCGATATCCAGCTCTGAGAGCACCCCGCGAACGCGCAGCCCCTTGGCGCCGGGCAATACCGCATCGCCATTACCGAGGAACAATTCGCCGCGCCCATCATTGAAGTTATCCGACGGCGCCGCAAAGGTGAAATTCGCCAGCTCACCGTAATCAAACCAGTAACGCCGCTCAGCGCCCTGCAAGGTCATGCGGAACGTACTGTCACGGCCCTGGCTCGCCGGCATGCCGAATGGCGCCGGCAGATCCACCGCAACGCCCTTGAGATTGGAGTCGACCATCAGCTGACTGTCCGCGCCGTCCAGGATGACTTGCAACTGGTACGGGATATCGCCGGACACCGGCAGCGGCTGGCTGATTTTCAACCAGTCCGTGAGCCGCTTGACCGTGACCTGCCCCTTGGCGGTGACGCGGGTGCTGATGGCGCCGGGCTTGCCTTCGGCAAAAATCTGCGCGGTGATCGGGCGGTCAAACGCCTGGGCCGAAATATTCTGGCCGCTCAAGCCTTTGGCGCTGTCGAAACGGAAATCACCCTTGAGCTGTGTCAGGTCCAGGGTGGGCTCCGCCAATTGCAGGCGCGCCTTGTCGGTCTTGAAGTCGACCACGATTTTGGGTTCGGTGCCCTTGGCCAGAGGCACATCCAGGTCCAGGCTGCCTTGCAGGTTGCCCTCGCCCTTCCAGCCCGCAAAGGTGGAGGCGGTGCCGATCGGGGCTTCCTGGAGGATTTTCAGACCATCGCCCAACCCACCGGAGAATCCGCCGGTGAGCAGCAGGTGGCTGTCTTGGCCGGCCGGCGCATGGGGGATATTGACGTAGACGTCCTTGACCTGGGTATCGAGCAACTGCCCCTTGCTGGCCAGGATGCGCACGCCGCTCTCCTCGACGAATACCTCACCCTTGACCTTGCTCACATGGGGCCAGCCCGGCTGGAACGCCAACTCGGCATCGTGCACCTTGAAGAACAGGCTGATATTGCGTGAAGCCGGCAGCGCGTTGTGGCTCAGCGAGCCCTGGTACTGGAAGAATCCTTCGTCTACCGCGCCTTTGAGGATCGCCGTGCGCAACCACTCATCCAGCGCCGGGCTCAACACGGCGGGCAGATACTTGGGGGTGAAACGACCATCGCCATCGACCATGCCGACCCGCAGGTCCATGTAGTCCTCCTGGCTATGGTCGAAATGCAGGCGAATCAGGAAGTCCGCAGCGACCTTGCCTTCCTCCCCCAGCACCTTGATATACGGTGCAATGAGCGTGAAGCCCTGTTTGTCCAGCGTCCAGGTCAGGCGCGCATTGGCCTGGATGTACTGCCAGGGCTTGGCGAAGATCGGCGACAGATGCAGGGAAAAGTCCTTGCTGTCCATGCGCAACTCGCCATGGCCCAGGTCGCCGCTGATGCTGCCGGACACATTGCGCGCGGCCGGTGCGCCGAAATACGCGTCAAAACCGACACGCTCAAGGTTGGCGGCAAAACTGACTTTCCGATCTGTGCTGTCCTGTGGGCGGAAGTCCACGAGCACATTGCGTAACAGGCCGGTGGCTTTGAGGTGCTCGACGGCCTTGGCGAAACCTTCCGGCAGCGGTGCCAGGGCATTGAGCAAGGGCGTGATGGGGGTCAGGTCGAGCCGGTCGGCCTGAAGTTTCCACACTTCCCGATCTTTATCGGTCGCCAGGTTCTGCTGCAGTTGCAGGCGTGATTCCCAGCGGGTTTCGCCGATATTCATCGCCAGCGAATCAAACAGCACCTTGAGGCCGCCGTCGCTGCGTTGCACATAAGCGGTCAGGGCGAGGTTCTCGATGTGTACCGGCTTACGCTCGGCGTAGCTGCCCTTGACTTGCGGTGAATCGAGGCGCACCACGGCGCTTTGTACGGTGCCGTTGGCCCAGTTGAGCCAGAACTCGCCGCCGGCCTTGAGCTGGGTGAGCTTCCATTGCTGGGTCAGCCGGGACGGAATCCACTTGGCCCAGTCGCTTTGAGGCAGGCTCAGGTAGGCCTCGACCTCGGCGTCTTTCCATTGGCTGGCGCGCATGCGGCTGCGCAGGCTCAAGGCCAACGGCTGGCCGTCGGGTAATGTCAGGCGCGCGTCCACACGTTGCCGGGTCGTGCCGGTGTGCAGGTTCAGGCCTACATAGGTCACGGTCACCGGCGCGCGGTCGAACGGTTGCAGCGTCACCTGGCTGTCCAGCACCGATACGCGCTTGACCATTTGCATGCGGGTGAGCAGTTGCTCCGGGTCCAGTGGCTGGTCGTCCTGCATGGGCAAGCCTTGCAGCGCCCAGCGACCGTCCTTGTCTTCCTTGACGCTCAACTGCAAGCCGCTGACTTGCAGGTGGGCGATGCGCACTTCACGGGCCATCAGGCTGGCCCAGAGATCGGGCACTACCTCAACCTGGTCCAGCCGCAGCGCACTGCTGCCCTCGCCGACCATCACGTCATGGGCCAGCAGTATTGGCGCAAAACCGCTCCAGCGGCCTTCGAGGCTGCCAATATGCACAGGCATCTGTACGGCAACCTGGGCCTTGGCTTCGACTTCAGCGCGGTATTCGGCCACCAGCGGGGTCAATTCACGGCCCAGGCTCACGTACACCGCCGCCACTACCAGCAGCAACGCACACAGGCCCAGTCCCCAACGGGTCAAAGCGGCAAAAAAGCGTATCAGACGCTCCATGTCAGGCGACCCTCAAGGCAGTGGTCGGACCACAGGTCTGCGCCTGTCGGTCTCGAAAAGAGAAAGCGAATGGGGATCAGAGCAGCACCACGTCGTATTGTTCCTGGGAGTACATGGTTTCGACCTGAAAACGAATGGTGCGCCCGATAAAGCCCTCCAGTTCAGCGACGTTACCCGACTCTTCATCCAGCAGGCGGTCCACCACTTTCTGGTTGGCGAGCACTCTATAACCTTCGGCCTGGTAGGCGCGTGCCTCCCGTAGAATTTCGCGGAAAATCTCGTAGCAAACCGTTTCCGGGGTTTTCAACTTGCCGCGGCCCTGGCAACTGCTGCAGGGTTCGCACAGCACTTGTTCAAGGCTTTCGCGGGTGCGCTTGCGGGTCATCTGCACCAGGCCCAGCTCGGTGATGCCAATGATGTTGGTCTTGGCGTGGTCGCGCTCCAGCTGCTTTTCGAGGGTGCGCAGGACCTGGCGCTGGTGCTCGCCATCTTCCATGTCGATGAAGTCGATGATGATGATGCCGCCCAGGTTGCGCAGGCGCAGTTGGCGCGCAATCGCGGTGGCCGCTTCGAGGTTGGTCTTGAAGATGGTTTCTTCGAGATTGCGGTGGCCCACGAACGCGCCGGTGTTGACGTCAATGGTGGTCATGGCTTCTGCCGGGTCCACCACCAGATAGCCGCCGGATTTGAGCGGGACCTTGCGCTCCAGGGCTTTCTGGATTTCGTCTTCGACGCCATACAGGTCGAAGATCGGCCGCTCGCCCGGGTAGTGCTCCAGGCGGTCGGCAATTTCCGGCATCAGCTCGGCGACAAATTGCGTGGTGCGCTGGAAGGTTTCCCGCGAGTCGATGCGAATTTTCTCGATCTTCGGGCTGACCAGATCGCGCAAGGTACGCAACGCCAGGCCGAGGTCTTCATAGATCACGCTGGGCGCGCCAATGGTCTGGATCTGCGCCGCGATCTGGTCCCACAGTCGTCGCAGGTAGCGGATATCCATCAGGATTTCATCGGCGCCCGCGCCTTCGGCGGCGGTGCGCAGGATAAAACCACCGGCTTCCTTGATGCCTTCGGCGGCCACGCAGTCGCTGACCACCTTCTTCAGGCGCTCGCGCTCGGCTTCATCTTCGATCTTGAGGGAAATCCCCACATGGGCGGTACGCGGCATATACACCAGGTACCGCGAAGGAATCGACAGTTGAGTGGTGAGCCGGGCGCCCTTGGAGCCGATGGGGTCCTTGGTGACCTGCACCACCAGGCTCTGCCCTTCGTGCACCAGGGCGCTGATGCTTTCCACCGCCGGGCCTTCGCGCAGGGAGATTTCCGAGGCATGGATAAACGCGGCGCGGTCCAGGCCGATGTCGACGAAGGCCGCCTGCATGCCCGGTAATACGCGTACCACCTTGCCTTTATAGATATTGCCGACGATCCCGCGCTTCTGGGTACGTTCCACATGCACTTCTTGCAGAACACCGTTCTCTACCACCGCCACGCGCGATTCCATCGGCGTGATATTGATCAGAATCTCTTCACTCATGGCTGGGTCTCGTTCAGGCGTTTTCACAATAGTGACCGACCGCTAATGGCTTGGCGCGAAAGTAGAAGCGCTCAGCACGCGTTAAGGTTTTGCCAACAGGGTATGCCGAATTGGCCCAGCAGTTGCGCGGTTTCGCACACCGGCAGGCCGACCACGGCGGAATAGCTGCCATTGAGCCCGCTCACGAACACCGAGCCAAGCCCCTGGATAGCATAGCCGCCAGCCTTGTCCCGGGGTTCGCCGCTGTGCCAGTAGGCCGTCGCTTCTTGGACAGAAATGTCGCGAAAAATGACTCGGCTGCTGACACACCGGGTTTCACAGCGCTGGCCGTCGGTCAGGGCAACGGCCGTGAGGACTTCATGCTCACGCCCTGCCAGGGCCATCAACATGGCCAAGGCATCGGCCTGGTCCACCGGCTTGCCAAGGATCTTGCCATCGACGATAACCGCCGTGTCGGCGCCCAATACGCAGATGCCTGTGGTTTGCTCGAGCGCAGCCAAACCCGCCGCGGCCTTGCTTCGCGCGAGGCGCTCGACATAAGCCACAGGGGTTTCGTGTGTGAGAGGCGTTTCATCGATGGCGGCGCTGACCACGGTGAAAGGCACACCGATCTGGGTCAACAACTCACGTCGCCGCGGGGAGCCCGAGGCCAGATAAAGCATATTCACTGCAGACTCTCCCTGTAGGGTTCGATAACCAGGCAGAGCCTCGCAATCCATCAATTGATTTTATAGCGACGACGTAACCCACGCAGGCCGAAACTGACCCAGGGCCACAGCAATGCGCTGACCAGCGCCGGCAATACCAGTGCCAGGGTGGGCTGGCGATTGCCGGTCAAGGCACTGAGCCAGAGTTGAACAAGCTGCGCCAGGCCGAAGATCACCAGGATCACCAGGCACTGCTGCCACATCGGGAACATGCGCAAGCGCTGCTGCAACGACAGCACCAGGAACGTAATAAGGGTCAGGATCAGTGCATTCTGGCCCAGCAAGGTGCCATAGAGCACATCCTCCGCCAAGCCCAGGCACATCGCCGTGACCATGCCCACTTTGTGCGGCAGGTTCAACGACCAGAACGCCAACAGCAGGGCCAGCCACAGCGGCCGCAGAATTTCCATGAATTGCGGCAGCGGTGAAACGCTGAGCAGCAAGCCGATGGCAAAGGTCAGCCAGACAATCCAGCCATTGCGCGATTGAGTGCTGGCCATTATTCCTCCCTCTGCCGCGTTGTGGCCGGGGCGGTGGTCGCGGGCCTCGCGGCAGGCGTGGTGGTCGCCGCCGGTTTCGCCGGGCGGGCGTTGTGTGCAGCGGGCTTGGCCGGCGTGGCGACAGGCGCTGCGGTAGCGGGTACGGCCGCAGGCGCGGGCGGTCCCACGAACGCCGGTTTCGGCACGGTGGCAGGAATCACGGGGGCGGTGCCGTTCTGCTTGTCTTCCGCCTCCTGAGCCTGCGCCGCGTCATTGGCGCGCTCTTCCGGCGTGCGGTTGTCGCTGAACACCAGCAGCAGGTAGCGGCTGCGGTTCAACGCGGCAGTCGGGACGGCACGCACAATGGCAAACGGCTGGCCGGAATCATGGATGACCTCCTTGACCGTGGCCACCGGGTAGCCGGCCGGGAAGCGCTGGCCGAGGCCGGAGCTGACCAGCAGGTCGCCTTCCTTGATATCGGCGGTATCGGCCACGTGCCGCAACTCAAGGCGTTCCGGGTTCCCGGTGCCGCTGGCAATGGCGCGCAAACCGTTGCGATTGACCTGCACGGGGATGCTGTGGGTGGTGTCCGTCAGCAGCAGGACGCGCGAAGTGTAGGGCATCAACTCGACCACCTGGCCCATCAGGCCACGGGCATCGAGCACCGGCTGGCCGAGCACCACGCCGTCACGCTCGCCCTTGTTGATGATGATGCGATGGGTGAAGGGATTGGGGTCCATGCCGATCAACTCGGCCACTTCGACCTTTTCGTTGACCAGCGCGGAGGAATTGAGCAACTCGCGCAGCCGAACGTTCTGCTCGGTGAGGGCTGCGAGCTTTTGCATGCGGCCCTGCAACAGCAGGTTTTCGGTCTTGAGTTTTTCGTTCTCGGCGACCAGTTCGGTGCGGCTGCCGAACTGGCTGGCCACGCCCTGGTAGAGACGTTGCGGCAGGTCGGTGATCCAGTAAGTCTGCATCAATACCAGCGACATCTGACTACGCACAGGCTTGAGCAGCGAAAAGCGCGCATCGACCACCATCAGCGCGACCGAAAGCACGGTCAGCACCAACAAGCGCACGCCCAATGAGGGGCCTTTGGCAAAGAGCGGTTTAATAGGCCGCTCCTCCCAGGCAAATATTCTCTTTATTCATACGGCATCAAACCGGCCTGGATGCAGATTGAAGAAGATAAACGCCAACAGGCAGCACTGCAAAGTGCTGCCTGCCGACCCAGCATGAACCGTCCAGGCGATCTTATTCGCTGGAGAGCAGGTCCATGGTGTGTTTATCCATCATTTCCAGTGCACGACCACCGCCACGGGCAACGCAGGTCAGCGGGTCTTCGGCGACGATCACCGGCAGGCCGGTTTCCTGGGCCAGCAATTTGTCGAGGTCACGCAGCAAGGCGCCACCACCGGTCAGTACCAGGCCACGCTCGGCGATATCGGAAGCCAGTTCCGGCGGCGACTGCTCCAGGGCGCTCTTCACCGCCTGAACGATGGTGGCCAGGGACTCTTGCAGCGCTTCCAGCACTTCATTGGAGTTCAGGGTGAAGGCACGTGGCACACCTTCGGCCAGGTTGCGACCGCGAACATCGACTTCGCGAACTTCGCCGCCCGGGTAGGCGGTACCGATTTCCTGCTTGATGCGCTCGGCGGTGGATTCGCCGATCAGGCTGCCGTAGTTACGACGCACATAGGTGATGATCGCTTCGTCGAAGCGGTCGCCGCCAACGCGTACGGATTCGGCATACACCACACCGTTCAGGGAAATCAGGGCGATCTCGGTGGTACCGCCACCGATATCCACCACCATCGAACCGCGCGCTTCTTCAACCGGCAGGCCGGCGCCGATTGCGGCGGCCATCGGCTCTTCGATCAGGAATACTTCGCGGGCACCGGCGCCAAGGGCCGATTCACGGATGGCACGACGCTCCACCTGGGTGGATTTGCACGGAACGCAGATCAGCACACGAGGGCTGGGCTGCAGGAAACTGTTTTCGTGAACCTTGTTGATGAAGTACTGCAGCATCTTCTCGCAGACGCTGAAGTCGGCGATCACGCCGTCTTTCATCGGACGAATGGCAGCAATATTGCCTGGTGTACGGCCGAGCATGCGCTTGGCCTCGGTGCCAACGGCAACGACACTTTTCTGATTACCATGGGTCCGAATGGCCACAACCGATGGCTCATTCAGAACGATACCGCGCTCGCGCACGTAAATAAGGGTGTTGGCAGTGCCCAGGTCAATGGAAAGATCGCTGGAAAACATGCCACGCAGTTTCTTGAACATGGGAAAGGGACCCTAGGCAACGCGTGGGTAAAAAAGTGCGGCAAACTCTAACAACGACAGGGATTTTGGGCAAGGCGCCAATGTGCTAAATTGGCCGACTTTCTGTGCACCAACCCCCACAATCGCGGCCATATGACCGTAGAAATGCGGTAGTGTTCCGACAATCTAACACACGGACGCCTTCCGTTCTGTTTTCCACTGGAGAATCCCATGGCGCTTGAACGCTCCGACGTGGAAAAAATCGCGCATCTGGCCTCGCTTGGCCTCAATGACGCCGATCTTCCACAGACCACCGCAGCCCTGAACAGCATTCTCGGGCTGGTTGACCAAATGCAGGCCGTCAATACCGACGGCATCGAGCCCCTGGCTCACCCGCTGGAAGCCAGTCAGCGCCTGCGCGCAGACGTCGTGACCGAGCGCAATAACCGCGAGGCCTACCAGTCCATCGCGCCAGCGGTCGAAAACGGCCTGTACCTGGTTCCGAAAGTCATCGACTAAAGGGAAAGAGCCTTTCATGCATCACATGACTCTGGCCGAGATCGCCCGCGGTCTCGCCGACAAAACGTTTTCTTCCGAAGAGCTGACCAAGACCCTGCTGGCGCGTATCGCCGAGCACGATCCCAAGGTCAACAGCTTCATCAGCCTCACCCAGGAGCTGGCCCTGAGCCAGGCCAAGGCCGCCGACGAGCGGCGCGCCAACGGTGAAGACGGCGCACTGCTGGGCGCCCCGATCGCCCACAAGGACCTGTTCTGCACCCAGGGTATTCGCACCAGCTGCGGCTCGAAGATGCTCGACAACTTCAAGGCGCCCTACGACGCTACCGTGGTCGCCAAACTGGCCGCCGCCGGGGCCGTGACCCTGGGCAAGACCAACATGGACGAGTTCGCCATGGGGTCGGCCAACGAGTCGAGCTACTACGGCGCAGTGAAAAACCCGTGGAACCTGGATCACGTACCCGGTGGTTCCTCCGGTGGCTCGGCTGCAGCCGTGGCCGCACGCTTCCTGCCCGCCGCGACGGCAACCGACACCGGTGGTTCGATCCGCCAGCCGGCCGCCTTCACCAACCTCACCGGCCTGAAGCCGACCTACGGTCGCGTTTCCCGCTGGGGCATGATCGCCTACGCTTCGAGCCTCGATCAGGGTGGCCCGCTGGCACGTACCGCTGAAGACTGCGCGATTTTGTTACAAGGCATGGCAGGCTTCGATAAACAGGACTCCACCAGCATCGATGAGCCGGTACCGGACTACAGCGCCGGCCTGAACGAGTCGATCAAGGGCCTGCGCATCGGCGTGCCAAAAGAGTATTTCAGCGCCGGCCTCGACCCGCGTATCGCCGACCTTGTGCACAACAGCATCAAAGAGCTGGAAAAGCTCGGCGCAGTGATCAAGGAAATCAGCCTGCCGAACAACCAGCACGCGATTCCTGCCTATTACGTGATCGCACCAGCGGAAGCGTCCTCCAACCTGTCGCGTTTCGACGGTGTGCGCTTCGGCTATCGCTGCGAAAACCCCAAGGACCTGACCGATCTGTACAAACGCTCCCGTGGCGAAGGCTTCGGCAGTGAAGTCCAGCGCCGGATCATGGTCGGTGCCTACGCCCTGTCCGCCGGCTACTATGACGCGTACTACCTCAAGGCACAGAAGATCCGTCGCCTGATCAAGAACGACTTCATGGCGGCCTTTGAAGAAGTCGACGTGATCCTCGGCCCGACCACGCCGAACCCGGCCTGGAAGATCGGCGCCAAGACCGGCGACCCGATTGCCGAGTACCTGGAAGACCTCTACACCATCACCGCCAACCTCGCGGGCCTGCCGGGCTTGTCCATGCCCGCCGGTTTCGTCGATGGCCTGCCGGTCGGCGTGCAATTGCTCGCCCCGTATTTCCAGGAAGGCCGCCTGCTCAATGTGGCGCACCAGTACCAGTTGCACACCGACTGGCACACCCGCACCCCTACCGGCTTCTGAGGAGAACACTATGCAATGGGAAGTTGTGATCGGGCTGGAGATTCATACCCAGCTCGCCACCCAATCGAAGATTTTCTCCGGCAGCGCCACCACGTTCGGTTCCGAGCCCAACACCCAGGCGAGCCTGGTGGACCTGGGCATGCCCGGCGTGCTGCCGGTGCTGAACCAGGAAGCGGTACGCATGGCGGTGATGTTCGGCCTGGCGATTGACGCCGAAATCGGCCAGCACAACGTGTTTGCACGCAAAAACTACTTCTACCCGGACCTGCCCAAGGGCTACCAGATCAGCCAGATGGAGCTGCCGATCGTCGGCAAGGGCCACCTGGACATTCCCTTGGAAGACGGCACCATCAAGCGTGTCGGCGTGACCCGTGCGCACCTTGAAGAAGACGCCGGCAAGAGCCTGCATGAAGAGTTTCCCGGCGCTACCGGCATCGACCTGAACCGGGCCGGCACGCCGTTGCTGGAAATAGTCTCCGAGCCGGACATGCGCAGCGCCAAGGAAGCCGTGGCCTACGTCAAGACGATCCACGCGCTGGTGCGCTACCTGGGCATCTGCGACGGCAACATGGCCGAAGGCTCGCTGCGCTGCGACTGCAACGTGTCGATCCGTCCCAAGGGCCAGGCCGAATACGGCACCCGCTGCGAGATCAAGAACGTCAACTCGTTCCGCTTCATCGAGAAGGCGATCAACAGCGAAGTGCGTCGCCAGATCGAGCTGATCGAGGACGGCGGCAAGGTCATCCAGCAAACCCGCCTGTACGATCCGAACAAAGACGAAACCCGCGCCATGCGCAGCAAGGAGGAAGCCAACGACTACCGTTACTTCCCCGACCCGGACCTGTTGCCGGTGGTGCTGGAAGATTCGTTCCTCAACGATATCCGCGCCACCCTGCCGGAGTTGCCGCAGCAAAAACGCGAACGCTTCCAGGCGCAGTTCGGCCTGTCGGTCTACGATGCCAGCGTCCTGGCCTCCAGCCGTGAACAGGCCAACTACTTCGAGAAGGTCGTGAGCATCGCCGGCGACGCCAAGCTGGCGGCCAACTGGGTCATGGTCGAACTGGGCAGCCTGTTGAACAAGCAAGGCCTGGAAATCGACGAGGCCCCGGTGTCCGCTGAGCAACTGGGTGGCATGCTGCTGCGCATCAAGGACAACACCATCTCCGGCAAGATCGCCAAGACGGTGTTCGAAGCCATGGCCAGCGGAGAAGGCAGCGCGGACGAGATCATCGAAAAGCGCGGCCTCAAGCAAGTCACCGACAGCGGCGCGATTTCGGCGGTGCTCGATGAAATGCTCGCGGCGAACGCCGAGCAAGTCGAACAATACCGTGCGGCGGACGAAGCCAAGCGCGGCAAGATGTTCGGCTTTTTTGTCGGCCAGGCGATGAAAGCGTCCAAGGGCAAGGCCAACCCGCAACAAGTCAACGAACTGCTCAAAAGCAAGCTCGAAGGCTGATAGCGCAGAACGGTCCGAGTGGGATGTCATGCTCGACTCGGACCCATGTGGGAGGGGGCTTGCCCCCGATGAGGGTGTGTCAGTCGGCACATGTATTGACTGCTGCACCGCTATCGGGGGCAAGCCCCCTCCCACATTTGTCAGGGGGATATCCAAAAAAATGAAGCGTCTACTCGGCCTGCTGGCCCTGTCTTCCCTGCTGACCGGTTGCGCCAGCGGCCTCATCGACCCCAATGGCTATGACGAAACCGGCACCGCCTCCTACTATGGCGCCAAGCACCACGGCAAACGCACTGCCAGCGGTGAAGCCTTCAACCAGAACGCCATGACCGCCGCCCATCGGCGCCTGCCCTTCGGCACTCAGGTCAAGGTGACCAATCTCGCCAACAACCGCTCTGTGGTGGTCCGTATCAATGATCGCGGTCCGCATGGCCGCGGGCGCCTGATCGACCTTTCACGCAAGGCCGCCGAGCAACTGCGTATGCTGGGCAGCGGCACCGCACGGGTGCGCGTGCAAGCCCTGAACAACTGATCGAGGCCGCCTTGAGTATTTTCGGATTGAACGCCCTCTCGCCCTGGAGCCTGCTCGAACTGGTCAGCGGCTTGCTGCTGCTGATCGTCGGCGCTGAAATCCTGGTGCGCGCTGCGGTGCGCCTGGCGGCCAGCCTCAAGGTGCGGCCCCTGATCATCGGCCTGAGCATCGTCGCCTTCGGCAGCAGCGCGCCACAAATGGCCGTCAGCCTGCAAGCCACCCTGGCCGGCAACACCGATATCGCCGTGGGCAGTGTGATCGGCAGCAGCATCTTCAATATCCTCGTCACCCTGGGCCTGTCTGCGTTGATCATTCCGTTACGGGTCTCACGACAACTGGTGCGCCTGGATATCCCGGTGATGATCGTCGCCGGCCTGCTGGTAATCATCCTCGCCGCCAATGAGGCCCTGACGCCGTTTGACGGCCTGGTGCTGCTGGTTGCGCTGGTGGCCTACCTCGGCGTGCTGCACTACCAGACGCGCCACTCGCGGCGTCCGCGAACGCTGGCCACCGTGACCCGGGCGCCCTGGCTGAGCAGCGTGCTGTTGATGCTTGGCGGGTTGCTCGTGCTGGTGCTGGCCGGGCATTTGCTGCTGGGTGCGGCCGTGGCGGTGGCGAGCGACCTGGGCTTGTCGGAGCGCATTATCGGGCTGACGTTGATCGGCGTCGGCACCTCGCTGCCCTGCCTGGCCACATCGCTGATCGCAGCCTTGCGTGGCGAACGGGAGATTGCCGTGGGCAATGTGATCGGCAGCAACCTGTTCAACCTGCTGGGCGTGCTGGGTTTTACCGCGCTGGTGGCACCGTCGCCGCTGTCGGTCTCGCCCAACGCCCTGGACTTCGACCTGCCGGTCATGCTCGGCGCTATCACCCTGTGCCTGCCGGTGTTCTATACCGGCTACCGCGTCACCCGCGCCGAAGGGCTGGTGTTGCTGGGGCTGTACCTTGCGTATGGGCTGCATGTGATGGCATTTACTACCGGCATGCCGCTGGCTACCAAACTTGAACAATTGATGCTGTTTTACGTCTTGCCGGCGCTGGTGGTGGTGCTGTTGTTCACGTCGCTGCGCGCCTGGCACCGTCAACACAAGAGGGAATCGCAATGACCGGTCAGAAAAAACCAGGAGTTGAAATGCGTCGCCAGGTGATGGGCGACGCATTCGTCGACCGTGCCCTGGGCAATGCCACCGAGTTCAGCCAGCCGCTGCAGGACTTCGTCAATGAACACGCCTGGGGCAGTGTGTGGAATCGCGAGGGCTTGCCGCTCAAGACGCGCAGCCTGATAACCCTCGCCGCCCTGACCGCGCTCAAATGCCCGCAGGAGCTCAAGGGCCATGTGCGCGGCGCGTTGAACAACGGCTGTACGGTTGAAGAGATCCGCGAAGCGCTGCTGCATTGCGCGGTGTATGCCGGCGTACCGGCGGCCATCGATGCGTTTCGCGCAGCGCAGGAAGTGATTGAGGCGTATCAGGCGGACCAGCCGTAACGGTCAGATCCAGCCGCCCGCCTGCAATACAAAGATGCCGATGTTCGTGGTCACCGCCGCCATCAGGGTGGTGATCACGATAATCGCCGCCGCCAGCTCATGATTACCCTCGGCCGCCCGGGCCATCACGAAGCTCGCCGCCGCCGTTGGCGCGCCGAAGTACAGAAACAGAATCCCCAATTCCGGCCCACGGAACCCCAGCAGCCACGCGCCCAGTGTGGCGATCACCGGCAACCAGATCATCTTCATCAGGCTCGCGCTCAAGGCCATGTTGCCGCTCTTGCGCAGCGCCGCCAGGGACAAGGTGCCGCCGATGCAGATCAGCGCCAGGGGCAGTGTCGTGTCCGCAAGATAGCCCAGGGATTTTTCCAGCCAGCCGGGCAGGCCGATCTGGAAGTACGCAAACGGCGCGGCAACGATCACGCTGATGATCAGCGGGTTGGCCACCACACTCTTGAAGATACTCCACGGGTCGGACTTGATCACCGGGCTGTATACCGCCAGCACAATGGTCGACAGGGTGTTGTAGAACAGGATCACCAGCGCGGCGAGAATCGCACCGAGGGAAATCCCGTAGTCGCCGTACATGCTGGCAGCCAGCGCCAGGCCGATCACGCCGTTATTGCCGCGAAACGCGCCCTGGGTGTAGATGCCCCGGTCTTCGCGCTTGCAGCGAAAAATCGCCCAGCCCCACGCCATGGCGAAGCTCACCAACGTGGCCACGGCAAAGTAAATCAGCAACCCCGGCTTGAGCGCCGAATGCAGGTCGGCATGCAGGATGCCCAGGAACAGCAGCGCCGGCATGGTGACATTGAACACCAGGGACGAGGCGGTATGGATAAAGTTGTCGTTGATCCAGTTGATACGCTTGAGCAGCACCCCGAGGAACAGCATGGCGAACACCGGCGCGGTGATGGTGAGCGTCGTAAGAAAAATGGCGAGCATGCTGTATTAGCCTTGAGTCCTGTTATCAGGGAGTCGTAATAATAAAGCACTGGGGTGCGCGGCTGACATTTCATTTAACAATAGGCCTGCAAATAAAATTCAGGATCGGAGAACTGCATCCATTTGTAGGATGTAACTCAGAGTTCTTGGCGAAGCTCAGTCCATCCCACAAAACGCTACACAAGCTCCTACACACTGATAAGAATCCGCGCCTCTGCAATATCGACATCCCCCCTGAAAATCCTCCCTGTAACATTTTAATTATCCGGTAGCGAACCATCATGTGTTCGAAACACAAGGGGTGACTATGCGTAGATCCTTCAGTCAATTGCACAATGTGCATATCAGGAGCTGGGACGATCAGGACATCGAAGGCTATGCCGACCTGCTCGCTGATCCGGAGGCAATGAAGTTCATTTCGGCCGGCACTACACGGGGCAGAGACGCCGCCGCCAATGAAATTTCGGTATTCACAAAAGAACTTATCGATCAGGACTGGTCACGCTGGGCTGTAAGCCTGGGCGTGGAAGGATCATTTATCGGTTATGCAGGATTCGCAAAAAAAGAATATGGCATCAACTTTGGCAACCGTTTCCTCAGGAAATACTGGGGCACGCCCTACCCCTTTATTGCGATTCATCTGGCGCTCGAATACGGTTTCCAACGCCTGGGATTTGAGCAGGTCTACACGCTTACCAATATCCACCATCACCGTGCGCTGGAAATGAACAGAGCATTTTTGCATATGCCCGCAGTGACGGGAGAAGTCATAGAGACCGCCTACGGTCCTCACATAAAAATTGATCTTACACGTGAGCGGTTCCAGGAAATAAGGCTGGCAAATCTCGAGCGAATCACACGGTTCTCGCGCCGCATGAAAAAGCCTGAACACACCCAGTCCGCTTGACGAAAATCACCATTGAGTATTCGCTCCCTTGAAAACACAACCGGCTCCCGCTTGCCCTTTGCAATCCGTAGCGGACCTCTGAAGTCGAGAAACCTGGGCTTATCCTAGTTTCCCCAGGCAACTTTATATGCCCTTCGGCTACATGCTGGCCGTCCTTCGCATGTTCTTGATAGTTGTACTAAGCCTGTTAGCCTGGCCATTTCCACTTGCCGTCAGGCGCGTTATATACCGAGGTATTCTCTGGATAATGGGCCTGCGGGTCAGGTGCGCACTTTCAACGCGACAAATCGCAACACTGACCGACGGTTGTGTGGTGGCAGCCAATCACGTAAGCGTTATTGATCCGTTCGCCATACTGGCGATGCCTGGCGCAACACTTGTGGCCTCGAGCGGCTACAACAGGGTTATCAGCCTCACTGCATTCCTTTTGATCAAGTGCGCGGGTGGCCGCGTCTGGAACGGCGCGGATAAAAAGACGTTTTCACGTAACCTGCGTAGTCTGCGAGACGCCCCCCAAGGCACCGCCCTTTACACCAATCCCGAAGCAACTATCAACAATGGCCGTGGCTTGTATCGCTTCCGCCCCGGGCTGCTGAGCCGCGGGTTGCCTGTGGTGCCACTTGCGGGACGCTTGATGCTGCCCTTTGGCCTGGTGGCGAGCCCGCTTCATGCATCAGGTCTGGCGTGCTTTCTGCGCCTGCTGGCTATGCCCTGGATGACCGTCGAAATGGCCTATCTGGAACCACTGGAGCGCAATGAACACCAAAGCGGCCAGGCATTTTCGGACTTGATACAAGCACGTATCGCCGAGCACCTGGGCATCGCAGCAACCCAGTGGACCCGAGAAGACAAACACCACTACCGTCGCACAGATACGCAGGCACACCCATGACAACGAACCGCGACACCCATGTCATTTTCGACTTCGACCAGACCCTGGTGAACCATGAAAGCACCCTGGAGATCGTCAAGTCGGCGATTGGCGAAAGCCCGAACGCCCAGCCAATGCTGGAGCAACTGCAACTCATCACGCCCAAGGCGTTGACGGGCAAGGCCAGCTTCTGGGAAATGCTGAGTGTGATGAAAATGATCCCGTATATCCGCAGGCATCATATTCAACGCTATGTCGATACCATCATTGGCAGCCTCGACCCGTCCCTGGAGCAGACAGTGCACAACCTGCAACGCGAGGGCACGCACGTGTACATCCTCTCCGGAGGGTACACGGAGTGCATTACCCCAATTGCTCGATCACTGAACATCCAAGCCCATAATGTCATCGCCAACCGTCTTTTCTGGGCCGGTTCGCGCGCAATGTGCCCCAGGCCATCACCGTTGATAAACCCCGGCAGAGGGAAAAGTAGCATCGTGCAGCGATGGCGCAAGGAAGGCCGGCTGACGGGTCGAGCCCTGATAGTCGGAGACGCCAGATCCGACTATCAGGTGTATGCCGATGGTTGGGTCGACGGTTTCGTTTGCGCCGACTATTACACCAGGCAGCCGATGCCCGAGATGTCCGGGCACATCCTTCGAGCTGACACGCCCATCCAGGTTCACGCGCACATCCAGACGTTGATGAACGAGCGTTGCTGGCGGAAACGACAGCCCTAGGTGATTGGGGCGGGGTTGAACAAGGTGATGTCGTTATGCAGCTTGTGCCGCTGCGCCCACGTCTGCTTCCTGCCGCTGGCCACATCCAGGTAGAAGTGAAACAACTCCCAGCCCAGCTCCTCGATGCTCGCGCGTCCAGTGGCGATGCGCCCGGCGTCGATATCGATCAGGTCCGGCCAGCGCTGGGCCAGCTCGGTGCGCGTCGACACCTTGACCACCGGCGCCATCGCCAACCCATAAGGCGTACCCCGCCCCGTGGTGAACACATGCAGGTTCATCCCCGCTGCCAGCTGCAAGGTGCCGCACACAAAGTCACTGGCCGGGGTTGCGCAAAAAATCAGGCCCTTGGTCTTGAAGCGCTCGCCTGGGCCGAGCACACCATTGATCGCGCTGCTGCCGGACTTGACGATGGAGCCCAGGGACTTCTCGACGATATTCGACAGGCCGCCCTTCTTGTTGCCCGGCGTGGTATTGGCGCTGCGATCTGCCTCACCCTTGGCCAGGTAACGGTCGTACCAGTCCATTTCACGCACCAACGCTTCGGCAACTTCATTCGTCTCTGCGCGAGAAGTCAGCAGGTAGATGGCATCGCGCACTTCCGTCACTTCGGAAAACATCACCGTCGCCCCGGCCCGCAGCAACAGGTCGGATGCATAACCCAGCGCCGGGTTGGCGGTGATGCCGGAAAACGCATCACTGCCGCCGCACTGCATGCCCAGGATCAGCTCGGAGGCGGGCACCGTTTCGCGGCGGCGCTGATCGAGCTTTTTCAAGCGGACTTCAGCCAGCGCCATGATCTGCTCGATCATTTCGCCAAAGCCGTGGCTGGAATCCTGCAACCGGTACAGCCAGGGCTCGCTCAGGTCGACGGAGCTGTCGTTGTCGTGCATCACTTGCCCGGCCTGCAACTTCTCGCAGCCCAGGCTGATCACCAGGGCTTCGCCGCCCAGGTTCGGGTTGCGCGCCAGGTTGCGCACGGTACGGATCGGAATGTAGGCATCCGTGGCCGTAATCGCCACGCCGCAGCCGTAGCTATGGGTCAGCGCCACCACGTCATCGACGTGCGGGTACCTGGGCAGCAATTCATCCTTGATGCGCTTGACCGCATGGTCCAGCACGCCGGTCACGCACTGCACCGTGGTGGTGATACCCAGGATATTGCGCGTACCCACAGTGCCGTCGGCGTTGCGATACCCCTCGAAGGTGAACCCCTCCAGCGGCGCCTGGGGTTCGGGCACCTCGGTGGACAGCGGCAGGCTGTCCAGCGGCGGCGCGGTGGGCATGCGCAACTGGTCTTCCTGCACCCAGCTGCCACGCGGGATCGGCGCCAGGGCATAGCCGATCGTCTGGCCGTAGCGAATAATCCGGCCGCCTTCGGGGATATCTTCCAGGGTCACTTTGTGGCTTTGAGGGATGAAGTCCACGGTGACCAGGCCGTCCGGGAACTCGGTCCCGGCCGGCACGCCCTGGTCGTTCACCACGATCACCACATTGTCGCGCTCGTGCAGGCGAATCGAGCGCGGCGAATCGGCATGTTCAATCAACTGCATCACATGAACCTCAGGAATGCGCTTGGGAAAGGTGGGTCAACTCAGGGCCTTTGCTTGGCGGGTCCTTGAGCACCACGCGCTTGATCGGGCCGACGATCACCAGATAGCTGAACACCGCCACCAGCGCGTTGGCGCCGACGAACACCAGGGCCCATTTGAACGAGCCGGTGGTGCTGATGATGTAGCCGATGACAATCGGCGTGGTGATGGAGGCCAGGTTACCGAAGGTATTGAACAAGCCACCACTGAGGCCGGCGATTTGTTTCGGCGAGGTGTCGGACACCACCGCCCAGCCCAGTGCGCCAACGCCCTTGCCGAAGAAGGCCAGCGCCATGAAGCCCACCACCATCCATTCAACGTCGACGTAGTTGCACGCAATGATGCTGCTGGACACCAGCAGGCCGGCAATGATCGGCGCCTTGCGGGCGAAGGTCAGGGAATGGCCCTTGCGCAGCAGATAATCGGAAATCACCCCGCCCAGCACGCCGCCGATAAAGCCGCAGATCGCCGGCAGCGAGGCAATGAAACCGGCCTTGAGGATGGTCATGCCACGGTCCTGCACCAGGTACACGGGGAACCAGGTCAGGAAGAAGTAGGTGATGCCGTTGATGCAGTATTGGCCCAGGTACACACCCAGCATCATGCGGTTGGTCAGCAACTGGCGGATGTAATCCCACTTCGGTCCATCGGTTTTCTTGCCCTGGCCCTTGTCCTGGTCCATATCCACCATGGCGCCATTGGCGGCAATGTGATTGAGCTCCGCTTCGTTGATCATCGGGTGCTGGCGCGGACTGTGGATAACTTTCAGCCAGATCAGCGAGAACACAATGCCAATCACGCCCATCACGATAAACACATGCTGCCAGCCGAAACGATAAACGATCCAGCCCATCAGCGGTGCGAACAACACGGTAGCGAAGTACTGCGCCGAGTTGAAAATCGCCGACGCCGTACCGCGCTCGGCCGTGGGGAACCAGGCCGCCACAATCCGTGCGTTGCCGGGGAAGGATGGCGCTTCGGCCAGGCCCACCATAAAGCGCAGCATGAACAGTGCAACCACGGCGGTCGAGACACCGAACTCACCGACGTAGCCTTGCAGCACGGTGAACAGCGACCAGGTAAAGATGCTCAGGGCATAGACTTTTTTCGAACCGAACCGGTCGAGCAGCCAGCCGCCGGGGATTTGCCCGGCGACGTAGGCCCAACCGAATGCAGAGAAGATGTAGCCGAGGGTGACCGCGTCGATGCCGAGGTCTTTTTGCAGGCTGGAACCGGCGATGGCGATAGTTGCACGGTCGGCGTAATTGATCGTGGTCACCAGGAACAGCATGAGCAGGATCAAATAGCGGACGTGAGTCGGCTTGGTCGCTTGCATGTAGAAGTACTCCCACTAATTATTTTTTTTGCGGGTAATGGTTATGTCTTGCTGGGTGCTGCCTCTTGTAGGAGCGAGCTTGCTCGCGAAAAACGTCAACGAATACGCAGGCATTCAGGGTGCACGCGGTGTCCTTGGGTTTTTCGCGAGCAAGCTCGCTCCTACAGTGAAACGGGTGCTACGACCCGATGTAGCTGGTTTTCACCACGGTGTAGAACTCTTGCGCATAGCGGCCCTGCTCACGCGAACCGTAGGACGAACCCTTACGGCCACCGAACGGAACGTGATAGTCCACGCCGGCGGTCGGCAGGTTGACCATGACCATCCCGGCCTGGGAATGGCGCTTGAAGTGGTTGGCATGTTTCAACGAGGTGGTGGCGATACCAGCCGAAAGACCGAACTCGGTGTCGTTGGCCATGGCCAGCGCCGCCTCGTAGTCGGCCACCCGCACCACGTTGGCCACCGGGCCGAAAATCTCTTCACGGCTGATGCGCATGGCCGCTTCGCTGTCGGCAAACAGCGTCGGCGCCAGGTAGTAGCCTTCGGTGTCACAGGTCACCAGACCGCCGCCGCTGACCAGCCGCGCGCCTTCGCTCTGGCCGATGTCGATGTACTTCATGTCCTGGTCCAACTGAGCCTGGGAAACCACCGGGCCAATGTCGGTACCGCTGTGGAGCGCGTGGCCGACCTTGATCGACTTCATGCGCTCGGCCATGGCCGCGACGAACTGGTCATGGATGCCGGCGGTGACGATCAGGCGGCTGGAAGCGGTGCAACGCTGGCCGGTCGAGTAGAACGCGCTCTGCACCGATAGCTCGACGGCCTGCTTGAGGTCGGCGTCGTCGAGAATGATCTGCGGGTTCTTGCCGCCCATTTCCAACTGCACTTTGGCCTGGCGCGCTACGCAACTGACGGCGATCTGACGGCCCACACCGACGGAACCGGTAAAGCTGATGCCATCGACTATCGGGCTGTTGACCAGCACATCGCCCACCACGCGACCGCTGCCCATCACCAGGTTGAACACACCGGCCGGGAAACCGGCGCGGGAAATGATGTCGGCCAGGGCCCAGGCACAACCGGGTACCAGTTCGGCCGGTTTGATCACCACGCAGTTGCCATAGGCCAGGGCCGGGGCGATTTTCCAGGCCGGGATGGCGATCGGGAAGTTCCACGGCGTGATCAAGCCGACCACGCCAAGGGCTTCACGGGTGACTTCAACGTTGACGCCGGGGCGCACCGACGGCACATAGTCGCCCGACAGGCGCAGGCATTCACCGGCGAAGAATTTGAAGATGTTGCCGGCGCGGGTCACCTCGCCAATGGCTTCGGGCAGGGTCTTGCCCTCTTCTCGGGCCAGCAGCGTGCCCAGCTCTTCGCGGCGGGCGAGGATTTCGCTGCCGACTTTATCCAGCGCGTCGTGGCGCGCCTGGATACCCGAGGTGGACCACGCCGGAAACGCTGCGCGGGCGGCGTCGATAGCGGCGTTGACCTGGGCGACGTCAGCCTTGGCGTATTCGCCGATCACATCGGAAAGATCCGACGGGTTGATATTGGTGCAGTAGTCGGCGCCGGTTACCCATTCACCGTTGATGTAGTTGTCAAAACGCTTTGCTTGGGACACGAATCTTCTCCTGACGCAAAAGGCCGCTGATTGCTCAGCGGCCTTGTTGATGAGTTATTGCGCGCCTTGCTTGTCGATCAGCGCGGCCAGGGCTTCGTATTCTTCCGGCAGCAGATCGGTCAGCGGCGTGCGCACCGGGCCTGCGTCGTAGCCGGCGATTTTCGCACCGGCCTTGACGATGCTCACGGCATAACCGGCCTTGCGGTTACGGATGTCGAGGTAAGGCAGGAAGAAATCGTCAATGATTCTGGAAACGGTGGCGTGATCATCCCTGGCAATCGCGTGGTAGAAATCCATTGCGGTTTTGGGAATGAAGTTGAACACCGCCGAGGAGTACACCGGCACGCCCAGGGCCTTGTAGGCAGCGGCGTAAACCTCTGCAGTCGGCAGGCCGCCGAGGTAGCTGAAACGATCGCCGAGACGACGGCGGATCGACACCATCAACTCGATGTCACCCAGGCCATCCTTGTAGCCGATCAGGTTCGGGCAGCGCTCGGCCAGGCGTTCCAGCAGCGGCGCGGTCAGGCGGCAGACATTGCGGTTGTACACCACCACGCCGATCTTGACCGATTTGCACACCGCTTCAACGTGGGCGGCAACCCCGTCCTGGCTGGCTTCAGTCAGGTAGTGCGGCAGCAACAGCAAGCCTTTGGCACCCAGGCGTTCGGCCTCTTGAGCGTACTCGATGGCCTGGCGGGTCGCGCCGCCGACACCGGCAAGAATCGGCACGCTGGTGGCGCAGGTATCAACAGCGGTCTTCACCACCTGGGAATATTCGCTGGCGGCCAGGGAGAAAAACTCACCGGTGCCGCCTGCGGCGAACAGCGCAGTGGCGCCGTACGGGGCCAGCCATTCCAGGCGCTTGATATAGCCCGCCTGGTGAAAGTCACCCTGGGCATTGAAATCGGTCACCGGGAAAGACAGCAGACCGTGGGAGAGGATGGACTTCAGTTCTTGTGGATTCATTATTCGAACACCCTGGCGAAGACTTTCTGAGGAAAGCATTGTTGTTGGTTTAAATCATGTCGTACGTCATCGTACAACTATAAAAAGATTCGTCAACAGCAATTCATCAGGCCTCATCTCAAGCTCAGCGTTGAAACAGGTGATCAGGGACGGGAGACGACGTCATAAGATCCATGATGCCCTGGGGTACAGGTTGTCCGAAGACGGACGATTGGTGAGGTGGGGGTTTATCTGCCAGGGGACTACACGCAGACCAGATACACCTTTGAGGGAGAGGAGTAACTGACTTGACCGTCTGTCGCTACTGTCAATTCTGACAGTAGCGCGCTCTCCGCTACGTTCATAAGTTACCTCCTACTTTCCAATAGCTCAGTGCGGAGCCCTCTTGAAGCACTGCGATATTGGAAAGCATGCCAACTCTCACGATTTTTGGAGGTACACCATGTCCAAGACCTGGAAAACGAATACCGTCAAGAAAGGCAATAAAAAGCGCTCGCTTGATTACGAGCCAAACATTGGTGACGAGATCTACTACGACGATATAGGGGGTAACCCTGCGCTGGAAAAAGTCGCACGCAAAATCTATGACGAGACGATCGGCGAAATTGTCATCTACCTCGAACCGTCGCAAAATCCCTATCCTTGACCGAGCGTCTACCCGCGCTGCGCTTGCGCCTCTTCATGGGCATGGCGCAGCCTCTCCCGGCTATTGGTCAAATGCAAGCGCATCGCCGCACGCGCCGCGTCCGAATCCTGACGCGCGATGGCCTCATAAATCTCTTCATGCTCGCGACTCAAGCGCCCCATGTAATGCTGCTGATCATCATGGGCCAGGCGCGCTGAATTCAAGCGGGTACGCGGAATGATGCTGGTGCCCAGGTGGGTCATGATGTCGGTGAAGTAACGGTTGCCGGTGGACAGCGCAATTTCCAGGTGGAACGCAAAGTCCGACGCCACCGCATCACCGGCATGGGCCGCACTTTCATTCAGCGCGTCGAGGGCGGCACGCATGGCTGCCAGTTGTTCCTCGCTGCGGCGCAAGGCGGCCAGGCCTGCGGACTCCACTTCCAGGCTGATCCGCAACTCGAGGATCGCCAACACATCGCGCAGCGTCACCACGGTGGCCGGGTCGATGCGAAAACCGCTCGGGCTCGGCGTGTCCAATACGAACGTACCGATACCGTGCCGCGTCTCCACCTGCCCCGCCGCCTGCAAGCGCGAAATCGCCTCGCGCACCACGGTCCGGCTGACGCCATGGGCCTCCATGATTGCCGACTCGGTAGGCAGCTTGTCGCCACGCTTGAGCTGGCCGTCGCGGATCTGTTCGGACAACACCGTGACCAATTCCTGGGCAAGGCTGCGACGCTTGCGGGGAAGACGTGGGACGGCGTTGGCGTTTTCCATGATGAGTCATCTTTCTCGGTGAACTGAAGACGCATCATAGCCCATGGCGGTTGTACGATCACCGTCCCTGTCGCGACTTTCATACCTGTACGGCAGGCAAAAAAAAGCCCCGGCAACCGCCGAGGCATTTTTCAGGCTAGCCCGAAGGCGGCAGCCGCTTACTTCACCACTTTCAAGCTCGGCCGGCCAGTAGGGCGCGGCGGCTCGCTATCCGGTGGCGGCACATCATCGCCGCCTTGCCCTTCGATCGTTTCGTCGTCCTCGAAAGGCGACTCCAGATCGAACACCATGCCCTGGCCGTTCTCACGGGCATAAATCCCGAGGATGGCGCCGATCGGCACGAACAGCGTATGCGGCACACCGCCGAAACGCCCTTCGAAACTGACCGCTTCGTTGTCCATGTGCAGGTGGCGCACCGCACTGGGCGATACGTTCAATACAATCTGTCCGTCACTGGCAAAACCCTGCGGAACCTGCACCGCAGGAAATTCGGAGTTGACCAGCATGTGCGGGGTGCAATCATTGTCCACAATCCACTCATAGAGCGCGCGGACCAGATAGGGTCGACTGGAGTTCATCAGCGGCTCCTTAAGCCTTAGCGCATATCGCGTTCGACACCAGACAGACTCGCCTGGAAAGCCTCACGCGCAAATTGGCGCTCCATGTAATCAAGCAACGGCTTGGCCGGCCGTGGCAGTTCAATGCCCAGAACCGGCAAGCGCCAGAGTATGGGTAATAGGCAGCAATCGACCAAACTTTGTTCCTCACTGAGGAAAAAAGGTTTATCGGCGAACAGCGGCGAAACGCCGGTCAGGCTTTCGCGCAATTCCTTACGCGCCTGTACGCGCGCGGCCTCTTTACTGCGGGTATCGAGAATCACATCCACCAGCCCGCACCAGTCACGCTGGATCCGATGGATCAGCAGGCGGCTGTTGGCACGCGCCACCGGGTAAACCGGCAGCAAAGGCGGATGCGGGTAACGCTCATCCAGATATTCCATCACCACGGTTGACTCCCACAACGCCAGGTCACGATCGACCAGGGTGGGCAAGCTGCCGTAAGGGTTCACTTCGATCAGCTTCGGCGGCTGACGGCCCGCCTCCACACTGATGATCTCGGCGCTGACACCCTTCTCTGCGAGCACGATGCGTACTCGGTGGGAATAGTGGTCGGCGGGGTCGGAGTAACAGGCCAACCGGTTGGTCACGCCCATGGCGGTCCTCCTCGCTTGTTGAAATTATCGAAAGCTCAAAAACGAGCGCGCCCAGAGAGCATCCCTGTAACGTCCGGTAAAACCGGCGCTACGTGTTCAGAGATGCCGCTGGGCGCGCAAGATTAACAGCAATTGCTTACGGTTGGATCAATGCACATCCTTCCAGTACTCGCGTTTGAGCAGATAGGCGAATACGAAGAAGAAAGCCAGGTACAGCAAGACGTACGTACCGATGCGCTGGTGCTGCAGTTTGACCGGGTTGGCCGAGTAGGCCAGGAAGGTCACCAGGTTCTTGACCTTCTCGTCGAACTGCTCTTCGTTCAGCGTACCGGTCTTGGGCACGATGGTCAGTTGATCGCACGCTTCATGGGTCAGCGGCGTGCCGGTCAACGGATCATATTGCTTCTTGCCGTCTTCAACGACCTGAACCTGTTTGCATCCTACCACCTGGCGACCCTGCAGGCCGACCAGAACGTTGGGCATGCCGACGTTCGGGAACACTTTGTTGTTCACGCCCCAGGGCCGGGTCGGGTCTTCGTAGAAGGATTTGAGGTAGCCGTAGAGCCAGTCGGTGCCCCGCACACGTGCTACCAGGGTCAGGTCCGGCGGTGCCGCACCGAACCAGGCCTTGGCGTCCGCCGGCTTCATGCCGATGTTCATGTGGTCGCCGATCTTGGCCCCGGTGAACACCAGTTTTTCCAGCATCAACTCATGGGGGATGCCCAGGTCGTCGGCCACCCGCTCGTAGCGCTGGAACTTGGCGCTGTGGCAGCCCATGCAGTAGTTGGCGAACGTGCGCGCACCGTCCTGCAGAGCGGCTTTATCGGAGACGTCGATGTCGACCTTTTCCAGCTGCGCGCCATGCTCGGCGGCCCAAGACAGGAGCGGCAGGGCCGCAAGCACTAATGCAACGAATAATTTTTTCATCAGCCAGTCACCCTTTCCGGAACCGGTTTGGTCTTCTCGAGCCGGGTGTAGAACGGCATCAGAATGAAGTAGGCGAAGTACAGGAAGGTGCAGACCTGCGACAGCAACGTGCGCTCGGGGGTCGGCGCCAGTACGCCCAGCACGCCCAGGATCACGAATGAAATGCAGAACACCCACAGCCAGATCTTGCTCAGCCAGCCTTTGTAGCGCATGGACTTGACCGGGCTGCGGTCGAGCCACGGCAGTACGAACAGCACCGCAATCGCCGCGCCCATGGCGATGACGCCCATGAGTTTGTCGGGGATCGCACGCAAGATGGCGTAGAACGGCGTGAAGTACCAGACCGGGGCAATATGCTCGGGCGTCTTGAAGGCGTTAGCCTGTTCAAAGTTAGGCTTCTCCAGGAAATAACCACCCATCTCCGGGAAAAAGAACACGATCGAACAGAATACGAACAGGAACACGACTACACCGACAATGTCCTTCACGGTGTAGTAAGGGTGGAATGGAATGCCGTCCAGCGGGATGCCGTTCTCGTCCTTGTGCTTCTTGATATCCACGCCGTCCGGGTTGTTGGAGCCGACTTCATGCAGCGCCAGGATGTGCAATACCACCAGACCCAGGATCACGATCGGCAAGGCCACGACGTGCAAGGCGAAGAAGCGGTTCAGGGTGATGCCCGAGATCAGGTAGTCGCCGCGAATCCACTGGGTCAGGTCGTTGCCGATCACCGGGATGGCACCGAACAGCGAGATGATCACCTGGGCGCCCCAGTACGACATCTGGCCCCATGGCAGCAGGTAACCCATGAAGGCTTCGGCCATCAGCGCCAGGTAGATCAGCATGCCGAACACCCACACCAGCTCGCGGGGTTTCTGGTACGAACCGTAGAGCAGGCCACGGAACATGTGCAGGTAGACCACGATAAAGAACGCCGATGCGCCGGTGGAGTGCAGCAGGCGCAGGATCGAGCCGTACTCGACGTCACGCATGATGTACTCGACAGAGGCAAACGCCTCTTCCGCCGAAGGCGTATAGCTCATCGTCAGCCAGACACCGGTGACGATCTGGTTGACCAGCACCAACAGGGCCAGGGAGCCGAAGAAGTAGAAGAAGTTGAAGTTTTTTGGCGCGTAATATTTGCTGAGATGGTCTTCCCACATTTTGGTGGCGGGGAAGCGCGCATCCACCCAATCCATGAACTTGCTCATCACGCGTTCTCCTTATCGAGGCCAATGACAATAAGGTCGTCAGTTTCGTAGGTGTGCGGAGGAACCGGCAGGTTCAAGGGTGCAGGCTGGGACTTGTAGACACGGCCGGCGAGGTCGTAATGGGAACCGTGGCAGGGGCAGAAGTAACCGCCAACCCAGTCCTTGCCCAAGTCAGCGGGCGCGACTTCCGGGCGAAACGTAGGCGAGCAACCCAGGTGGGTACACAGCCCCACCAGCAGCAGGATCTCCGGCTTGATCGAACGTGCTTCGTTCTTGGCGTAGGCGGGTTGGTCGGACTTCTCGGATTGGGGGTCAGACAACTGGCCTTCAATCTTCTTGAGATTCCCCAGGATTTCCTCGGTACGACGAACAATGAAGACCGGCTGGCCGCGCCATTCAGCAATCATCTGCTGCCCTGGCTCGATCTTGCTGACATTCACCTTCACCGGTGCACCTGCGGCTTTCGCCTTGGCACTGGGAAACCATGACCCCACGAACGGGACCGCAGCCCCCACCGCTCCTGCAGCACCCACCACGGATGTGGCTGCTACCAGAAAGCGACGCCGGCCTGCATTCACGCCGTCATTGCTCATTCAGTCCTCTCCCATCAGCTTTTTGGCCTGTTAAATCAGGCGTCTACTAAGTGTTGAATCTTTACTTATAAAAATTTTGACGGATGGTAATGAAAAGCCCCACGTATGACAAGGGAATTACCCGGAGCTCCACCCCCAGGCCTTGTAGTATAGGGGGTCTACGGATGTGGCAAGTTGTCACGGCGAAAAATCTGCATAAATCCCAGGCAATAAAAAACGCCCAGCTCCGTGAGGAGGCTGGGCGTTTTTGTGGAACGTAAAGCGAATTAACGCTTCGAGTACTGCGGACGCTTACGCGCTTTACGCAGACCGACTTTCTTACGTTCAACTTCACGAGCATCGCGAGTTACGAAGCCAGCTTTGCGCAGAGCGCCACGCAGGGTTTCGTCGTACTGCATCAGAGCGCGAGTGATACCGTGGCGGATTGCGCCAGCTTGACCACTTACACCGCCACCGATAACGGTGACGTAGATGTCGAACTTTTCAACGGTCTCGGTCAATTCCAGCGGCTGACGAACTACCATGCGGGCAGTTTCGCGGCCGAAGAAGTTGTCCAGGGAGCGGTTGTTGATCGAGATGTTACCAGTGCCCGGACGCAGGAAAACGCGTGCGGTTGCGGTTTTGCGACGGCCAGTGCCGTAATTTTGAGTCGCCGACATAATGAACTATTCCGTTAAAACTTCAGTTCTTGGGGCTGCTGAGCAGCATGAGGGTGTACAGCGCCCGCATAGACTTTCAGCTTGCGAAACATATCGCGACCCAGTGGGCCCTTAGGCAGCATGCCTTTGACCGCGATTTCGATCGGGGCTTCAGGCTTCTTGGAGATCAGGCCTTCAAAGTTGGAAGACTTGATACCGCCTGGGAAACCGGAGTGACGGTAGTACATTTTGTCTTGCGCTTTGTTGCCGGTAACACGTACCTGCTCAGCGTTGATGATGACAATGTAGTCACCGGTATCAACGTGCGGGGTGTATTCAGGCTTGTGCTTGCCACGCAGACGGCTGGCGACTTCAGTGGCCAGACGACCCAGGGTCTGACCAGCGGCGTCGACGACAAACCAGTCGCGCTGAACTGTTTCCGGTTTTGCAGTAAAAGTTGTCATTCTTTAATAGCCTCAGGGGCCGCCCTGTAAATTAGACGGCGGATCTTACTGAATAGTGCGTACTTTGACAAGGTCAAAGGCAGCCGGATACAGACGCTATCGGGGGCTCGGGTCAGCGCGTCCGTTCAACGGCAAGATTCTTCGGCAGGCGGCGCATCACTTCCACTGCAGAAAGAGGTGGGCAATTATGCAGATTGCGAAAAAAAATTCAACCTGCTTTTATGATTGTTTTCCCCGAAGGAGTACCCGATGGATTATCGACAGCTGGGCCGGACCGATCTGAACGTAAGCGCGATCGCCCTGGGCACCATGACCTGGGGTGAGCAGAACAGCGAGGCAGAGGCCTTCGCCCAGATCGAACGGGCCAAGGCGGCCGGAATCAACTTCCTCGATACGGCGGAAATGTACCCGGTACCGCCCAAGGCCGATACCTATGCCACGACCGAGCGTTATATCGGCAATTACTTCAAAAGCCGTGGCGACCGCGCCGACTGGATCCTCGCCAGCAAGATCGCCGGCCCCGGCAACACCATCGATTACATCCGCGACGGCCACCTGCGCCATAACCGCAAGCACATTGTCGAGGCACTCGACGCCAGCCTCAAACGCCTGCAGACCGACTGGATCGACCTCTACCAACTGCACTGGCCGGAGCGCAGCACCAACTTTTTCGGCCAATTGAGCTACAAGCACAAGGACGAAGACGACCTCACCCCGCTGGAGGAAACCCTCGAAGCGCTGGATGAGCAGGTCAAGGCCGGCAAGATCCGCCACATCGGCCTGTCCAACGAAACGCCGTGGGGCACCATGAAATTCCTGGCCCTGGCCCAAGCCCGTGGCTGGACCCGCGCGGTGTCGATCCAGAACCCCTACAACCTGCTCAACCGCAGCTTTGAAGTGGGCCTGGCGGAAATCGCGATTCGCGAACAATGCGGCTTGCTGGCCTACTCGCCCCTGGCGTTCGGCATGCTCAGCGGCAAGTACGAGGGCGGCGCGCGCCCGGCCAAGGCGCGCCTGACGGAGTACAGCCGCTTCAGTCGCTACTTCAATCCGCAGTCGGAAGCGGCGTGCAGCCGTTATGTGGCATTGGCGCGGGAACATGGCCTGGACCCGGCGCAGATGGCGCTGGCGTTTGTGACGCAACAGCCGTTTGTGACCAGCAATATCATCGGCGCCACGAGCCTTGAGCAGCTGGACAGCAACATTGCCAGCGCCGAGCTGAAACTGTCGAAAGAAGTGCTGGAAGGAATTGAGGCGATTCAGAAGGATCATCCGAATCCGGCGCCCTGATTGACCTTCAGGCCGCCATCGGGGGCAAGCCCCCTCCCACACTTGACCCTGTTCACAGATCAAAATGTGTGGGAGGGAGCTTGCCCCCCCCACCTGACCCTGTTCACAGATCAAAATGTGGGAGGGGGCTTGCCCCCGATGAGGCCATCAGCCACACCACACAATCAAAGCGCCCGCGCAATGATCTCCTTCATGATCTCATTGGTCCCCGCATAAATGCGCTGCACCCGCGCATCCGCCCACGCCCGCGCAATCGGGTATTCCCACATGAAGCCGTAGCCGCCGTGCAGTTGCACGCACTCATCGAGCACCTTGCATTGCAGGTCCGTGGCCCAATACTTGGCCATCGCCGCTGTCGGCACATCCAGCTTGCCTTCCAGGTGCAATGCCAGGCATTTATCCACGAACACGCGGCCGATTTGAATCTCGGTGGCCATCTCCGCCAACTTGAACCGGGTGTTCTGAAAGTCGGCAATCGCCTTGCCGAACGCCTTGCGCTCGCGGGTGTAATCCAGCGTCCACTGCAGCGCCGCCTCCGCTGAAGACAGCGCGCCAATCGCCACGGTCAGCCGTTCCTGGGGCAGTTCCTGCATCAGGTACGCAAAGCCCATTCCGGCCTGGCCCAGCAGGTTTTCCTTAGGCACACGCACATCCTGGAAGAACAACTCCGAGGTGTCCTGGGCCTTCATGCCGACCTTCTCCAGGCGCTTGCCCTTGGCGAAGCCCGGTGTATCGGCTTCCACCAGGAACAGGCTGGTGCCCTTCGCGCCGGCCTTGGGATCGGTCTTGGCGACCACGATCACCAGATCGGCCAGATAGCCGTTGGTGATAAAGGTCTTGGAGCCGTTGATCACATAATCATCGCCGTCCGGCACCGCCGTGGTCTTCACCCCTTGCAGGTCGGAGCCGGCCCCCGGCTCGGTCATGGCAATGGCCGTGACCTTCTCGCCCGAGACCAACTTGGGCAAGTATTTGTGTTTCAGCGTTTCGCTGCCGTAGTGAAGGATGTACGGCGCGACAATGTCCGAATGCAGCGAAAAACCAATGCCGGTCAAGCCCAGGCGACTGATCTCTTCGATCACCACCGCGCTGTAGAGAAAGTCCGCACCCAGCCCGCCGTATTCTTCCGGCACGTGCGAGCACAGCATCCCCGCCTCCCCCGCCTTGTTCCACAGGCTGCGGTCGATATGACCCTGTTTCTCCCATTGCCCATGGAAAGGCGCCGCCTCCTTTTCAAGAAAGGTGCCCACGCTGTCGCGAAAGAGTTCGTGCTCCGGGCTGAACAAGGTTCTGGCAATCATGGGTCACCTGTGTGGATTGTCGGACAAAATCGATCCCACAGAGCCTATGCCGCGAATGCGTCACGGGACACTGGACACATGCGACAAAAAATAAGACGATCCAGCCGTCTGGTGACCACTTTCCCCTATAAGAATAAATGAAATTATGTCTAACCAAATCTCCACGCCCCTGCGGCGCGTCAGCATTCTGGCCATTGATCGGGTATTCGCTTCCACCCTCATGCAAGCCAAGGATTTTTTCCACCTCGCCAGCCTGCGTTATGGCAAGCAACAAGGCCTGGGCCTGACCCCTGCCTTTGAAACGCGCCTGGTCAGCCCCGACGGGCAATCGGTGCGCAGTTTCAGCGATGTGATCATGCCGGTGGACGGCGGCCTGGAAGATGCCGACATCATCGTGCTGCCGGCCTTCTGGGACGACTTCGACGCCATGTGCACCCGCTACCCCCAGGTGCTGCCGTGGCTGCGCGAACAACACGCCCGCGGCGCCGTGCTGTGCGGCGAAGCCACCGGGGTATTCTGGCTGGCCGAAGCCGGCCTGCTCGATGGCAAGGAAGCGACCACTTACTGGCGCTTCTTCACTGTATTCAGCGAACGCTTCCCCCAGGTGCAGCTCAACCAGGACAAGCACCTGACCGACGCCGATAACCTGTACTGCGCCGGCGGCACCACCTCAGCCTGCGACCTCTACATTTATCTGATCGAACGCTTCTGCGGGGCCAACATCGCCCAGGCCGTGGCCCGCGACATTCTGTATGAGGTGCAACGCAGCTATTCGCCGGGGCGCATCGGTTTCGGCGGGCAGAAGCTGCACCAGGATGTGATCATCCTGCAGATCCAGCATTGGCTCGAAGAACACTTTGCCGACAAGTTCCGCTTCGAAGACGTCGCCAGGGAGCACGGCATGAGCATCCGCAACTTCATGCGCCGCTTCCAGGCCGCCACCGGCGACAAGCCGCTGCATTATCTGCAACGCTTGCGCATCGAGACCGCCAAGGGCCTGCTGTCGGGCAGCCGCAAGAGCATCAAGACCATCAGCTATGAGGTGGGTTACGACGATGCGAGCTTCTTTGCGCGGTTGTTCAGGCAGCACACGGAGTTGTCGCCGAATCAATACCGCCAGCAATTCCAGCAGGCCGCCTGAAACACGCCTGTAGGAGCGAGCTTGCTCGCGAAGAACTCAAGGACAATGCGGGGAATCAGATTCCACGCGTTATCGTTAACGACCTTCGCGAGCAAGCTCGCTCCTACAGGGGGGGGGGCAGGGCGATTAGGGTTTGTGTCCGCGCGACAGGAATTCGTGGGACTGCATTTCCAGCAAACGGCTCAAGGTGCGCTGGAATTCGAAGTTCAAGCGCCCGCCGGTATACAGGTCCTTGAGTTCGACTTCCGCCGAGATGATCAGCTTGACGTTACGGTCGTAGAACTCGTCGACCATGTTGATAAAGCGCCGCGCGATGTCGTCGGTGGTCACGCCCATCTGCTCCACACCGCTCAAGATCACCGCATGGAAGATCTTGCCCAGCTCGATATAGTCGTTCTGGCTACGCGGGCCGTCGCACAGTTGACGGAATTCGAACCAGGCCACGTCATCGCAGGTACGCAAGGCGATGATTTCGCGGTTCTCGATCATCAACTTATCGTTTTCCACCGCCTGGGTGCATTCCGGCGTCAACGCACGGAAGCTTTTCCTCAGGCTGTCGTGGGCCGCCTCGTTGAGCGGAAAGTGGAACAGCTCCGCCTGCTCGAGGTGACGCAAACGATAGTCGACGCCGCTGTCGACATTGACGATATCGGTGTTCTGCTTGATCAACGCAATGGCCGGCAGGAAGCGCGCGCGCTGCAGGCCGTCCTTGTAGAGGCCATCGGGCACGATGTTCGAGGTGGCGACCAGGGTCACGCCGTTCTTGAACAGCTCTTCCATCAAGGTGCCGAGGATCATGGCATCGGTGATGTCGGAGACGAAGAACTCATCGAAGCAGATCACCCGCGCTTCGTCGGAGAAACGCTTGGCAATGATCGTCAGCGGGTTCTTTTCCCCCGGCAGGGTCTTCATCTCTTCATGCACACGCTTCATGAAGCGGTGGAAGTGGGTACGCACCTTTTCCTTGAACGGCAGCGCTTCGAAGAAAGTGTCCACCAGGTAAGTCTTGCCCCGGCCGACGCCACCCCAGAAGTACAGGCCCTTGACCGGCGTGTGGTCTTTTTTGCCAAACAGCTTGCTGAACATCCCCGGCTTGGTTTGCGAGGCCGCGACCAGGTCTTCATACAGGCGCTGCAAATGACGCACCGCATTTTCCTGGGCCGCGTCATGGAAGAAGTCAGGGCGTTTCAGATCAGCTTGATATCGTTCTAGGGGCGTCATAATTTCGTTAGCAAGGCAACAAAAACGGGCCGTCACTGTAACGACGGCCCTGGATAATGGCAATCAACCCTTGGTCGGGTTAATCCTCGGAAGGGGCCAACGCGACGCGCAACGCAGCGATGGCGGCATCGCGAGAGGCTTCGTCGGCGAACTCGGCGCTGTCGGCCACAGCGGCGTCGTCCAGCCATACGCTGAAGCGCCGGGCCTCGGTGCGTATGTCCAAATCACCGCTCTGCAATTGCCTGGTCACCGCGCCGGCCGCTTTGCCGTCGGCGAAGTTGCGCGACAGCAGCAGTTGCTCGCCATCGGCCGCCAGCAGGCGGAAGCGGAAGCTGCCGTCGTCCTCACGAAAGCTCACGAAGCGCGCAGCCTTCGCTGCTTTCTTCTTGGTGGCGACCGGCGCCGCAGCCTGGTTGACGAACGAGCGCAGGCCCACCGCTTCGCGCAGCTCAGCCAGGAACGGCGCCGCCACGGCACGGGCTTTTTTCGCACCGACCAGCAGCAGGTCTTCCATGTCGGACGGGCGCGACATCAGTTGGTGATAACGCTCGCGCGCTTCACCGAGTTGGCCGTCGAGCAGTTGGAACAGACGGTTCTTCGCCTCGCCCCAGCCCAGGCCTTGCAACAGCTCACCACGGAATTCTTCTTCCTGGGCCTTGGTCGCGAATGCCTGGTACAGGGTGAACAGGTGCGAGTTGTCCGGGTCCTTGGCTTCGCCTGGCGCGCGCGAATCGGTGACGATCCGCGAGATCGACTCCTTCATGTCCCTGGCGCTGGTGAACAACGGGATGGTGTTGTCATAGCTCTTGGACATCTTGCGCCCGTCCAGGCCCGGCAAGGTGGCGACACTTTCTTCGATCAACGCTTCAGGCATGGTGAAGAATTCTTTACCGTTGCCGAACAGGTGGTTGAAACGCTGGCCGATATCACGGGCCATTTCCACGTGCTGGATCTGGTCGCGGCCGACCGGCACCTTGTGCGCGTTGAACATCAGGATGTCCGCCGCCATCAATACCGGGTAGCTGTACAGGCCCATGCTGATGCCCGCGTCCGGGTCTTCGCCGCTCTCCACGTTTTTGTCCACCGACGCCTTGTAGGCGTGGGCGCGGTTGAGCAGGCCCTTGGCAGCCACACAGGTCAGCAGCCAGGTCAGCTCGGGGATCTCGGGGATGTCGGACTGGCGGTAGAACGTCACTCGGTTCACATCCAGGCCACCGGCCAGCCAGGTCGCGGCGATTTCCATGCGCGAGCGCTGGATGCGCTGCGGGTCATCGCATTTGATCAAGGCGTGGTAGTCGGCCAGGAAGTAGAAGGAATCGGCATTGGCGTCTTCGCTGGCAAGGATCGCCGGGCGGATCGCACCGGCGTAGTTGCCCAGGTGCGGCGTGCCGGTGGTGGTGATACCGGTGAGGATGCGGGTACGGGTCGTCATGGGTGATCGCTTGTCGTCAATTCGAAAGGCGTGGCAGCACCAGATCCTTGAGATCGGTCAGCTTGCCATGAAAAAAGTGTCCGCATTCTGCCACTTTCAGCAGCGTATGGGGGCGATTCAAGGCGGCGGACCAGTCGTAGACAACTTGCGGGTCGACCACTTCGTCGGTTTCCGGCTGGATCAGGGTCAACGGGCATCCCTGTGGCAGCACATCGGTGTCGCGCAGACGCATCACGGCGGCGGCGACCATGAACAGGTGCGCAAGCTTTTCGCCCTTGGCTTCCAGGCGGCCACCGAGGCTTGCGGCCACATAGCCGCCGAAGGAAAACCCCAGCAGGGTCAGCGGCAACTGCGGGTGTTTTTCGCGCAACCAGGTGGCGGCCGCTTCGGCATCGTCGACTTCACCGCTGGCCATATCGTGGGAACCGGCGCTGGCGCCGACGCCACGATAATTGAAACGCAACGTAATCAAACCGGCATCGCGCGCGGTGCGCTGCAGGGTCGACACCACTTTATTGAGCATGGTCCCGCCCTGCACCGGGTTGGGGTGGCAGATCAGCGCCAGGCCACGTGGTTCGGGGTGATCCAGATACAGGGCTTCCAGTTGGCCCACCGGGCCATCGATCAAAACGGGGGTTTCACGCATGAGCAAGGATGAACTCCGTGACCTCTCAAGGGGTCGACTCGTCTAGCTAAAAGTCTGTGCATGGCATCATTGCGAGCTTAATCGCGGTATACAGCGCAGGTTTGAGCCGTTAACGTAAAGCAAAGCCGTTTATAGAGGAAGGACTCGTGGAACACTCGCTCTTAGTTTGGTTGTTGCCGACTCTTGCCCTGGTTGCCGGTGTCGCCATTGGATTCCTGGTTGCTCGCCTGCTGCCGAATGCCGCGCCTAACCGCACGCAACGTCAGCTGGATGACATTCAGGAACGTTTTGACAGTTATCAGAACGAGGTTGTTACCCACTTCAACAGCACCGCGACCCTGGTCAAGAAGCTCACCCAGAGCTACCAGGAAGTACAGGATCATCTCGCCGATGGCGCAAACCGCCTGGCCCTCGACGACATCACCCGCCAGCGCCTGCTGGCCGCGCTGCATTCCGATGCACCGCAAACCCCACGGGAACGCCTGACCCCGCCCCGGGAAAACCAGGAACCGCCTCGGGACTACGCGCCAAAAACGCCGAACGCCCCCGGCATGCTGGATGAGCATTACGGTTTGAAGAAGTAATTCATTCAAGCCATTAAAAAGCCCGGCTGATCGATGATCAGCCGGGCTTTTTGTTGGGGCTAAGTTTCCCTGACCATGGAGATCTAATGTGGGAGGGGGCTTGCCCCGATAGCAATGTGTCAGATCCAAAGCAGGTGACTGACACACCGCCATCGGGGGCAAGCCCCCTCCCACACTTGACCCCACATGACCTTAGGCCGGTTGTTGTTCCTGCAACCGCCCACCCTCGATCCGCACATGCCTTTCATGGAAGCGCTTGAGACTGCTGCGATGGCCGACGCTGACGATGCTCAACCCCTGCAGTTCATCGATCAGCGCCTGATACAACGTCGCCTCATCCTCCTCATCCATGGCCGAGGTGGCTTCGTCCATGTACAGCCACTGCGGCGCGAACAATAACGCCCGGGCAAAGGCCAGGCGCTGTTGCTCGCCGGGCGAGAGCATGCGCTGCCAGTGGTTGGCTTCATCCAGGCGGCTGACCAGGTGCGGCAGGCGACAGGTTTCCAGGACTTGTGCATAACGTTCTGCCGGATAGACGCTGTCGTCCTGTGGATAACTCAACACGGCCTTAAGCGTGCCAATCGGTAAATACGGCTTCTGCGGCAGAAACAGATAGCGCGTCGCCGGCAGGCGAATACTGCCATGGCCGGCCGGCCACAGATGCCCCATCGCTCGCAGCAAGGTGCTCTTGCCGCTGCCGGAACGCCCGCTGAGCATCACGCGCTGGCCAGGCTCCACGGTCATGTCGGCGTCGGTGAGCAAGTGACGGCCGTCGGCCAGGTCCATGCCCAGATTCTTGATCATCAGGTGTTCGCCTTCAGGGCGCACATCGATGGCCGGGGCACGCTGCTCGTTGTCGCTCATGGCCTGCTGGAAACTCAGCAGACGGTCACTGGTAGCGCGCCACGACGCCAGTTCCGAGTAGGCGTTGATAAACCAACTGAAGTTCTCCTGCACATTGCCGAACGCCGAGTTGATTTGCATCAGCTCGCCCAGTTCGATCTTGCCGGTGAAGTAGCGCGGCGCGGCCACGATAAACGGGAAGATAATCGCTATCTGACTGTAGCCGGCGGTAAAGAAGGTCAGGCGCTTGGACACTTTCATGATGTCCCAGAAGTTGTGCCAGACCTTGCCGAAGCGCGTGCTCAGGCGCTGCTTTTCATTCGGTTCGCCGTTGTACAGCGCGATACTTTCGGCATTTTCACGTACCCGTACCATGGAGAAACGCAAGTCGGCTTCGAAGCGCTGTTGCTGGTTGCTCAAGCCGATCAGACGACGCCCGATCAAATGCGTCAGCCAACTGCCCACGGCGGCATACAGCAACGCGCACCAGAACATGTAGCCGGGAATCGTGATGCCGAACACCTCGATGCTGCCCGACACGCCCCACAGGATGATCGAGAACGACACCAGGCTGACCACGTTGCGCAACAGCCCAAGGCCCAGGCTCAAGGTGCTGGAGGTGAACGTATTGAGGTCTTCGGAAATCCGCTGGTCCGGGTTATCGGTGTAGCCGCCCTGCTCCAGCTGGTAGTAGTTCTTGTGGGCGAGCCAGCGTGCGAAGTGCTGTTCGGTGAGCCAGGCACGCCAGCGGATGGTGAGCATCTGGGTCAGGTACAGGCGGTACACCGCGCCCAGGATCGCCACGGCCGCGATGCCGCCGAAGTAAACGATCAAGTGCCAGAAAGCAGCCGTGTCCTTCTTCTCCAGCGCGTTGTAGAAATCCTTGTACCAGTGGTTGATCCACACCGAGATCGCCACGCTGAACAGCGACAAAGCAATTACGGCGGCCAGCAGCAACCAGGCCCTGCCCTTCTCTTCACTGCGCCAATACGGCGTGATCATGGCCCAGGTTCGGCGGAAGAATTGCCCGCGCACCGCATCGTTGACCGCGGAATATTCAGCGTTCTGATTCATTGTTCAGGCTCGGTAGGAAAACATCACAGGCGTTTGAACCGATCATAGGTGATCGGTTCGTGCATCCGTGCAGCCTGAAGCGGGTTGTTCAGTCGCCGTTCAGCGTCGTACCGGGCGCTTCTGCAACTTACGCTGCAAGGTACGCCGGTGCATGCCCAACGCGCGAGCGGTGGCGGAGATATTGCCTTCGTGCTCGGTCAGTACACGCTGGATGTGCTCCCACTGCAGGCGGTCCACCGACATGGGATTTTCCGGAACCAGGGTATCGAGGTCGGCGTGCTCGGACAGCAGCGCGGCGAGCACGTCATCGGCATCCGCCGGCTTGCACAGGTAGTTGCAGGCGCCACGCTTGATGGCTTCGACGGCAGTGGCGATGCTGGAATAGCCGGTGAGGATCACCACGCGCATTTCCGGGTCGAGTTCCAGCAGCTTGGGCAACAGCACCAGGCCCGAGTCGCCGTCCATTTTCAGGTCGAGCGCGGCGTAGTCCGGCAGGTCGGCCTGGGCGATGGTCAGGCCTTCTTCGGCTGAGCCTGCGGTGCTGACGCGAAAGCCGCGACGACTCATGGCACGCGCCATCACGCGGGTAAAGGTGGCGTCATCATCTACCAGCAACAAATGCGGCAGTTCTTCGCCTTCGACTTGGATCTCGTCACTCATCGATATCTCCTCGTGCGACACGGGGCAGGCGCAGCTCGGTGAGCGTACCGCCTTCCTCATGACTATAGAGCTTCACTGAGCCGCCCGCGCGGGTCACGCTGGCCTTGCTCAAAAACAGGCCAAGGCCGAAACCTTTGCCCTTGGTGGTAAAGAACGGTTTGCCGATCTGCTCGGCAATGGCCAGCGGCACGCCCGCGCCGTGGTCACGAATGCTGATGGTGACGTTTTCCGCGTCCCAGTCCAACTGCACGCCCAGGCCTTCAGGGCAGGCGTCGGCGGCATTGTTCAACAGGTTGAGCAAGGCCTGGGTGAGATCCGGCGGCGGCGCCATGCGCGGTACGCTGCCCTGGCCCAACAGACTGAAACGGTAACTGGCTTCAGGGCGCATCAGGTGCCAGCGGTTCAGGGCTTCGTCGAGCCACTGGGTGACATCCTGCATCTCGACCGCCAGACGCCGATTGGCTTCGGCGGCGCGTACCAGTTGCTGCAGGGTCAACTTGCACTGCTTGACCTGTTCCTGCAGCACGCTGAGGTCATCCTGCAACGCCGGGTCGTGATGGTCCTGGGTCATCTCCTTGAGCAGCACGCTCATGGTCGCCAGCGGCGTGCCCAGCTCATGGGCGGCACCTGCCGCCTGCGTGGCGACCGCCAGCAATTGCTGGTCGCGCAAGCCCTCCTCACGGCGAATGGCGCGCAGTTCTTCCTGGCGGCGCAGCTCTTCGGCCATGCGCGCGGCAAAAAACGTGATAACGGCGGCAGACAAGGCAAAGCTGAGCCACATCCCGTAGATCTGCAGATTTTCCCGAGCGATCGGAAAGGTCTGCAGTGGATAGAATTGCGCCAGCAACAGCGTGTACAGCGTCAGTGCGATGCCCGACAGCACTACCGAATAGCGCCACGGCAGGGTCACGGCGGCAATGGTCAGTGGCACCAGGTAATAAGACACAAACGGGTTGGTGGAACCGCCGGAGAAGTACAGCAACACACTGTGGATAAACAGGTCGCAGGCCAATTGCAGCGCGTATTCCAACTCGGTGACCGGCCAGGTGGTGCGCAAGCGGATGGCGGTGAACGCACAGAGCACGGAGGAAAAGCCTAGGGTCACAGCCAATTGCAGCCACGGCAGCGGTAGCAGGTCGAACCAATAGGCAAGCCCGACGGAACCGGCCTGTGCGGCCAATACCAGGGTGCGAATGAACGTCAGGCGCCAGAGATTCTGGCGAGTGGCGGAAGTCAGTTTTACGGCGGCGAGCATGAGCTCTCCCGATGAGCGCTGCAGGCGGATCGGCATGAGTATAAACGAAGCAGACCCACCGGCACGGCGCGTGTGGCTCTTTGACGCAGGCGGGGCAGATGACCGTTCGTCGGCGCCGTCACAACATGTAGGGAATATGTAAACCCGAAGAACCCGGCGCCACCGTCTACAGTCATACCGAACACGACAATCCCAAGGAGCTTTCATGTCCCGTTTCATTCGCAGTGCCGCTGTCCTCACCCTCGGTGCCAGCACCCTGGCCAGCCTGCCGGCCATGGCCGCCGATGAACTGCATTACAACCAGATCTCCCTGCGCGCCGAAGTCAGCCAGGAAGTGGCGCGCGACAAGATGATCGTGACCCTCTACACCGAGTCGCAAAACGCCGACCCGGCCAAGCTTGCCGCTGAAATCACCACCACCATGAACACCGCCCTGGGCCAGGCCCGCGAAGTCAAGGCCGTGACCCTGCGCCAGGGCAGCCGCAACAGCTACCCGATCTACGACAGCAAGAACCAGAAAATCACCGGCTGGCGTGAACGCGCCGAACTGCGCCTGGAAAGCGCGGACTTCCCGGCGTTGTCCAAACTCACCGGCGAGCTGTTGAACACCCTGAAAATGGACAGCATGGACTTCGCCATCGCTGACAGCACGCGCAAGGCCAGCGAAGATGCGATGCTCAAAGACGCAGTGGCAGCGTTCAAGGCCCGTGCGCAACTGGCTACCGATGCACTCGGCGGCAAGGGTTACAAAATCGTCAACCTGAATTTCAACACCAACGGCTACCCGATGCCCTACGCGCGCGGCGCCATGATGATGAAAGCGGCGATGGCCGATTCGGCGCCCACGCCTGAAGTGGAAGCCGGCACCAGCCAAGTCAACATGAGCGCAGACGGCGTGATTGAAGTGCAGATGCAGTGACCCCTACCTGACAACCCTGAACGGCGGTAACCTCGGTGACCGCCGTTTTCATTTGCGCAGCTTTTACAGGGTTGCGATTTCAGGGGTCTCCATGGACAGAATTGCCTTCAAACCGCTCCTCCTTGCCGCAGGCCTCCTGGCCTTTATGCCGCTGGCTCACGCCTCCACCACCCTGGTCTACTGCTCCGAAGCCAGCCCCGCCGGCTTCGATCCCAGCCAATACACCAGCGGCACCGACTTTGACGCCTCCGCCGAAACCGTATTCAACCGCCTCACCCAGTTCAAGCGTGGCGGCACCGAAGTCGAGCCCGGCCTCGCCACCCGCTGGGATGTGTCCGAAGACGGCCTCACCTACACCTTCCACTTGCGTGATGGCGTCAAGTTTCACACCACCGACTTCTTCACCCCGACCCGCGACTTCAACGCCGATGATGTGGTGTTTACCTTCACCCGTCTGCTGGATGCCGAGAGCCCGTTTCGCAAGGCCTACCCTTCCGAATCGCCCTACTTCACCGACATGGGCCTGAACACCACGATCAAAAGCGTCGACAAACTCGACGACCACACCGTGCGCTTCAATCTGAACAACGTCGATGCCTCGTTCGTGCAGAACCTGGCCATGAGTTTCGCCTCGGTGCAATCGGCCGAGTACGCCGCCCAGCTCCTCAAGCAAGGCAAGGCCGAGGACATCAATCAGAAACCGGTGGGCACCGGACCGTTCGTGTTCAAGCGCTACCAGAAAGACGCGCAGATCCGCTACGTCGCCAATAAACAGTATTGGAAGCCCGAGGACGTGAAACTCGACAACCTGGTCTTCGCCATTACCCCGGACGCCGCCGCGCGCCTGCAGAAACTCAAGGCCGGCGAATGCCAGGTCAGCGGCTACCCGCGCCCCGCCGACATCGAGGTGATGAAACAGGACCCCAACTTGCGCGTGCTGCAGCAGGCCGGCTTCAACCTGGGTTTCCTGGCCTACAACGTTACCCATCCGCCGCTGGACCAGCTCAAAGTGCGCCAGGCCCTGGATATGGCCATCGACAAGCCTGCAATCATCAAGGCGGTCTACCAGGGCGCCGGACAATTGGCGCATAACGCACTGCCACCGGCGCAGTGGTCTTATGACCCGGCGATCAAGGATGCACCGTACGACCCGACCAAGGCTCGGGCGCTACTAAAAGAAGCAGGGGTTGCACCTGGTACCACCATCGATCTTTGGGCGATGACCGTGCAACGCGCCTCCAATCCGAACGCGCGCATGTCCGCGCAAATGATCCAGCAGGACTGGGCCAAGGTCGGCATCAAGGCCAATATCGTCAGCTATGAGTGGGGCGAATACATCAAGCGCGCCAAAAATGGTGAACACGACGCGATGATTTATGGCTGGACCGGCGACAACGGCGACCCCGATAACTGGCTCGGCGTGCTCTACAGTTGTGCCGCAGTCAAGGGCAGCAACTACGCCAAATGGTGTAACCCGGCCTATGACAAGCTGGTGCAGCAGGCCAAGGTCAGCAACGACCGCGAACAGCGCATCAAGTGGTATCAACAGGCACAACAAATCCTTAAGGAACAAGTACCTATAACGCCTATTGCGAACTCGACGGTTTTCCAGCCAATGCGCAAGCAAGTGCGCGACTTCAAGATCAGCCCGTTCGGGCTGACACCGTTCTACGGTGTGAGTCTAGATAAGTAACAACAACGCCCCAATCGAGTGCACTAGACGCCTCGATTGGGCTTTTGCGGTGCGCCCGACGCACCGAAAAAAACCGCCAAACGGACACATTTATGTCGAAACTTTCATAAATGCGACATTCTTGTACGCCCGTCCCACTGTTTGGTGCTTGCAACCGTTCAACATCTTGCAATGGGTATGGCGCCTGCATAAGTATCCGCAGGCCGACTCACGAGGTCGCCCTCACCACCAAAAATGACAACAAATCATGAGGCCAACATGCTTAAACACGCAGTCCTTCCGTTATTAGTGAGCGCTGGCCTTATGGCCGCAGCCCCATTTGCCCAAGCGGCAACTAACCTGGTGTTCTGCTCCGAAGGGAGCCCGGCCGGTTTTGACCCAGGCCAGTACACCACCGGAACAGACTTCGATGCCTCGGCCGAAACCATGTTCAACCGCCTGAGCCAGTTCGAACGCGGCGGCACCGCCGTGGTGCCTGGCCTCGCCACCAGCTGGGACGTGTCCCCGGACGGCCTGACGTATACCTTCCACCTGCGCGAAGGCGTCAAGTTCCACACCACCCCGTACTTCAAGCCGACTCGTGAATTTTCGGCCGACGACGTTCTGTTCACGTTCAACCGGATGATCAATAAAGACGATCCATTCCGTAAGGCCTACCCCACCGAGTTCCCGTACTTCACGGACATGGGGATGGACACCAACATCAAGAACATCGAGAAAATCGATGACCACACCGTCAAGTTCACCCTTGGCACCGTGGACGCCGCGTTCATTCAGAACATGGCAATGAGCTTCGCCTCGATCCAATCCGCCGAATATGCCGCGCAATTGTTGAAGGAAGGCAAACCTGCCGACATCAACCAGAAGCCGGTCGGCACCGGTCCGTTCGTGTTCAAGAGCTACCAGAAAGACTCGAACATTCGCTACACCGGCAACAAGGACTACTGGAAACCTGAAGACGTGAAGATCGATAACCTGATCTTCGCCATCACCACTGACCCGTCGGTGCGTATCCAGAAGCTCAAGAAAAACGAATGCCAGGTCACCCTGTTCCCGCGTCCGGCCGACCTCAAGGCGCTGGGTGAAGACAAGGACCTGAAACTGCCGCACCAGGCCGGTTTCAACCTGGGCTACGTGGCCTACAACGTGATGGACAAGGTCAAGGGCAGCGATCAGCCAAACCCGCTGGCAGACCTGCGCGTACGCCAGGCGCTGGACATGTCGGTGAACAAGCAGCAGATCATCGACTCGGTGTACCAGGGTGCCGGTCAATTGGCCGTCAACGCCATGCCGCCGACCCAATGGTCCTACGACACCACCATCAAGGACGCCGCCTACAATCCCGAGAAAGCCAAGGCGCTGCTCAAGGAAGCCGGCATCAAGGAAGGCACCGAGATAGTACTGTGGGCCATGCCGGTTCAGCGTCCGTACAACCCGAACGCCAAACTGATGGCTGAGATGCTGCAGAACGACTGGTCCAAGATCGGCTTGAAGGTCAAGATCACCAGCTACGAGTGGGGCGAGTACATCAAGCGCTCCAAGGGCGGCGAGAACCAGGCCATGATCATTGGCTGGAGCGGCGACAATGGTGACCCGGACAACTGGCTGAACGTGCTGTTCGGCTGCGACTCGCTGTCGGGCAACAACTTCTCCAAGTGGTGCGACAAGAAATTCGACGGCATCGTGAAACAAGCCAAGGCCACATCGGATGTCGCCAAACGCACCGAGCTGTACAAGCAGGCGCAACATGTACTCAAAGACGCAGTTCCGATGACACCTATCGCGCACTCGACGGTGTATCAACCCATGCGCAACACCGTGCAGGACTTCAAGATCAGCCCGTTTGGCTTGAACTCTTTCTACGGCGTCAGCGTAAGCGGCAAGTAAGGATCAATCACGGCGACGTTTCACAACGTCGCCGTTATTTCATCCGCCTAGATCGTAGGAAACAGACCACATTTTAAGCGCCGCCGTCCTACAGTAATGAACTGCGCTTCATGTCTCCGTTACCTACAAGGCCAGTCCGATTTGGCGCATTTACTGTGAAGTCCGCGACCCATAACGTCGTAGGACGGCAGGGGCCCCAATTTGAGAAAGGTACTCGCTGTGTGTGGGATCAGTGATGTCTCCCTGGCTGTGGCCAGTGGGACCGCTCGCTGTTGATAACTACAAACAAGGATCGGGATCGTCATGCGCCATACCACCGTTCTATCCGCACTGTTTGCCACCGGCCTTCTGGCCGTGGCCACAACGGCTGAAGCCGCCGACAAGAAGAGCCTGGTGTTCTGCTCCGAGGGCAGCCCGGCAGGCTTTGACACCGCGCAATACACCACCGCCACCGACAACGACGCTGCAGAGCCGTTGTACAACCGCCTGGTCGAGTTCGAAAAGGGCGCAACTGACGTCGTGCCCGGGCTGGCCACCAACTGGGATATTTCCGAAGACGGACTGACCTACACGTTTCACCTGCGTGAAGGGGTGAAGTTCCACAGCAACAAGGAATTCAAGCCGACGCGCGACTTCAACGCCGACGACGTGCTGTTCACCTTCAACCGCATGCTTGACCCCGACCATCCGTTTCGCAAGGCCTACCCTACCGAGTTCCCCTACTTCAACGGGATGAGCCTGAACAAGAACATCGCCAAGGTCGAAAAAACCGACCCGCACACCGTGGTGATCACCTTGAACACGGTCGACGCCGCGTTCGTGCAAAACATCGCCATGAGCTTCGCCGCGATCCTCTCCGCCGAGTATGCCGAGCAGTTGCTCAAGGAAGGCAAACCCAGCGATATCAACCAGAAGCCGATCGGCACCGGCCCGTTTGTGTTCCAGCGTTACCAGAAAGACTCGCAGATTCGCTACGTGGCGAACAAACAGTACTGGGACCCGAGCCGGGTCAAGCTCGACCAACTGATCTTCGCCATCAACACCGACGCTTCGGTGCGCGTGCAGAAGCTCAAGGCCGGCGAATGCCAGATCACCCTGCACCCGCGCCCTGCCGATGTCGACGCGCTCAAGGCCGACCCGAACCTGCAACTGCTGACCAAGCCAGGCTTCAACCTCGGCTACATCGCCTACAACGTGCGCCACAAGCCGTTCGACCAGCTTGAAGTGCGCCAGGCGCTGGACATGGCGGTGAACAAGCAGAGCATCCTCAACGCCGTCTACCAGGGTGCGGGACAACTGGCCGTCAACGCCATGCCGCCGACCCAGTGGTCCTACGACGACAGCATCAAGGACGCCGCCTACAACCCGGAAAAAGCCAAGGAACTGCTCAAGGCCGCCGGTGTGAAGGAAGGCACCGAGATCACCCTCTGGGCGATGCCGGTACAACGTCCGTACAACCCCAACGCCAAGCTGATGGCTGAAATGCTGCAGAACGATTGGGCCAAGATCGGCCTGAAAGTGAAGATCGTCAGCTACGAATGGGGCGAATACATCAAGCGCACCAAGAACGGTGAGCATGATGTCAGCCTGATCGGCTGGACCGGCGACAACGGTGACCCGGACAACTGGCTGGGCACCCTCTACAGCTGCGACGCCATCGGCGGGAACAACTACTCCATGTGGTGTGACCCGGCGTACGACAAGCTGATCAAGCAAGCCAAGGTCGTCACCGACCGTGAACAAAGGACTGTTCTGTACAAACAGGCACAGCAACTGCTCAAGCAGCAGGTGCCGATCACGCCAGTCGCCCACTCGACGGTCAACCAGCCGTTAAGCGCCAAAGTCGAAGGCTTCAAAGTGAGCCCCTTCGGCCGCAACGTGTTCTCGGGCGTCAGTATCACCCCATAAGAAAAAATAACCGGATTGCGCAGGGCGATGTTGGCCCTGCGGCAAACGTGCAGGCTTTTGTTGGGAATTTTCCTACGCCAAACGTTTGCAACAGCTTGAACGAGTTACACACCCAATAGCCGGTTCACCTAAAAAGACCGGCATAAAAAAGAGAACCAAAGGAGCTTCACCCATGAAACTGAGCAGCAAAGCGCTTCTGGCCCTGGCCATCAGCAGCATCACGGCCACCGCCTACGCTGAAACCCAGAGCCAGGACTTCGTTCCTACCACTCTGGCCGGCACCAGCGCCCAAAGCGAGGCCAAGGGCTTCATCGAAGATTTCAGCCTGGGCGGCACCACGCGTAACTGGTACTCCCATGAAAGCAAATACCGTGGGGGCACCTTCTCGTACCAGAAGCATGGTGAAACCCGTACCGACCGCAACCGTACCAACTGGGTACAGGGCACCATCCTCAACGCCAGCTCGGGTTTCACCCAGGGCACTGTCGGCGTCAAGACCGAAGTGGCGGTGTACAACGCGCTGGTCCTGGACCGCAGCAAGCGTGATATCAAGGGCGGCTCCAACCGCACCCTGGCCGACTCCAACGGTGATGCCGTCGACCAGTGGAGCAAACTGGGCCTGGCCAACGTGCAGTTCCGCGTGTCCAACACCACGCTGACCGCCGGTCGCCAGAACTTCAGCAGCGGCATCGTCGACACCATCGGCAACCGTGCGCTGCCTTCAAGCTTCCAGGGTGTGAGCTTCAACAGCGAAGAATTCAGCAACCTGTCGTTCCAGGGCGGTATTTTCGATCGCGTTTCCCCGCGAACCGAACAGAGCCTGTCGAAATTCCGCAGCGAATACGGCAATGGCGCGGAAACTGACAAGGTCTCCACCCTGGGTGTGAACTACCAGCCGCTGAAAAGCCTGAAGACCAGCTTCTTCGCCGCCAACGTGAAGGACTTCTGGAACCAGTACTACTTCGGCGCGACCCACGAACTGGGCGACGCTCAGCAACTGGGCCTGACCACCGGCTTCAACTACTACAAGACGGTCGATGAAGGCAAAAAAGAGATGGGGGAAATCGACAACGATACCTTCTCCCTGTCCCTGGGCCTGACTCACCAGGCCCACAGCCTGACCTTCGGCTATCAGCAAGTGAACGGTAACGAGTACTTCGACTACCTGCACGAAACCAACGGCATCTACCTGGCCAACTCCCTGACGTCTGACTTCAACGGCCCGAACGAGAAATCGTTCCAGATCGCCTACGCCATCAACATGGCCGAATACGGCGTGCCAGGCCTGAAGTTCAACGCCTACTCGGCCCGCGGCTGGGGCATCGACGGTACCCACTACACCGGCAACAATGGCCGCGCCAAGTTCGCCTACGACGGTATCCAGTCCCAGGACGGCGAGAAGCACCAGGAATACGGTGTAGGTGCTTCTTACGCCCTGCAGAGCGGCCCGCTCAAAGCCACAACCGTGCGCGCAACCTATGTCGAGCACCGTGGCAGCGAGTTCCAGTCCGACGGCAGCATCAAAGAGTTCCGTCTGGTCACCACCATCCCGTTCAACATTCTTTAATTAGCGCCAGGTAAGCGGCGGGCTCAGGACGAGCCCGCCGTCTTCGCGTTTCTGGCTCCATCGATTGCAGAGGGCTCTGAATGAAAATGCTCCCGTTACAAGCTGCCATGGCCGCTGCGCTGTTGAGCGTGGCGATCGGCGTTTCGGCCAAACCGCTGGTGGTCTGCACCGAAGCCAGCCCGGAAGGTTTTGACCCGGTCCTGTACACCACCGCCGTGACCGCTGACGCCGCCGCCGAAACCATGTTCAACCGCCTGGTGGATTTCAAGCCCGGCACCACCGAAGTGGTCCCGGCGCTGGCCAAGGACTTGCCGGAAATCAGCGCCGATGGCCTGACCTACACGTTCCACCTGCGTGACGATATCAAGTTCCACACCACCGACTATTTCAAACCCACGCGCAACCTGAACGCCGACGACGTGCTTTGGAGCTTCCAGCGCCAGCTGGACCCGAATCACCCGTGGCATAAAAAGTCGCTCGTAGGCTACCCGTACTTCGAAAGCATGGGCTTCAAGGAACTGCTCAAGAGCGTAGAGAAGACCGATGATCACACCGTCGTCTTTACCCTGACCCGTCCTGAAGCACCGTTCCTGGCCGACCTGGGCATGGCATTTTCTTCAATCCACTCCAAGGAATACGCCGACCAGTTGCTCAAGTCCGGCAAGACCGATGACCTTAACGCCAAGCCCATCGGCACTGGCCCGTTCATCTTCATCCGTTATCAAAAAGATGCCCAGGCGCGCTTCAAGGCCAACCCTGAGTACTTTCGCGGCAAACCGGCAGTTGATCCGTTGATCCTGGCGATCAGCACCGATAACAACGTGCGCCTGCAGAAGCTCAAGGCCAATGAATGTCAGATCGCGTTGTTCCCCAAGCCGGATGATATTCCGAGCATCAAGAAAGACCCGAACCTGAAAGTCGACGAACTGGCGGCGATGACCACCAGTTACACCGCGATGAACACCACCCACAAATACATGAGCGATGCCCGGGTACGTCACGCGATCAACATCGCGTTCGACAAGGCAGGCTATACCGATGCCCTGTTCGGCAAAGGCAATGCGGTAGTGGGTACCGGCCCTTATCCGCCGACCTTGCTGGGTTTCAACGACAAACTGAAAAACCCGCCCCGCGATCTGGACAAGGCCCGCGCCCTGCTCAAGGAAGCCGGCGTACCGGAAGGCACCGAATTCACCCTGTTCACCCGCAACGGCGGCGGCCCGACCAACCCCAATCCAATGCTCGGCGCCCAGCGCATGCAGGCGGATCTGGCGCAGGTTGGCCTGAAGGTCAATATCAAAGTCATGGAATGGGGCGAAATGCTCAAGCGCGCTAAAAACGGCGAGCACGACATGGTTTCGGCTGGCTGGGTCGGCGATAACGGTGACCCGGACAACTTCCTCACACCCAACCTGAGTTGCGATGCGGCGAAAAACGGCGAAAACTACGCACGCTGGTGTAACAAGGAGTTTCAGGACTTGATCGACAAGGCCCGTGCAGAAAAGGAACCGGCCTCACGGGCTGCGCTCTATGAACAAGCACAGGATGTTTTCGAGAAGGACCAGCCATGGCTTCCCATGGCTTATCCGAAACTGTTCACCGCCATGCGCAAGAACGTAGAAGGCTTCACCCAAAGCCCTCTGGGTACAAATAACTTCGCCACCACCCAGGTGAAGTAAATAAGAAAAACGCTCGGCGCCGTCGACCCTGACGGCGCCGAACCTGCCTAACCGGCTGATTGAGGTATACACCAAGATGTTTAGTTTTATTGCCCGCCGACTGGGGTTATTGATCCCCACGTTCTTCGGCATCACGTTGCTGACCTTTGCGTTGATTCGCATGATTCCAGGCGACCCCGTAGAAGTCATGATGGGCGAGCGTCGGGTTGACCCCGAAATGCATGCCCAGGCAATGGAACGCCTTGGCTTGAACAAGCCGTTGTATGCGCAATACCTGGACTATGTGGGCAAACTTGCCCAGGGCGACCTTGGCGAATCCCTGCGCACCCGCACCAGCGTGTGGACCGAGTTCACCGCACTCTTTCCGGCGACCCTGGAACTGTCCATGGCCGCCCTGTTGTTCGCCGGTATCCTGGGCCTGCTGGCCGGGGTGATCGCGGCACTCAAGCGAGGATCGCTGTTCGACCACGGGGTGATGGGCATCTCCCTGGCGGGTTATTCGATGCCGATCTTCTGGTGGGGCCTGATCCTGATCATGTTCTTCTCGGTGAGCCTGGGCTGGACCCCGGTTTCCGGGCGTATCGACCTGCTCTACGACATCGAGCCGCGCACCGGCTTCATGCTCATCGACACGCTGCTGGCCGACGAGCCGGACGCGTTCTGGGACGCCTTGCACCACTTGATCCTGCCGGCCATCGTGCTGGGCACCATCCCGCTGGCGGTGATCGCACGCATGACCCGCTCGTCGATGCTCGAAGTGCTGCGTGAAGACTACATCCGCACCGCCAAGGCCAAGGGCCTGTCGCCGGCGCGCGTGGTGTTCGTGCACGGCCTGCGCAACGCACTGATCCCGGTGCTGACCGTGGTCGGCCTGCAAGTCGGCACGCTGCTGGCCGGTGCGGTACTGACCGAAACCATCTTCTCGTGGCCCGGCATCGGCAAATGGCTGATCGAAGCCATTGGCGCGCGGGACTACCCGGTGGTGCAGAACGGCATTCTGCTGATCGCCTGCCTGGTGATCCTGGTGAACTTCGTGGTGGATATCCTCTACGGCTTCGCCAACCCACGCATCCGTCACCAGCGCTGAGATCATGACCATGACTACCTCTACTCCAGTGTCAGCAGTCGATCAGAGCCTGCTGTACCCGTCTCCGTACAAAGAATTCTGGCAAGCCTTCTCCAAGAACAAAGGCGCGGTCGCCGGCCTGTTGTTCATGCTGCTGATCGTGTTCTGCGCGATCTTCGCACCCTGGGTTGCACCGCATAACCCGAGCGAGCAATACCGCGACTTCCTGCTCACTCCGCCTGCGTGGCTGGAAGGCGGGCAGATGCAGTTTCTGCTCGGCACCGACGAACTGGGCCGCGACCTGCTCTCGCGCCTGATCCAGGGTTCGCGCCTGTCGCTGCTGATCGGCTTGTCGTCGGTGGTGATGTCGCTGATCCCGGGCATCCTGCTGGGCCTGTTCGCCGGGTTCTTCCCGCGCCTGCTCGGCCCGACCATCATGCGTTTGATGGACATCATGCTGGCCCTGCCCTCGCTGCTGCTGGCGGTGGCGATTGTCGCCATCCTCGGCCCTGGCCTGATCAACACCGTGATCGCGATCGCCATCGTGTCGCTGCCGTCCTACGTGCGCCTGACCCGCGCTGCGGTGATGGGCGAGCTGAACCGCGACTACGTGACGGCTGCGCGCCTGGCCGGTGCCGGCCTGCCACGCCTGATGTTCGTCACCGTGCTGCCCAACTGCATGGCGCCGCTGATCGTACAGGCGACCCTGAGCTTTTCCTCGGCGATTCTCGATGCTGCGGCCCTGGGCTTCCTTGGCCTTGGCGTACAACCGCCAACGCCTGAGTGGGGCACCATGCTGGCTTCGGCCCGTGACTACATCGAACGCGCCTGGTGGGTAGTGAGCTTGCCTGGCTTGACCATTTTGCTCAGCGTGCTGGCAATCAACTTGATGGGTGACGGCCTGCGCGACGCGCTGGACCCGAAACTCAAGAACGCCGCCTGAGGAGATTCCCATGTCACTGTTAGAAATCAAGAATCTCAACGTGCGCTTCGGCGACAAGACCGCCGTACCGGTGGTCGATGGCCTCGACATTACCGTCGACAAAGGCGAAGTCCTGGCAATCGTTGGCGAGTCGGGCTCGGGTAAATCCGTGACCATGATGGCGCTGATGGGCCTGATCGAGCATCCCGGTATCGTCACCGCCGACGCGCTGAACTTCGACGGCAAGGACATGCTCAAGCTGAGCAACCGCCAGCGCCGCCAGATCGTCGGCAAAGACCTGGCGATGGTGTTCCAGGACCCGATGACCGCGCTGAACCCCAGCTACACCGTGGGTTTCCAGATTGAAGAAGTGCTGCGCCTGCACCTGAAAATGTCCGGCCGGCAAGCGCGCAAGCGCGCCATCGAACTGCTGGAAAAAGTTGAAATCCCGGGCGCCGCCAGCCGTATGGATGCCTACCCGCACCAATTGTCCGGCGGTATGAGCCAGCGTGTGGCCATCGCCATGGCGATTGCCGGAGAGCCGAAACTGCTGATCGCCGACGAACCGACCACCGCCCTGGACGTAACCATCCAGGCGCAGATCATGGACCTGCTGCTGGCCCTGCAGAAAGAACAGAACATGGGCCTGGTGCTGATTACCCACGACCTCGCGGTCGTGGCTGAAACCGCCCAGCGCGTGTGCGTGATGTACGCAGGCCAGGCCGTGGAAGTCGGCCAGGTGCCGCAACTGTTCGACATCCCGGCGCACCCGTACAGCGAAGCGCTGCTCAAGGCGATTCCGGAACACAGCCTGGGCGCCACGCGGCTGGCCACGCTGCCCGGCATCGTGCCGGGCCGCTATGACCGCCCGCAGGGTTGCCTGCTGTCGCCGCGCTGCCCGTACGTGCAGGAAAACTGCCGCACCCAGCGCCCGAGCCTTGATCCGAAAACCAACAGCCTCGCGCGCTGCTTCTACCCCTTGAACCAGGAGGTGGCGTAATGGCCGTCGTTCTTACCGCCCGCGACCTGACCCGTCACTACGAAGTGTCCCGTGGCCTGTTCAAGGGCCACGCCACGGTGCGTGCCCTTAATGGTGTGTCCTTCGAACTCGAAGCCGGCAAGACCCTCGCCGTGGTAGGCGAGTCGGGTTGCGGCAAGTCCACCCTGGCCCGCGCCCTCACGCTGATCGAGGAGCCGTCTTCGGGTTCGCTTAAAATTGCCGGCCAGGAAGTGGCCGGTGCCGACAAGGCCCAGCGCAAGCAATTGCGCAAAGACGTGCAGATGGTGTTCCAGAGCCCGTACGCCTCGTTGAACCCACGCCAGAAGGTCGGCGATCAGCTCGGCGAGCCGCTGCTGATCAACACCAACCTGTCCGCCGCCGAACGCCGCGAAAAAGTGCAGGCGATGATGAAGCAAGTGGGCCTGCGCCCCGAGCATTATCAGCGCTACCCGCACATGTTCTCCGGTGGCCAGCGCCAGCGTATCGCCCTGGCCCGGGCGATGATGCTGCAACCCAAAGTGCTGGTGGCGGATGAGCCGACCTCGGCGCTGGACGTGTCGATCCAGGCCCAGGTGCTCAACCTGTTCATGGATTTGCAGCAGGAATTCAACACCGCCTACGTGTTCATCTCCCACAACCTGGCGGTGGTGCAACACGTCGCCGACGACGTGATGGTCATGTACCTCGGCCGCCCGGTGGAAGTGGGCCCCAAGGAAGACATCTACGCCCGCCCGCTGCACCCGTACACCCAGGCGCTGCTGTCGGCCACCCCGACCATTCACCCGGACCCGAACAAACCGAAAATCAAAATCGTCGGCGAACTGCCCAACCCGCTGAACCCGCCGCCTGGCTGCGCGTTTCACAAGCGCTGCCCGTACGCGACAGCGCGCTGCAGCACCGAGGAGCCGCTGTTGCGGCCGTTGGATAATCGCCAGGTGGCGTGCCACTACGCAGAGCAGTTCGTCGCCTGAATCATGTAGGAGCGAGCTTGCTCGCGAAAAGCGTCAACAATTACGCGGGCATCTGGTTTATCACAGTGCCCTTGCGTTCTTCGCGAGCAAGCTCGCTCCTACAGGGGTGATGCGGCGTCAGTGAGTTCTACAGCCCTTCCCGTCAGGTTGCGCATCAGCCTGGCGGGAGGGGCTTCTTTTTGGGTTGGCGCCGCGTCTCAGGTTTCGCCGTCGTCGAAGGTCACACTGTCTTCCCCTTCGTTGATCGGGTTTTCCGGATCTTTAACGTCTGTGGGCTGGGGCTGCGGTTTCCAGCTGCCGGAATTGACCTCGTTGGCCTTTCTCTTGGTGACAGGGCCGGTGTCCTTCCATTGGGGCGTGCCATCGACGGCCAGTGCCGGGAGCGTCGTCAGCCCCGGGCCTGCCAGTAGCATCAGACAAATAGCATATCGAACATTTCGCACAGAGGTCTCCTTCGCAGTCAATGTGTGAACGCTAGACCCGACGCACGATTCTCGCCAATCCCCAGCCGTATAGAGGACAAAGTGTGGGAGGGGGCTTGCCCCCGATAGCAGTGGGTCAGGACGTTACATGTCACTGATAGACCGCCATCGGGGGCAAGCCCCTCCCACATTTGATTGTATTTCACAGCCAAAAAAGGGCGAAGCCATGACAGCTTCACCCTTCTCTCAACCGCTAAGATCTTAATGATGCTCACCTTCCACTATCACCTGATGGCCCAATGCTGGAGCCAGGCGAGAGAGCCTTTCAAGACTATGCAGTAACGTTTTGCTTCAATATAAAGAACCCTTCGACGCGTTTCGTCGAACCCGCAATATCCACATTGAGATCAAACTTAAAAAACCCGGCTTTATCTGAAGGATTTATCATTCCAGTAATAAAACCAGACTTAACTTCAGTACTAATCCCTACTGTCCAATGCAGCACAGTGAATCCCTGACCGACAGGAACATTGACACCCCAGAAATCATACGAGTTGAATGCAAAGGTAAGACCCGTTTCACGAATACCATTTTGAGTATCCCGACCTTTAAAAATCGGTGGAATCGGTTGCGGCCCCTCTTCAAGATATACGTACTTATACTGCGGGGTTACAAGCCCCCCGCCTTCAAAACGATATTCAAAATGCCCGGTAGCATTCTGTACCTGCTCTTCCTCATGATTGACCATGATCCAATCTCCATGCTAGGTGACCTGATATAAAGCTCTGTACTTTAAAAGCCCCGAGCCAAGAACATGCCATTGAACTTCTACTTATAAGCATTGGCGGTAGGCCTCACGACGTTCTTGCCTATCTAACGGCTGAACACTATAAAAATCTACTGTCAAACTTCACAGTTGACTCTTAGCCGTTTACGAAGTAAAAAAAAGCCCTAAAGATAAAATCTGTAGGGCTTTCAGTTAGTTGCTAAAAATCAGGGGCCTAACTCAATGGTGTTCGCGCGTCGCCCGGAACTTCACATCCGGCCAACGCTCTTCCATCAGCGCCAGGTTGACCCGCGTCGGGGCCAGGTAGGTCAGGTGACCACCGCCATCCACCGCCAGGTTTTCCACGGCCTTGTTGGAAAACTCTTCCAGTTTTTTCTTATCGCTGCACTCGATCCAGCGCGCCGAATACACGGTGATCGGCTCGTAGGAGCATTCCACCTTGTATTCCTCTTTCAAGCGGCTGGCGACCACATCGAACTGCAGCACACCGACGGCGCCGAGGATGATGTCGTTGCTGCGCTCGGGGAAGAACACCTGGGTGGCGCCTTCTTCAGCCAATTGCTGCAAGCCCTGGCGCAGTTGCTTGGATTTCAGCGGGTCGCGCAGGCGTACGCGGCGGAACAGTTCCGGTGCGAAGTGCGGGATACCGGTGAAGCCCAGCGCTTCGCCTTCGGTGAAGGTGTCGCCGATCTGGATGGTGCCGTGGTTGTGCAGGCCGATGATGTCGCCGGCGTAGGCTTCTTCGAGCTGTTCACGCTCGGAGGAGAAGAACGTCAGCGCATCGCCGATGCGTACGTCCTTGCCGGTGCGCACGTGGCGCATCTTCATACCCTTTTCGTAGCGGCCGGAGCAGATACGCATGAAGGCGATACGGTCGCGGTGCTTGGGGTCCATATTTGCCTGGATCTTGAACACGAAGCCGGTGAATTTCTCTTCGACCGGTTCCACGGTACGCTCGTTGGCGACCCGGGCCAGAGGCTTGGGTGCCCAATTCACCACGGCGTCGAGCACGTGGTCGACACCGAAGTTGCCAAGGGCAGTGCCGAAGAACACCGGGGTCAACTGACCGTCGAGGAATTCCTGCTGGTTGAACTCGTGGCAGGCGCCCTGCACCAGTTCCAACTGGTCGACAAAACGGTCGTACTCGTCGCCCAGGTGGGCGCGGGCTTCGTCGGAGTCGAGCTTTTCGATGATTTTCACATCGGTGCGCTCATGCCCGTGGCCGGCGGTGTAGACGATGATGTAGTCATCGGCCAAGTGATACACGCCCTTGAAATCGCGGTAGCAACCAATCGGCCAGGTGATCGGCGCGGCCTTGATCTTCAGCACGGCTTCGATTTCATCCAGCAACTCGATGGGATCGCGGATATCGCGGTCGAGTTTGTTGATGAAGCTGACAATCGGTGTGTCGCGCAGACGACAAACGTCCATCAGCGCGATAGTGCGCGGCTCGACGCCCTTACCGCCGTCGAGGACCATCAATGCCGAGTCCACCGCAGTAAGGGTGCGGTAGGTGTCTTCGGAGAAGTCTTCGTGGCCCGGGGTGTCGAGCAGGTTGACCATATGGTCGCGATACGGGAACTGCATGACCGACGTGGTAATGGAAATACCCCGTTGCTTTTCCATTTCCATCCAGTCGGATGTCGCATGGCGGTCGGATTTACGCGATTTCACCGTGCCGGCCACCGCGATTGCCTTGCCCATCAGCAGCAGCTTTTCGGTGATGGTGGTTTTACCGGCATCGGGGTGGGAAATAATGGCGAAAGTGCGGCGTTTCGCGACTTCGGCGGCCTGGTGGGTCATGGGAAATCGCCTGGCAGGTGAGTCAAAAAAGGGCGGCGAGTATAGCGCAAACGCGAGGGTACGGACCACCGTTGAGCCCATTGGGGGTGGCTAAATGCTCCCAAGTGTGGAACCTTTTAAAAGGTAGAGACGTCCACTCCCCTGCTTACGCACTCGGAACAGGGGCTGGAAAATCAGCAAGTTAGCCTGACGAGGCTGCGCTTATGGCTCGAACTCATGCCGCTTTTGACGGCATTGGCGAGCTGCATTTCGCGATCACATTTCGCTGACAGCCAGCAATGGCTTGCCACGCGGGAATGTGTTCGTCGACAGAAGAAAAAAGGAGTCCGCCTGTGGCTATTCGCTATGGCAAAGGGCTTATGGGAGCAGCGGTTGTCGTCGCGCTCCTGGCCCTGCTGGTCCACTGGATCGGCATCAACACGATCGAACTGTACCGCGACGATTTATTGTTTTACCTGCAAGCTCATTTGATTCTCGTCCTGGTCTCCATGCTGGCCGCCCTGATTGTGGGGATCCCCGCCGGTATCCTGCTCAGTCGACCGAACATGGTCGGGCGCGCAGAACGTTTCATGCAGATTTTCAACATCGGCAACACCGTCCCTCCCCTGGCCGTACTGGCCATCGCCCTCGGCGTCCTCGGCATCGGCAGCGGCCCGGCCATCTTCGCGTTGTTTCTCGCCTCTCTCCTGCCCATCGTGCGCAACACCTACGAAGGCCTGAAAAATGTGCAGGGCTCACTCAAGGAAGCCGCCACCGGCATCGGCATGACCCCGCGCCAGGTGCTGTTTCGCGTGGAATTGCCCAACGCTGTGCCGATCATCATCGGTGGCGTGCGGGTGGCCCTGGCGATCAACGTTGGGACCGCGCCGCTGGCATTCCTGATCGGCGCCAACAGCCTGGGCAGCCTGATCTTCCCCGGCATCGCCCTGAACAACCAGCCGCAACTGCTGCTCGGCGCCGCCTGCACCGCGCTGCTCGCATTGCTGCTTGATGGCCTGGTGACCATGGCCAGCCGCCTTTGGCTGGAACGCGGGCTGCGCCCGTCTTAACGCCAGGTAAGGAATCGAGATGAAAAAACTAAGCTTGATATTAGGCTGCGTCCTGCTGTTTGCAGGTATTGCGCAAGCCGCTGAAAAACCGGTGATTCGCATCGGCGCCCGGGTGTTCACCGAACAGACCCTGCTCGCCGAAATCACTTCCCAGTACCTGCGCAGCAAGGGCTACGACGCCCGCGTGACCGGCGGCCTGGGCAGCAACCTGGCGCGCAGCGCCCAGGAAAGCGGGCAACTGGATCTGATCTGGGAATACACCGGCGTGTCGCTGGTGGCCTACAACCACATCGACGAGAAGCTCGACAGCGAACAGTCCTACGCGCGGGTCAAGGAACTCGACGCGAAAAAGGGCCTGGTCTGGCTGTCGCCATCGCGCTTCAGCAACACCTACGCCCTGGCGTTGCCCGAGAAAGTGGCTCAGGAACACCCCGAGATCAACAGCATCAGCGATCTCACCAAAGCCATGGCCGAAGACGCCAGGGATCACCGCCTGGTCGCCCTGGACACCGAGTTCGCCAACCGCTCCGACGGCCTGGCAGGCATGGTCAAGCTGTACGACATGAACCTGACGCGCAAGAACACTCGGCAGATGGACGCAGGCCTGGTCTACACCGCGTTGCGTAATGGCCAAGTGTTTGCCGGCCTGGTCTACACCACCGACGGTCGCCTGAACGCGTTCAAGTTGAAGCTGCTCGAGGACGACAAGCACTACTTCCCGGACTACACCGCCGCGCCTGTGATCCGCCAGGACTACCTCGACAAGCACCCGCAACTGGCCGCCGAGCTCAAGCCTTTGGCCACGCTGTTCGACGACCAAACCATGCGCCAGCTCAATGCGCGGGTCGACGTCGACCATGAAAGCCCGTCCGCCGTTGCCGCCGATTTCCTGCGCCAACATCCAATCAACTAACGAGGAGAAGACATGGAATTTTTGAACGCCTTTTCCCATCTTGATTGGGCCCAGGTCCTGCACCTCACCTGGCAGCACATCACCCTGGTCGGTATCGCTGTGATTCTCGCGATTGTCGTCGGTGTGCCCCTGGGCGTGCTGATGACCCGCTACCCGACCCTCGCGGGCCCCTTGCAAGCCAGCGCCACGGTATTGCTCACGGTGCCTTCCATCGCCCTGTTCGGCCTGTTGCTGCCGTTCTACTCCAGGTTCGGCCAGGGCCTGGGGCCGATGCCGGCGATTACCGCCGTGTTCCTCTACTCCCTGTTGCCGATCATGCGCAATACCTACCTGGCGCTCACCGGTGTCGAGCCGGGCATTCGCGAGGCGGCCAAAGGCATCGGCATGACCTTCGGCCAGCGCCTGCGCATGGTCGAGCTGCCGATTGCCGTGCCGGTGATCCTCGCCGGCGTACGCACCGCCGTGGTGATGAACATTGGTGTGATGACCATCGCCGCCACCATCGGCGCCGGTGGCCTGGGTGTACTTATTCTGGCTTCCATCAGCCGCAGCGACATGTCGATGCTGATTGTCGGCGCCGTGCTGGTCAGTCTCCTGGCCATCTTCGCCGACCTGCTTCTGCAATGGCTGCAACGCTCGCTGACTCCAAAAGGATTGCTCAAATGATCGAACTTCAAAACCTGTCCAAGACTTTTCAAAGCAACGGCAAGACTGTCACCGCCGTCAACGATGTAAGCCTGACCGTCAACGAAGGCGAAATTTGCGTATTTCTCGGCCCGTCGGGCTGCGGCAAGAGTACGACGCTGAAGATGATCAACCGTCTGATCAAGCCTTCCTCGGGCAAGATCCTGATCAACGGCGAAGACACCACCGACCTGGACGAAGTGACCCTGCGTCGCAACATCGGCTACGTGATCCAGCAGATCGGCCTGTTCCCGAACATGACCATCGAAGAAAACATCGTGGTGGTGCCCAAGCTGCTCGGCTGGGACAAGCAGAAATGCCACGACCGCGCCCGCGAACTGATGAGCATGATCAAGCTCGAACCCAAGCAGTACCTGCACCGCTACCCGCGTGAATTGTCGGGTGGCCAGCAACAGCGCATCGGCGTGATTCGTGCCCTGGCGGCCGATGCGCCGTTGCTGCTGATGGATGAACCGTTCGGCGCGGTCGACCCGATCAATCGCGAGATGATCCAGAACGAGTTCTTCGAAATGCAGCGTGCGCTGAACAAGACCGTGATCATGGTCAGCCACGACATCGACGAGGCCATCAAGCTGGGCGACAAGATTGCGATCTTCCGCGCCGGCAAGCTGCTGCAGATCGACCACCCGGACACGCTGCTGGCGCACCCGGCGGACGAGTTCGTCAGCAACTTCGTCGGCCAGGACAGTACCCTCAAGCGCCTGTTGCTGGTCAAGGCCGAAGACGCGGCGGACAACGCGCCGTCGGTGAGCCCGGAAACCCCGGTGGCCGATGCGCTGGAACTGATGGACGAGCACGACCGCCGCTATGTGGTGGTCACCTGCGCCGAGAACAAGGCGCTGGGCTATGTACGCCGTCGCGACCTGCACCGTCAGACCGGTACCTGCGGCCAATACCTGCGCGAGTTCAACGCCACGGCGGCGTATGACGAGCATTTGCGCATCCTGCTGTCGCGCATGTACGAGTTCAACCGTTCATGGTTGCCGGTGATGGATGCCGAGCGGGTGTTCCTGGGCGAGGTGACCCAGGAGTCGATTGCCGAGTACCTGAGTTCCGGCAAGTCCCGTGGCGGCAAGACCAGTATCGTCTCCCCGGCCGAGACCGCTCTGGCCTGACCTGACGCGACACAGGTCAAAATGTGGGAGGGGGCTTGCCCCCGATGAGGGTGGGTCAGTTGATAACTATTTAACTGAGCCACCGCCATCGGGGGCAAGCCCCCTCCCACATTTGCCCCCCAGGGTGTCAGTGAAATACAGTCGATTTTCCCCATCCGGGGAACATCAATCCGTCACACCGGTCGGTTACATAAGTAGCTGCACGGGGTCGCGCGACGAACGCGTGCAAAAACGCGACATTTTTAGTTGATCCCACGCCCATCAAGCCCTAAAGTTCGCGCCGAACGTCCATGCTGGAAACGATCCATCCGGCTCAAGTACTGACGACGAGACAGCAAGGCCAAGGGACGCGTATCCCATGGCCTTTTTGCTTTCGGCGACATGCCTTGGGAAGTAGGCGAACCAAAGTGGGGATACGGAGGACGTTCATTTGCACCCATTGATTAATACAGTTTGCCCTTAGGAGTTCCCAGCATGTCGATCAACGTCGAAGATTATTTCGCGCGCGCCACCTTTGACAAAATGAAGGCGTTCGCCGACAAACAGGAAACCCCGTTCGTGGTGATCGACACCGCGATGATCAGCCAGGCCTACGATGACCTGCGCGCCGGTTTCGAATTCGCCAAGGTGTATTACGCGGTCAAGGCCAACCCGGCCGTCGAGATCATCGACCTGTTGAAAGACAAGGGTTCGAGCTTCGACATCGCCTCGATCTACGAGCTGGACAAGGTCATGGACCGTGGCGTCAGCGCGGACCGTATCAGCTACGGCAACACCATCAAGAAATCCAGGGACATCCGCTACTTCTACGAGAAGGGCGTGCGCCTGTTCTCCACCGACTCCGAAGCCGACCTGCGCAACATCGCCAAGGCCGCGCCGGGTTCGAAAGTGTATGTGCGCATTCTCACCGAAGGCTCGACCACGGCCGACTGGCCTTTGTCGCGCAAGTTCGGCTGCCAGACCGACATGGCCATGGACCTGCTGATCCTCGCCCGTGACCTGGGCCTGGTGCCCTACGGCATCTCGTTCCACGTCGGTTCCCAGCAGCGCGACATCAGCGTGTGGGACGCGGCGATCGCCAAGGTCAAAGTGATCTTCGAACGCCTGAAGGAAGAAGACGGCATCGAGTTGAAGTTGATCAACATGGGCGGTGGCTTCCCGGCCAACTACATCACCCGCACCAACAGCCTGGAAACCTACGCTGAAGAAATCATCCGCTTCCTCAAGGAAGACTTCGGTGACGACCTGCCGGAAATCATTCTGGAGCCGGGCCGTTCGTTGATCGCCAACGCCGGTATCCTGGTCAGCGAAGTGGTGCTGGTAGCGCGCAAATCGCGTACCGCCGTCGAGCGTTGGGTTTACACGGATGTGGGCAAGTTCTCCGGCCTGATCGAAACCATGGACGAAGCCATCAAGTTCCCGATCTGGACCGAGAAGAAAGGCGAGATGGAAGAAGTGGTCATCGCAGGTCCCACCTGCGACAGCGCCGACATCATGTACGAAAACTACAAGTACGGCCTGCCGCTGAACCTGGCGATTGGCGATCGCTTGTACTGGCTGTCGACCGGCGCCTACACCACCAGCTACAGCGCGGTAGAATTCAATGGGTTTCCGCCGTTGAAATCGTTTTACGTGTAAGACGGCTGCAACTAAAAAGCCCATGACGTTTCATGGGCTTTTTTGTGCGTGCTCCGAAGTTTCAGCAGTCCGCGCGAACGTGCCATAACCGTAAAACATAGTGTCGACGCGTCAAGCGACTGCGCTCTTGCTCTTGATCGACCCAATCGGCAAGCGCTTGCTTTGACCACCCATCCACGTGAGCGATCCATCCGCGCGGCCATCAGCACGTTCTCCATCAAGCACAACAAGCCCCACGCATCAGATGCGCGGGGCTTTTGCGTGTTTTTCGGCAACTCACGGCATAATGCGCGCCGTGACACCTATATCCAGCTAAGCGAGGCGCTTTGACGTGTTGAAGAAAACCCTGTTTCAGTTGCATTGGTTCTTCGGCATCACGGCCGGGCTGGTGCTGGCCTTGATGGGGATCACCGGGGCTGCGTACTCGTTCCAGGATGAAATCCTGCGCGCGCTCAACCCCACGGTACTGAACGTGCAGAAGCGCGAAGCCGGCGTGCTGCCGCCCGCCGAGTTGGTGCGCAAGCTGGAAGCCGCCGAAGGCAAGCGCGTGGCCATGCTGTGGGTGGAAGACCACAGCGGCAAAGCCGCCCGCGTGTCCTTTACCCCGCCGCCAGGCGAGCAGCGTGGCCCGTTGCGTTACTTCGATCCGTATACCGGCGACTACCTGAGTGACGCCGTCGGCCAGGATGTGTTCGGCTTCATCCTGCAGTTGCACCGCTTCCTCGCCATCGGCGACACCGGCCGCAACATCACTGGCGCCTGCACCCTGATCCTGCTGTTCTTCTGCCTTTCCGGCCTGTACCTGCGCTGGCCGCGCCAGGTCAGGAACTGGCGTGTATGGCTGACCCTGGACTGGCGTAAAAAGGGCCGCAGCTTCAATTGGGATTTGCACTCGGTGTTCGGCACCTGGTGCCTGCTGCTTTATCTGCTGGCAGCGCTGACCGGGCTGTATTGGTCCTACGACTGGTACAACCGTGGCGTGACCCAACTGCTGTCCGACGCGCCGCAGAACGAGCGCATGCGCAAGCGCGGCCCGCCACCCGCAGGCCCTGCGCCTGCGGCCAACTACGAAGCGATCTGGAGCAGCATCTACAGCAATGCAGGCCCTGGCTTGAGCGCCTATAACATCCGCCTGCCGGCCGTCGCCGGGCAACCGGCCACCGTGTATTACCTGCTCGACAGCTCGCCCCATGACCGCGCGCTGAACCAGATCAACCTCGACCCGGCCACCGGCGAGGTCACGGCCCATGAGCGTTACGCCAGCAAGAGCCTCAAGGCGCAGTTGCTGACCAGTGTCTATGCGCTGCACACCGGCAGTTATTTCGGGCTGGTGGGGCGAATTGTGCTCACGGTGAGCGCGCTGCTCATGCCCTTGTTCTTTATCACCGGCTGGCTGCTGTACCTGGACCGTCGCCGCAAAAAACGCCAGGTGCGTGACGCGCGCAAAGGCCTGGTGGCAAGCCACGACGACGCGCCGGCCTGGTTGATCGGCTTTGCCAGCCAGAGCGGCTTTGCCGAACAGTTGGCCTGGCAGACCGCCGGGCAATTGCAGGCCGCAGGGCTTGGGGTGAAGGTGCAGCCCCTGGGCAGCGTCAGCCGCGATGACCTCAGTCAGGCGCAACAGGCGTTGTTCGTGGTCAGTACATTCGGTGACGGCGAAGCGCCCGACAGCGCCCGTGGCTTTGAGCGCAGCGTGCTCGGTCAGGACCTGTCGCTCAAAGGCTTGAACTACTCGGTGCTGGCCCTGGGCGACCGCCAGTACGCGCACTTTTGCGGTTTTGCGAGGCGCCTGCACTTCTGGCTGACCCATCAGGGCGGCAACCCGCTGTTTGCGCCGGTGGAAGTCGACAGTGGCGACACCGAGGCCTTGCTGACCTGGCAACAACAACTCGGCCAGCTCACCGGTCACGCGCCGGCAGCGGCGTGGCAGACGGCCCGGTTTGAACACTGGACCTTGAGTCAACGCACCCTGCTCAACCCGGACAGCGTCGGCGCTCCCGTGTACCTGCTGGGCCTCACGCCACCCTCGCCCAGCAGTTGGCTGGCCGGTGATCTGGTGGAAATCCTGCCGCGCAATGGCCCACGGGCCGTCGAGCACTTCCTGGAAGGGCTGGGCCTGGCCGGCGGCGACGGCGTGTTGATCGAAGGCCTGGCGCAAACGCTGGACCAGGCCCTGGCCACACGCCAACTGCCGGACAACCGCACCCACCTGGTCGGCCTGCATGCCCAGGCACTGGTGGATGCGCTGGTGCCGCCGGGCATGCGCGAATACTCGATCGCCTCGATTGCCAGTGATGGCGTGCTGGAGCTGATCGTGCGCCAGGAGCGTCATCCGGACGGCAGCCTGGGCCTGGGCTCCGGTTGGCTGACTGAACACGCCGCCGTAGGCTCGAGCATCAGCCTGCGCCTGCGCCGCAACAGCGGCTTCCATCTGCCCGAGGCGCCCGTGCCGCTGATCCTGCTGGGCAACGGCACCGGCCTGGCCGGCCTGCGCAGCCTGCTCAAGGCGCGCATTGCCGACGGTCGGCAGCGTAACTGGCTGCTGTTCGGCGAACGCCATATCGCCCACGACTACCTGTGCCGGGAAGAACTGCAAGGCTGGCTGGCCAGTGGCGACCTGGCCCTGCTGGACCTGGCGTTCTCGCGGGACCAGGCGGAAAAAATCTACGTGCAGGATCGCCTGCGCGAATCCGCCGACGTGCTGCGCAAATGGCTGGCCGACGGTGCGGTGATTTATGTATGCGGCAGTTTGCAGGGCATGGCCACGGGTGTGGACCAGGCGCTGGTGGACATCCTCGGCAGTGAAGCGGTGGAGCGCCTGATCGAACAAGGCCGCTATCGTCGGGATGTGTACTGATCAATGTGGGAGGGGCTTAAGGCTTTTTGTAGGAGCGAGCTTGCTCGCGAAAAACTCACAGGCACCGCGTTCATTCAGAAAACACGCGTTATCGTTGACGTTTTTCGCGAGCAAGCTCGCTCCTACAGTTTTCAGGCGGGTTGCAGCTTCTGTTCGAACACTGAAAGCCCATCCAAGTCTCGCAGGATCACGGTCAACTCCGCCGTCTGCCCATCAATCTGCACCTCGCCGAAAAACTGAAACCCGGCAAACGGCGAGGTGTTCTGCGCCGGTGGTGCCTTCTCGAACACCACCTCGGGCCCGAAGGTCTTGTCCAACGGATTGGGCCCGAAGCTCCCCGCATTCAACGGCCCCGCGACGAACTCCCAGAACGGTTCGAAATCCTGGAACGCCGCCCGGTCCGGGTGATAGTGATGCGCCGCGCAATAGTGCACGTCAGCGGTCAGCCATACATGGTTACGGACCTTGTGCGCGCGCAGGAACCCCAGCAACTCGGCAATTTCCAGCTCACGCCCCTGGGCCGGGCCGGGATCGCCGTTGGCAATCGCTTCCCAGCGCGGCACGCCGGGGCTGACTTCACCGTCGGGCACGCCCAGACCGATAGGCATGTCGGCTGCGACCACTTTCCACTGCGCCTGGGACGCCTTGAGTTCGCGCTTGAGCCAGTCCAGTTGCTCGCGGCCGAGGAAGGGCTTTTCGCCGCCCAGATTGTCGTCGTTCGGGCCGCGATAACTGCGCATGTCCAGCACGAACACATCCAGCAGCGGACCATAACCGAGCTTGCGATAAATTCGCCCGCCCGCGTCGGCGCTTTGCCGGCGCATCGGTGAATATTCCAGCCAGGCCTGGCGCGCACGGCCGACCAGGGTGTTGATGTCGCGAGTCTGGTAGCGCTCATCCAGCTGTTTACTCGACGACCAGTTGTTGATCACCTCGTGATCGTCCCACTGCCAGATCTGCGGCACCTCGGCATTGAAGCGCCGCACGTTTTCATCCAGCAGGTTGTAGCGGTAATTGCCGCGATATTCATCCAGGGTTTCGGCGACTTTGCTCTTGGCTTCGGTGGTGATGTTGCGCCAGATGCGTCCACCTTCGGTGGCCAGTTGCGCCGGCACCGGGCCGTCGGCGTAGATAGTGTCGCCGCTGTGGATAAAGAAGTCCGGCAGGCGCAGGCGCATGGCTTCATAGATGCGCATGCCGCCGATGTCCGGGTTGATGCCGAAGCCTTGCCCGACAGTGTCGCCACTCCACACAAAACGGATGTCGCGACGCTGTTGCGGCACGCTGCGCAGGTGGCCGAACCACGGCTCGCTGGCGATGCCGGTCTGGGCGTCTTCGAAATGCACGCGGTAGAAAATCGCCTGGTCGGCGGGCAACCCGGTGAGTTCGACGCGGGCGGTAAAATCACTGCGGTTGTCGGCCAGGGGCGAGACGAATCGGCGTGGGTTGCTGAACACACTGCGGGTGTCCCACTCCACCACCATCCGCGCCGGGCGGTCGCTGCGGCTCCAGATCATCGCGCGGTCACCGAGCACATCGCCTGATTGCACGCCATCGTTGAGCAGCGGGCGGTCCTTGACCGACGCAATCACCGCCGGCGCCAGGCCCGGCAACAACAGGCCCGCGCCGACAGCTTGCATCACGCGGCGACGGCCGAGATCGAAATGGCTCATGCGTGTGCCCTCTTGAGTATCAAAAGGGCCACTTAAGCACGGGCGGATGAAGCAGATATGACACCGCCCTTTACCGCCAATGCAAATCCAAATGTGGGAGGGGGCAAGCCCCCTCCCACATTTTTTCCGCGTCAGGCAGTGACGGCCAACTCAGCCGCTTCCGGCCGCTTGATCAGCGCATACACCACACCGGTCAGCACACTGCCGGCCACAATCGCCAGCAGATACAGCAGCGCATGATTCATCGCGTTCGGAATCACCAACACGAACAACCCGCCGTGGGGCGCGGCCAGTTTGCAGCCGAAGTACATCGACAGCGCGCCGGTCAATGCGCCACCGGCGATGCTGGCCGGGATCACGCGCAATGGGTCCTTGGCGGCAAACGGAATCGCGCCTTCGGAGATAAAGCACAGGCCGAGAATCATCGCGGCCTTGCCGGCTTCGCGTTCAGTCTGGGCGAACTTGCGTCGGGCCAGGAACGTCGCGATGCCCATGCCAATCGGCGGCACCATGCCGGCGGCCATGGTCGCGGCCATCGGCGCCCCGCTCGATGCCGCCAGCAGGCCGACGGAAAACGCGTACGCCGCCTTGTTGATCGGCCCGCCCAGGTCGACACACATCATGCCGCCCAACAGGATGCCCAACAGCACCGCGTTGGTGGTGCCCATGGTGCTGAGAAAATCCGTCAGCCCGGTCAGCAAGCGCGCCACCGGTGGGCCAACCAGATAGATCATGGCAAGCCCGGTGAACAAACTGGCCAGCAACGGGATGATCAGGATCGGCTTGAGCGCCTCCAGGCTTTGCGGCAGGCGCACTGCCCGCGAGATCAGCTTGACGCTGTAGCCGGCCAGGAAACCGGCGAAGATCCCGCCAATGAACCCGGCGCCCAGCGTGCCCGCCAGCAGGCCGCCGATCATGCCCGGCGCCAGGCCGGGGCGATCAGCAATCGAGTAGGCGATGTAGCCGGCGAGCAACGGCACCATCAGCATGAACGCCTGGTCGCCGACGGTTTTCAGCGCCGCCGCCAGGGTGCCTTTTTCTTCGAAGGCATGAATGCCGAACACAAAGGACAAGGCGATCAACAAACCGCCCGCCACCACCATCGGCAACATGAACGACACCCCGGTGAGCAGGTGTTTGTACACGCCGGTTTTTTCCGACTTGGCCACTGCGCCGCTGCCGGCGCTTTCCACCGCGCCTTCGGCCAGCGCCTTGTTGAGCGTGGCTTCCGATTGCTTGAGGGCAATACCGGTGCCGCAGCGGTAGATCTTCTTGCCGGCGAAGCGCTCGGTGGCGACTTCGATATCCGCCGCCAGCAGCACCACGTCGGCGTCGGCGATGGCCTGCGGACTCAACGGCGTGCGCGCACCGACCGAGCCCTGGGTCTCGACCTGCAAGTCGTAGCCCAGGCGCTTGGCCGTCTGCTGCAGGGCCTCGGCGGCCATGAACGTATGGGCAACGCCGGTCGGGCAAGCGGTAATCGCGACAATGCGCGGGGCATTCCCGGCCGGTGCCTCGGTCGCCACGTACACCTGCGCCTCCTCGGCGCCCCGACGCAAGACCGCGTCGACATCCGCCAGCGCCTGGGCCGGCGTGCTCTGGAACACGCGCTTGCCGACAAAACGCTGCATATCCAGCGGCGTGCTGCTGACCAGCAACACCCATTCGGCGTCATCGAGGGTCGCCTGGGACAGCTGGCTCTCCGGGCGTTGCACGTCCACCACTTCGACACTGGTGCTCCAGCCCTGGCGCTGTGCAGCGGCGTCCAGCAAGCGGGCGCACAGCACACTGGTGACCATGCCGTTCGGGCAGGCGGTAACAATGGCTAACTTCATCACAAACCCTCTTATTGTTCTGTCAGCGTGCGCACATCGACGCCGCTTTCGAGACGCGCCAACTGCGCGTCATCGCTGATGCCGAAACCGATCTGCGTCACCGCCATCGCGGCAATCGCCGTGGCGCGGCGCAGGGTCTGCTCGGGCGCTTCGTCGCGCAGCAGGCCGTGGAGCATGCCCGCCAGCAGCGAATCGCCGGCGCCTACGGTGCTGGCCACCGTCACCTTGGGCGGCGTGGCCTGCAGGGTCGCCCCCGAGCTGTACCAGCTCACGCCGGCAGCACCGTCCGAGACCACCACATGTTCCACGCCCTGTTGATGCAACTGGCGGATGGCATCGGTGGCGTTGTCCAGCGCCTGGGCGAGCTCTTCAGTATTGGGCTTGACCATCCAGGGGCCCGCCTTCAACCCGGCGCGCAAGGCTTCGCCGCTGGTGTCCAGGGCCACTTTCAAACCGAGGTTTTTCAATTGCTCGATCAGTGCCTGAAACCATTGCGGGCTGACGCCACGCGGCAAGCTGCCGGCGACCACCACCGCGTCGAAGTCAGGGCCGATCAGCGCAAGTCGCTTGAGCAGTTCGGCTTGCGCCTGCTCGCTCACCAGCGGCCCCGGCGCGTTGATGTCGGTCACCCGGCCATCCTGTTCGGCAATCTTGATATTGCTGCGGGTTTCCCCCGGCACGCGAACGAACGCGTCGCCAAACCCACGGTGGGCGATCAGTGCTTCGAACGCCTGCGGGTTGTCTTCACCGAGAAAGCCGCCCACGGTCACCGCGTGGCCGAGGTCCGCCAGTACCTGCGCCACGTTCACGCCCTTGCCGGCGGCATGGGTGATGAGCGTTTCGCTGCGGTTGACTGCACCGGGTTCCAGGCGCGCCAGGCGTACCGTGAGGTCCAACGCCGGGTTCAGCGTCAGGGTCAAAATCCTTGCCATTTACACGGCCTCCACTAGAGCACGTACTTCGGCGGGCGAGCCCACCGCGAGTGCCTGTTGCGCCAGGCCCCGGGCCTGGCTCAGGCTGAATTCACGCACCCGCGCCTTCACTTCGGGGATGCTGCGGGCCGACACGCTCAGCTCGTCCACACCCAGGCCAATCAACACCGGCACCGCCAGCGGGTCCGCCGCCAGCTCGCCGCACACGCCGACCCATTTGCCATGGGCATGGGCGGCACGCACGGTGATGTCGATCAGTTGCAGCACGGCCGGGTGCAGGCCATCGGCCTGGGCCGACAGCGTCGGGTGCCCACGGTCGATGGCCAGGGTGTATTGGGTCAGGTCGTTGGTGCCGACGCTGAAAAAGTCGACTTCCCGGGCGAGTACCGGCGCCAGCAGCGCGGCCGACGGCACTTCGATCATGATCCCCAGTTGCAGGTCGGCCACCGGGATTTCCAGGCGCAGACGCTCGGTCATGTCCCGGGCCGCGCGCCATTCATCCACGCTGCCGACCATGGGGAACATGATGCGCAACGGCCGGTTGTCCGCCGAACGCAACAGCGCGCGCAGTTGCGCTTCCATGATCTGCGGGCGTTGCAGGGTCAGGCGAATGCCGCGCACGCCGAGGAAGGGATTTTCTTCCTCGGCAATCGGCCAGTACGGCAGCGGTTTATCGCCGCCCACATCGAGGGTGCGCACCACCAGCGGGCGCCCGTCGAGACCGTCGAGTACGCGGCGGTATTCGGCTTCCTGGGTGGCTTCGTCCGGCGCTTGCGGGTGGGCCATGAAAATCAGCTCGGTGCGTAACAGGCCGATGCCCTCGGCGCCCTGCTCTACCGCTGCGGCCACTCCGGCGCTTTCGCCGATATTGGCAAACACTTCCACCGCGTGGCCGTCGCGGGTCAGCGCCGGTTCATGACGTTGCGCAGAGGCGGCTTGCAGGCGTTGCTCGCGAGTGTCGCGCTCGACGGTCGCGCGTTGCAGGGTGGCCGCATCGGGGTCGACGTGCAGGCGGCCGCGCTGGCCGTCGAGCAACAAGG
>NZ_CVTK01000032.1:0-16053 GCF_900004785.1 Pseudomonas sp. 28 E 9 | reverse complement strand
GGCCAATGCCTGGGCGTGTCCCAGCTCAACGACCTGCTCAAGGCCATCACCGACTACTACCTCGGCAAAGGCCGCGTCACCAGCCGCGCCTACCTGCCGCAGCAGGACCTCTCCACCGGCCACCTGCAAGTGCTGGTGGTGGAAGGCAAGCTCGAAGCCTTGCGCAGCGCCGAAGGCAGCACCGTGACCGAACGCGAACTGGCCATGGCGTTTCCCGGCAAGGTCGGCGAAGCGCTGAACCTGCGTGAAATCGAGCAACTGGTGGACCAGCTCAACCGCCTGCCGTCCAAACAGGCGCAAATGGAACTGACCCCCGGCAAGCAAGTCGGCGGCAGCGACGTAGTGGTCAAGAACACCGCGCAAAAGCCCTGGCGCGCCAGCCTGTCGCGCAATAACGACGGCCAGAAAAGCACCGGCGAACAGCAATGGGGCGCCGGCCTTGAATGGGACAGCCCGCTGGGCCTGGGTGACCAGTTGATTCTGCGCGGCGGCCACGACGCCATCAGCGACCACCAGAAAACCTCGAAAAACACCATGCTCTACTACAACGTGCCGTGGGGCTGGTGGAACTTCAGTTACACCTACAGCGAGAGCGACTACCGCACCTTCGGCGTGACCGATGACTTCAAATACAAGCAGGACGGCGACAACCAGAACCACCAACTGCGCGCCGAACGGGTCATCCACCGCGATGACGTGAGCAAGACCTCGGTCAACGTCGGCCTGGCGCACCTGCGCACCAACAACTACATCCTCGACGTGCGCACCCCGCCCAGCAGCAACCGCCTCAGCGAACTGCAACTGGGCGTCAACCACGGTCGGCGTATCGGCACGGCCTTCGTCAACCTGGACCTGGGCATGCAAAACGGCATCGGCCTGCTCGACGCCCAGTCCCAGGAAGAGCGCGACGCCTTCGGTCGCCGCCAGCCGAACTCGCGCTACCGCAAATACACCGCCACCGTCAGCTACCTGCAACCGTTCAGCCTGTGGGGCGAGTCGTTCAGCTTCAGCAGCCTGGCCACCGGCCAACGCAGTGAAGACCCGCTGTTCTCGCCCCAGCGCATGAGCCTCGGCGGCTCGGCTTCGGTGCGCGGTTTCAAGGACCAGTTGCTGACCGGCGACAGCGGCGGCTACTGGCGCAACGAAGTGCGCTGGGCGCGCCCGGTGACCCTCGACTGGATGCGCCCGGCCTTCTTCGAATACGGCGCCAGCGTCGGCTACGACCAGGGCGTGATCCGCAACGACCGCTACAACGACAACGTTCATGGCCGCGTGTCCAGCAACTCCCTGGAGCTGTTCGCCCGTGGCAAGAACGTCAGCACCAGCGTGACCTTTGCCCACTCGCTGGAAAGACCCGGCGTCGTCACCGAGCGCGAAGCGCCGATCTACTTCCGCCTGGATTTCTTCCTGTAATTCAACGTTGCGCCGCAGCGAGAAACTGAAAATGGACGTTCGACAATTTGCCTTCCTGGCCCGCCAACCTTCCGCCGCCCTGAAGCCGCGAAACGCGTTCTTCGGTTTGCCCAAGCGCGGGCTGGCGCTGATTCTCGCCAATGCGCTGTTCTGGCAGCCGCTGCTGGCCCAGGCCGAGGGCATTGTGGTCAGTGCGCCGGGTACCACGGTGGGCGCGGCGGGCAATGGCGTGCCGGTGGTGAACATCGCCACGCCCAACGGCGCGGGCCTGTCCCATAACCAGTTCCAGCAGTACAACGTCGGTCCCAACGGCGTGATTCTCAACAACGCCAACGGCGCGCTGCAAAACACCCAACTGGGCGGGATCATTGTCGGCAACCCCAACCTCAAGGGCGGCGCGGCCAGCGTCATCCTCAACGAAGTCAACGGCGGCAGCGCCAGCCAGTTGCGCGGCTATACCGAAGTGGCGGGGCAGTCGGCCAAGGTCATCGTGGCCAACCCGTACGGCGTGACCTGCGCCGGTTGCGGCTTCATCAACACCCCCAACGTCACCCTCACCACCGGCAAACCCATCATCGACCCCACCGGCCAGCTGAAAAGCTACCAGGTCGATGGCGGCGCGGTGACCATCGACGGCGAAGGCCTGAACGCCAGCAACGTCGACCGCTTCGACATCATCACCCGCTCGGCCAAGATCAACGCACAAATCAACGCCCGCGAACTCAACGTCATCGCCGGGCGCAACGACGTCGATGCACAAAGCCTGAAAACCACCGCCCGCGCCGATGACGGCAGCGCCAAACCCGAGCTGGCGATCGACTCGTCTGCCTTGGGCGGCATGTATGCCGGCGCGATCAAACTGGTGGGCACCGAGGCCGGTGTGGGCGTGAAGCTCGACGGCACCCTGGCGGCCAGTGGTGGGGATATCCAGCTCGACGCCAATGGGCGCCTGAGCATGGTCAATGCCAAGGCCAGCGAAGCGGTGGTGATCAAGGCCGACCAGCTTGACGCCACGGGCGCGGTGTATGCCGGTACCCGAATCGACGCGCAAACCACCACAGGCTTGAGCAACCAGAAAAGCCTCGCCGCGCGCGACAGCATCAGCCTGACCAGCAGCGGGCAGGTGATCAACAACGGCATCATCGAGGCCGGCGTGAATGCCGATGAAAGCCGCAATACCAACGGCGACGTCAACCTGACGGCGACGAGCCTGAAAAACAGCCAAAGCGTGGTTGCCAGTCGCACCCTGACGGTCGCCGCTGCACAAACCCTGGATAACCAGGGTGGCACCTTGAGCGGTGTGAAAACCGTGGCCAGCGCAGGCCAGTTCGATAACCGGGGCGGCCGGGTTCTGGGGGCCGACGCGCTCAAGGTCAATGCCACCGGCCTGGATAACCGAGCGGCTGGCTTGGTGCACAGTGATAACAGCACCGACGTCACGGTGACGGCTGCGCTGGATAACCGCAACGGCCGAGTAATAGGCCTCAAGAACCTGACGCTCAACGCCGGGCAATTGACCAACGATAACGGCTTGGTCGCGAGCCAACAGCAGGTCCAGGTAACTGCCGGGGCGTTGAGCAACCGGGCGGGCGAAATTTCCGCCCAGCAAACCACTCTTAGCGCCACGTCGCTGGATAACCGTTCCGGCAAACTGCTGGGCAGCCAACTCAACGTGACCGCCAGCGGCGCCATTGATAACCGCCTGGGGATTTTCTCCGCCACCAGCCTGCTGACGGTGCAAGCCGCAAGCCTGGATAACAGCGACCAAGGCTCCGTCGCCAGCCAGGGCAACCTGACCGCGACCATCGCCGGGCTGCTCGACAATCACAATCAAGGCAACCTGGTCAGCCAAGGGGCCCAGCAGGTTCAGGTCGGTCAACTGAACAACGCCCAGGCTGGGCTGGTATCGAGTAAAACCACCCTGGCGCTGCACGGCGATACCCTGGCCAACCAGGGCGGCCTGGTGATCGCTGATGGTGCATTGACCCTGACCGGTGGCAGCGTCGACAACAGCAATGGCGGCCAACTGAGCAGTGATAGCCGGTTGACGCTCAATGCCAGCCATCTGCAAAACGGCGCCGGTCGAATCAGTGCCAAGGGCGATCTGCAGGCCACCGTCGGCGTGCTCAACCAGCAAGCGGGTGAGTTGGTCAGTGAAGGCGTGCTGAGCCTTGCCGGCACCTCGGTGGACAACCGCAACGGCGGTCTCATTGCCGCCACCGACGGCGTTGATTTGCGCAGCCAAACCGTGCTCAACCAGCAAGGCGAGATCTCCAGCCAGGCCAAGGTGCTGCTGGTGGCCGACCAGTTGAACAACAACGCCGGCAAGGTGATTGGTGACAGCGGCTTGAGCCTGACCGTGCAACGCCTGCTCAACCAGAGCAAAGGCCTGCTGGCGGGACGCGAGGGCCTCGTACTGAACGGCGGTCAACTGGATAACAGCTTGGGCGGCCGCATCACCAGCCAGAAAGGCCTGAATATCAACCTGACAGGCGACCTGCTCAACCATGACCAAGGCACCTTGCTCAGTGAAGGCGCGTTAACGGTGAAGGCTGGCACGCTGGACAACCGCCAGGGCGGCATTCTGTCCGCCGCCAACGCGCTGTCGATTACAACCGACGGCCAACTGAACAATCAGGCGGGCAAGCTGCTGGCCGATGGCACGGCCACCCTGGTGAGCGCGGCGCTGAACAACAGCCAGGCCGGTGTGATCAGCGCCAAGCAACAGGTTGACGTGCGCAGCGCGGGTCTGGACAACAGCCAGCGCGGCAGCATCAGCAGTGACGCCGGCATCACCTTGAATGCCGGGCAACTGGACAACAGCCAGCAAGGTTCGATCTTTGCCAGGTCCACGGTCAAGGCCACCCTGACCGGGCTGGACCAACACGATCGTGGCGAGTTGGTCAGCAATACCCGCATCGACCTGGACTTGAACCATGGGCAACTGATCAACCGCGACCACGGGCTGATTGCGACCCCCGGCCAATTGCTGCTGAGCAACCTGGGCAGCGTCGACAACAGCCAGGGCGGCGAGATTTCCAGCACCCAATCCTTCGTGTTGACGGCCGACGCGCTGAACAACCGGGGCGGCAAAGTCATCAGTGGCGACAGCCTTCAGGTGCGCATCGCCAAGGCGTTGGATAACAGCGTCGAAGGTGTGTTGTCAGCCAGGAACCTCTTGCAGGTGGATGCCGATAGCCTGGACAACCAGGCCGGTGGCGCCCTCGCCAGCCGTGGCGCGCTGGACCTGAAGGTCACAGGCCTTCTCGACAACCATAACCAGGGGCTGATTTCTGCTGCTACCGCGCTGACTACAACCTCCGGCTCATTGAACAACAGCGACAAGGGCCGCTTCTCGGCCGGCACGCTGCAGACGCTCAACACCGGCGCGCTGGATAACCACCAGGGCGGGCAACTGGTCAGCGATGGCAGCCTGACAATCACCGCAGCTGATGTGGATAACCGCAGCGGCGTGATCGGCAGCCAGCACGCCTTGAACCTGACCGTCGCCAATCTCGACAACAGTGCGGGCCTGATCAATAGCCAAAGCGATCTCACCCTGGCAGGCCAGCGTGTGGACTCAAGCCAGGGCGGAGAAATCTCGTCCAAGGGCGACTTGAAACTCACGGTCCAGAAGCTGATCCAGCGCCAGGGCCGCTTGATCGGCGAACGCGCCGTGAGCCTCGACCTGCAAGGCGGCGATCTGGACAACAGCGCGGGCTTGATCAGCGCCAATGGACCGTTGACCTTCGCGCGCCTGGCCAACCTGACCAACCGTGAACAAGGCGAAATCTCCAGCCAGACGGCGTTCAGTGTGGCCGCCAAGCGCATTGATAACGGTGGTCGCGGGGTCATCCTCAGTGCCGATCAATTGCGTCTCGAAGCGGATGCCGTGGTCAACGCTGACAAGGGTTTGATCTCCGGCTGGAATGGCCTGACGGTCGTCGGGGGCAGCCTGGACAACAGCGCCGAGGGCACGTTGTCGAGCAAGAGCGGTACCCTGCTCACCACGCTCACCGGCACGCTGGATAACCACGCGGCAGGTGCCCTGGTCAGTCAGGGCACGCAAACCATCAGCGCGGCCAGCCTGAACAATGATCAAGGGATCATCTCAGGCCAGGCGGATGTCAGCCTCACCGTCGCCTGGCGCCTGGACAACAGCAACGGCGGCTTGATTTCCGCCGGTCAGCACATGGGCTTCAACCATGCCCAGAGTGAAATCCTCAACCGTGGCGGCCAGATCAGTGCTGCCAATATCACCCTGGTTGGCCAAAGCCTGGACAACAGCGCGGGTCAACTGATCAGCCAGGGCACCCTGGAAGGCACCCTCAGCGGTGCGCTGATCAACGCCAACAACGCCCGTCTGGCCAGTGGCGCAGCCCTGCTGCTGAACGCGTCGAGCCTGGACAACCGGGGCGGGCAACTGGTCAGCCAGGACCGGCTCGACCTGACCCTCGCCGACGATCTGGATAACCGCGACAAAGGCACCCTCGCCAGCCAGAAAGACCTGGTGATCAAGCTGTTGGCCGGTGACATCAACAACCAGCAGGACGGCCTGATTTTCAGCCAGAAGGGCAAGCTCGATCTGGCCGCCCGAACCCTGAATAACCAGAAAGGCACGCTGCAAAGCCAAGTCGATAATCGGCTACGTTTGAGTGGCGACCTGAACAACCAGGGCGGCCGGGTCGACAGCCTCAGTGGCAACCTGGACCTGCAGACGGCCAGTGTGGTCAACAGCGCCGGCGGCATACTCAACAGCAGCAAGGGCTGGATCAAACTGGTCAGCGGCCTGTTCGACAACGGCAGCGGGATCACCCAGGCGCAATCGCTGGACATCACCGCCAACGGCGGCTTGCTCAACCAACTGGGGCACCTCTCGGCCCTGGGCGGTGAAAGCCGTATCGTCACCAGCACCTTGAATAACCAGGGTGGCGGTGTGTATGCCGACACCTTGCTCAAGGTCACGGCCCAGGATTTCGATAACCAGGGCACGGCTGCCGGCAATGGCGGCAAGGTCGGCGCGCGCACCATCGACTTCGGCCTGACAGGCGCCCTGAGCAACCGCTTTGGCCTGATCGAAAGCGACGACACCCTGGGCCTCACCGCGCAAACCATCAGCAACGTGGGCGGTACGCTGCGGGCCATGGGCCGCACCGGTTCCACCCGCATCAGCACACAGGGGCTGTTCGATAACCGCCTCGGTGCGCTGGAAAGCGCCAACGAAGCGCTCGACCTGCAAGCGGCCAGCCTGGACAACAACGGCGGGCGCATCGTGCACACCGGCAGCGGCACATTCGACCTGACGTCCGACCAGGTCACCCGTGCCGGCGGCAGCTTCGTCACCAGCGGCCAACTGGACATCACGGCCGCCAAGTGGACCAACAGCAGCGTGATTCAGGCCGCCCGCCTGAACCTCGACATCGGCGAGTTCACCCAGACCGCCAGCGGCCAGTTGCTGGGCGCACAAAGCCTGACCGGCGTCGGCGGCACCTGGACCAACGAAGGCCTGCTGGCCAGCGATGGCACCCTCAACCTGACACTGACCGGTGGCTACAGCGGCAACGGCCGCATCAGCAGCCTGGGCGCCATGAGCCTCACCAGCGCCCGCATGGACCTGGGCGATAACGCACGGATTGCCGGCGGTGCACTTACCCGGATCAACAGCACCACCCTGAACAATCGCGGGCGCCTGACCGCCATCGGCGACCTGACCGTCAACGCCACCACCTTGAACAACTACGGCACTCTGGGCGGCGCTGGAAAGGTCCGCCTGAACGCCACTCACCTGCTCAACGACAAGGGCCTGGTCTTCAGCGGCAACGACATGACGTTGCGCGTCAATGATTTCAGCAACCGCTATGGCGACGTCTACAGCCTGGGCGGCCTGGACATCGCCCGCGACGACGCCAACGGGCGCAGCGTCCTGATCGAAAACGTCTCCGGCACCCTGGAAAGCACCGGCAACATGCGTTTGCTGGCCGACACCCTGAGCAACCGCCGCGACCAATTCAGCACCGAAATGAAACTGGTGTCGGGCAGCTTCGACACCTACTACGACGACTTCTGTGACGGCAAGGGCTGTGAAGTGCACTTCCGCTCGGTTGAGCGCTACGAGGACGTCGTCACCGGCAGTTCCCCCACGGCGTACATCTCATCGGGTGCAGGCCTGACCGTTGGCGCGCAAACCGTCGACAACCTCTACAGCTCAATCTCGGCTGCGGGCAATATCCAGATCGATACCGGTGTACTGAACAACACAGGCGCAGCAGGTGGCGAAGATCGCCACTTCGACTCGGAGTTCTATACCCGCAACGACAGCGTCTACAACACGTTTATCACTCGCAGGGATCAGTTCAACCTCTACAACAACCCCAACTCGGCCGACTACCGTCCCGGCGAAATGACCATCGCCAAGCTGAGAGACGGGATCGGTAACTTCTACAACGACTCCAGTTATGTCGTCGCCACCGCCGGACGTGTGATTGCCCCCGCTGTTATTCAGGCGGCCGGTTCCGTCACCGTTAACGCCACGCAGCAAATCAACAACAGCGTGATCCGCGCCAACGCCACGGATATCAATACGCCGGCGCAAAACCGCAACACCAACTCCGACGTGTTTGCCTCCACGGTCAAACCGGCGATCACTGCGCAACTGCCGCCGGACCTGGCCCAGCGTCAGGTCAACCCGGTGACCTTGCCTGGCTTCAGTTTGCCGACCAGTCAGAACGGCTTGTTCCGCCTCAGCGGCCAGGCCGCAAAGGCCGGCGCAGCGGGTAAAACCGCCACCGGCAGCGCTGACTTCAGCGTGAACGGGCGAGTGGTCAGCGCCGCCGAGCGCGAGAAAACCCTCGACTACAGCGCCGTGCAAGAACGCGGTTTCAGCCTCGATGGCCAGCCGGTCAGCGGCGCGGTCACTGGCCAGGGCCCGCGGGTGCTGGACAGCCGCGCGCCTTCGGTCACCCGCGTGCAGGGTGTGCCGGACATTGCCCCGGTGGATAACAGCCACAAATACCTGATCGAAACCAACCCGGCGCTCACTGACCTCAAGCAGTTCATGAGCTCCGACTACCTGCTCGGCAAACTCGGCTACAACCCTGACGCCAGCTGGAAGCGCCTGGGCGACGGCCTCTACGAGCAGCGCCTGATCCGCGAAGCCGTGGTGGCGCGTACCGGCCAGCGCTATATCAACGGCCTCGCCAGCGACGACGCGCTGTTCCGCTACCTGATGGACAACGCCATCTCCTACAAGGACTCGCTCAACCTGCAACTCGGCGTATCGCTGACCGCCGAGCAAGTGGCGGCGCTGACCCACGACATCGTCTGGATGGAAGAGGCCGAGGTCAACGGCGAGAAAGTCCTGACCCCGGTGCTCTACCTGGCTCAGGCCAACAACCGCCTGGCCCCCAACGGCGCGCTGATCCAGGGCCAGGACGTGAGCCTGATCAGCGGTGGCGACCTGCACAACAGCGGCACCCTGCGCGCCACCAATAACCTGAACATGGTCGCCGGCAACATCGACAACAGCGGCCTGATGCAAGCCGGCAACCGCCTGGAAATGCTCGCCACCGACTCGATCCGCAACAGCCGTGGCGGCATCATCACCGGCCGCGACATCAGCGCCACGGCCGTGACCGGCGACATCATCAACGAGCGCACCGTCACCACCTTCAAGCGTGACGGCGAGCGATTCCAACTGCGCGACGACGTGGCCAGCGATGCCTCGCGCTTCGAAGCTACCGATACCTTGAGGCTTAACGCCGGCCGGGATGTGCTCAACGTAGGCAGCAATCTCAAGGCTGGCGGCAACGCCAGCGTGACCGCTGGCCGCGACGTAGTGATCGCCAGCCAGACCGAAGAAGACAGCGCCGCCTACCAGCGCCGCCGGGTCAAGAGCACGGAACAAACCCTGCTGCAACACGGCTCCAGCGTAGAGGTGGGCGGCAACCTCGCCATCGACGCCCGACGCGACATCGCCGTGGTCGCCAGCACCGTCAGCGCGGCCAAAGACCTGAGCGTCAAAGCCGGCGAAAACCTGACCCTGGCCGCCGCCGCCAACGAACAGCACGACTACTCCAAAGGCAAAAAAGGCCAGACCAAAACCACCACCCAACTGGACAGCGTCACCCAACAAAGCGCCGAACTCAAAGCCGGCGGCGACCTGATCGCCGTGGCCGGCACCGACCTGACCCTGGTCGCGAGCAAAATCAGCGCAGGCAACGAAGCGTACGTGCATGCCGATAACGAACTGCAACTGCTTGCCGCGCAAGACAGTCACTATTCGCTGTATGACATGAGCAAGAAGGGCGGGTGGGGCAGCAAGAAGACCCAGCGGGATGAAGTGACCGATGTGAAGAATGTCGGGAGCGAGATCAAGACGGGGGGTGACCTGACGCTGGAGAGTGGTGGGGATCAGAAGTATCAGGCGGCGAAGCTCGACAGTGGCGGGGATATTGCGATTGTCAGTGGGGGGGCGGTGACGTTTGAGGCGGTGAAGGATCTGCATCAGGAGAGTCATGAGAAGAGCAAAAGCGATTTGGCGTGGAACAGTGCCAAGGGGAAGGGCGCTACAGACGAGACGCTGCGTCAGACACAAATGGTGGCTCAGGGTGAGTTAGCTATCCGTGCTGCTGGCAAGATCAATATCGACATTAAACAAATTGATCAAAAAACAGTCAGCCAAACGATTGATGCGATGGTTCAAGCTGAACCTCAATTAGCGTGGATCAAGCAAGCCGAAGCCAACGGCCAAGTTGATTGGCGAGTTGTGAAGGAGATTCATGACAGTTGGGATTACAAGCACTCAGGTTTAGGTGCTGCACCCGCGCTGATTATCTCGATTGTCGCAAGCTTCTATCTGGGGCCTCTCGCCGGAGCCATGGCCAGCAACTTTGCTGTAGGCACTATCAATGGCGGCGGAGACATTGGTGCGGGCCTGAAAGCCGCAACCAATAAAAATGCGATTAAAGGCTATGCAACCCAGATGGTTACAAGTGGTATCTTGGCCGGCATAGATACCGCTGTGGCGGGTTGGAATCCCGACGGTCCTTTGATTCTGAATGCCAATGGTGTCAACAACCCAGGCTATTCCTCAAACATGCTGGATTGGAATACGGTTAGTGAGAACGTACTTCGAAGCAGCACACATGCATTGGTCACAGGTAGCGTTAACACTGCGATCAACGGCGGTAGTTTAAAAGATAATCTCGGTGCTGCGGCCATTTCAGAAGGTCTCGATCTCACCGCCGCTTTTGGAAATAAACAAGTCGGTGATTTAGCGGATTATCTGGAAGTCAGCCCTGGCACAGCCTCAAAAGTGTTCATGCATGCTGTCTTGGGCGGAGCACTTTCATCTGCCAAGGGCGGTGATTTCAAAACAGGCGCACTTGCAGGGGCTGCTGCGGAAGGATTGACGACTATTGCGACAGAGAATCTTGGTAAATACCTGGATTCTCAGCTTGCTACGAATCCTCAGTTCAAAGTAGCCACCGCTCAAGTTATTGGGGTGTTGGCGGGCGCTCTGGGTAATGGTGATCCCGAGACAGCCAGTTGGGTGGCGGGGAATGCTCAGCGCTACAACGATTTCGTACATATGGGCGGTAATTGGGGAGCTGCTGCGACCAGTCTCGGCGCTGAAATGATCGAGCAAGGCAAGACACCTGATGAGATCTCTGAGGCGTTCAGATCCTTGGCCAGAAGCGATGGGTATGAGGGGCCGGGCCATGATTATGTTGCTGGTTGGGTCTATATACCTGGTGCTCTCGGGCTGGCAGTGGCTACACCTGAACTGTTGATGGGGTGCGCGTTTGCTCCGCTGGCATGCAACCAGGCTGCAATAGCCGCTGCGGAAGTGGCGGGCGGGAATGCTACTCTCGGGGGGACGGCGTTTGGTGTGTTTGGTGGCGGGGCGCTGGCTGTTGCGGGTGGTGTAAAAACGGGTGCAAAAGCAATCGATGATTCTGCTGCCTATACAAAGTGGTGGGACAATGTTGCTCAACCTAAGACTCTAACTGATAGAGAGGCTAGGGCTTGGTACTTATCCAAAGAGGCAGAAATTCCCAGTCGAATTGATGCAGGATTGTCTCTGGAAGATCAGGCTAAACAGGCGTTTGCCATGAGGAATGATTTAAGGTCTACAGCTAGAGAGTTAATGTCTAACAGAGGTTTGGCAGATTCTTTGAATAAGAGCGATCCCAATAGGGCGTGGTCGGAAATCGCTAATAAATACTCGTCACAAGGTCTTTCTGGGGATGATTTGTGGCGCAAAATTATCGAAAAATCCCAGTCATCTAGAACAAGCGTGAATAATGGGTTGGGGATGTGAGCATGAATCGTTTTTCTGAGTCTAGTTCCGAGCTTGGTCATTTTGTTTATTTTAATGAGTATGAAGAAGAAAACTTTGAGGAATTTGTTGGCGCTGTTTTGAAAAAGCTAAATGCAGAAGAAATAAAGCGTGAGCAAGGCCCTTACTCAATTCTGGTTACTATTGAATATGCAGGGCATAGACTTGTTTTGACAAGCGGCTCATTCGAAGGATGCTACATATCTATAGATAAAAGTGAGGCATGGTTAGCGAAAAAAATTATAGAGTCATTCTGACTTAGCTAGTTGGTGCAAAAGGGGAAGTGTCCGGTCTTCTTCCAAAACCTGGTGCCACATCTATTCCTGCAAGTGGCGTAGGCGCTGGTGCAGTATTTAAGGTAGATTCGAAGCAGCTAGGCAAAAACTCGGTAAGCACGTTGAAGATTTCGGCGGCAACGCGGCTAGCCCAGCAGATCGTAAAGTGGTACTCGATAAAATTCATAACGTTGGGAGTAACCGTGAAAAGGTAATCCCTGGAACTTTTGCTGGGCAAGGAGCAAATGGCGCACGGGGTGATGTGTTTTTCAGAGTTAAGGGTAATGATGTGGTTGTTACCAAGCCTGATGGAACATTCGTTACTATCCTGAAGGATGGGGTAACTTAGAATCCATCTGTACAGAGTGCATTAAAGGGAGGCGTCAGGTAATGAACTCTACTAGACTTATGATTGCCTGGCTGTTAACGGTGCTCGGGAAGAAACTACTGTCAGTTAATGCTCTATTCCATGTTTTCTATTCCGAGAGGGATTCTGCCCCTCAAGAGGTTGGCCTTCTATTTGAAAATTCTGAAATTGGGAAACTGTATGGTGGACCCGATGGTGCGTCTATCTGTTTTTCTTTGAATCCGATTTCAAGTTGCGATCTAGGTGAATACGGTAGGCAAGATATTTTTTGTATTTCTGGTGAGCTTTATTTCTCCGATGTTGTAGGAAGGAGGTTAGTGTCTGCATCGCTTGTGCAGTCCTTAGCAGAAGACGTAGTGATAGGCGTTGCTCTCTCGTTTGATAACGGTTTTTGCCTATCCATTTTAAACTTAGGTGATGAGCTTTTTGTCTATGATGAGATCCCAGAGGAAATAGTGATCAGTGAGGGGGTGATCCTTACCTCTGTGAGTTAATGGTGCAAAAGCTGCGGCAAATGGCAGTGGGCCAGCTAAGGGCTTCTTAGGAGTCAGTGATGCATATTCGTCCTCTAAAGCTGTACAAGGGTTGAGCAATTCAAAACCTATTGACTTTATTTACGATCCGGCTAGTCAGCGCTTCATCATGGGGCGGAATCAATTTGGGCATGATGGGATATTGGATGCTGGAAAAATCCCTTCATCTGACGCTATCGTCGGCGGCGGGATCTGGAAGGAAAATGGAGTTCTTCGAACCTATGAATGGAGCGGACATTACGGGATGAACTGGACTCCCGAGCTTCGTGAGCAGTTCAAGTCCTTTATGAGCAGCCATGGGGTGGATGTTACCCATACTCACGGGATATCTAGATGATAGATGATCTGAAAAAAAAGCTATTGATGGAGCTCGGTGAACTAGATGCTCCTTGGATAAAAAAAATTGAGTACAACTCTGAAGGGGCTAATTTGAGTTGGCTTCCTGTAGCAAAGTTGTGTGGGGGGCGTTTTCTTTTGGGGCTTACTTCCAAGGGGCTTTGGGCTAGATCGACAGATTCTGTTGTTCAGACAGTCAGCGACGAAACTACGTGTGTATTTTTTCTGCCAGTGTTAGAAGATCTACCAGAAGTGGTTCGTTGCAAGATGATTGATGGACTTAAAGGTTATGGGCTTTCCGAGGAGTTCATAGACTTATTTCCATTTGAGCAAATTGTTTTGGCAGGTCTTAGAAGTCAGAGTGAGTACTGGTCTGGTTTGGCGTTGAAATGGGCTTTATTCGTCCCGAGATCTAATAGCTTAGAGGCGGAGCTGGAGGCGTTGAGTAAAGATGGAGAGACTCAAAAAATACGTCACTCGGCCAGAAAAATAGCTAAGCAGCTAAAAGTTTTGGGGAAATAGGGGTCAGGCCACTGTTCTTCATAAGGTGGCCAAGGAGATTATCAGTCAGGAACCGGACCAGATTTCAGATAGCGAATCCGGATTGCCGGCACTGCACTACATCACGCTCGTGACTTGATAGCGAACTGCCTAGGAAAAGAAAGCTATGAAACGGATTTTTGCATCAACGTTCGTCCTCACTCTTGCAGCTCTTTTGAGTGCATGCGCAATCCCATACGAAACCCCGGAAGCACGCGCCAATATAGAACGCGATCTGAAGCTCAACTCAGACGATATCGTCTCCATATCGCAAATCAACTGGTGTTTATTTCCCTATGGCGATCTGAACGTGTGCCAGCCTAGGAACGGCCTTGGTGTAGTGACCAAGACCAATCTAGTACTAGCATATTTTAAAGGCGGCATGTATGAGAGCGCTGTAGTCATCAACACCAGCGATATTCAATGTGCACACATGCAAAATGGAAGAACCGAGGCCGGTGATTTTTACGTATTCACTGAGCCTTATGCCGCACTGCTGAGGTTAGTCCCCATAACTGGTGCCTTAGCACTCGAAAAGAAGGACCAGTTTCTGAGTGTACTGGCACCTCCAAGCACTGAAACCTTCACGGGTGAGCAAGGGAATTTTATTCAGGATACAGGGCGTAAGAATTATTCTGCTTTGGCTGTACCAGGAGGAAGCTATGTGGGGACTAGCAAGAGCGTTATGCAGATTATTAATCCGTGCACGAAGGGAAGAACTGCACAATGACTATCGAAACACATCGCGACTATCCGCAACCCATAACGTGGGATCAACCTCGACGACGCACCTGTTGCCGTTGCCCCTCCTGGCCCGCTCATGTCACAGCCACCCCGATTGATTGGCGTGCGAGTGTTCGGTAGACGGTCGGTCTTGATATGGAAAACAGCATGCAAATCAGAGTGAAAGAGGGAGACTTGGAAAATGGGGTCAGACCCTGAAGGATCCCCACAAATTCACCCTAAGCTCTGCGCTTGATGGCGCACCTCATCACGCAGAGCCCGCTCCAATATTTCCATGTGTTCTCGTCCTCCAAAATCTGTGCAGATTCGCCAGTATTCCAAGCCTAGTCGCCACAATGAAAGCACTCGCTTTTCTTTGATGCTGTTGCTTTGGTAGCGTCGCTCCAAGCCGCGTTCTCGTGCCTGCAACCCCGTTAAAAACAGAAGGTAGTTGGCCAAAGCAGCAATCAACAACAACACCTCAATGCGCTTTGGACAGTGGCTTCGATGCAGATTCAGGCCTAATCCCAAGTGCTCACTTTTTACATCTCGAAAGCCTTCTTCGATCTGCATACGGCGCTTATAGATCGCCACTATTTTTGCTGGATTCCATTCGTCTTGCCTCAGATTGCTGGCAAGCAACCAGGGCTCCCGTTCACGCCTGGCTGACTGTCGGCTGAGCTTACTTTTGGCGATTGAGCCAGTCACTCGTTGATGCTTTCGGCCCTTGGCTGAATGTCGCACGCAGTACAAATTGATCAAGTGCGGAGCGCTACGCGTCATCTCGACCCGACCAAGCGACTTGGGTGACGAAGTGGCCAAAGCATAGAGATCTTGCACGGGCAGCCACTCATTTTCGTCACCACGATAAAGCTCCCGATTTCGTATACGAGCCACGTAGTACCAGCCCTGTGCGGCCACTGCTTTCATCCATGGGCGCCGGAAACCTGCATCAGTAACCATCACTGGAACACATCCATCGGGCAGTAGTTCAGCCAGTGTTTTGAGCAGGCGGTTTTGATATTTGGGGCAGCCCTCGCGTTCATGAACACTTTCATAAATAGGGAATGAGCGCCCCGCTAGAGGTATCGCGGCCCTCAACAAAAAAGCGTTGCCGGGAGCATCAATTCGGGACCAGTCAACCAAGATTAATGGGTGCTTCACCGACCCCAGCAATGCCCGCAGGATCACCCAGTAGAACAGCGGACGCTCTGCTCTGAGGTGTTGATTGCCCAGTAACCGATCAACCCGCTTGATTGCATGTTTGGGGAATGCCTGACCTGGCATAAAACGTCCGAGCGCTGTCAGCGTCAGGCGGCGGCCTTGCAGTAACGAACTGACACAACTCATCAGTGTTGTCAGGCGACGAGAGTGGATTGAAGGCAGTGCTTGAGCGAGCGCTCTGTGTAAAAATCGGATGGCCTGCATGGGTTTGGGATCTTGTTTTTGTGTGGTGCAAACCAAGTTGCCGACTCATGCAGGCTTCTTCAATAACTCCAACTTCTTGATTTTTCGTAAGAAAAATCG